>NZ_JBIVAX010000026.1:0-112753 GCF_044745805.1 Kitasatospora sp. NPDC086801
GGGTGGATCATGCAGCGCCGCCGGTTGGCCCGCGACTACGAGACCCTGCCGACCAGCTCCGAAGCCATGATCCACATCGCATCGATCGACAACCTCACCAAGCGCATAACGGACGAAACCACACCAAGCTGGCGAGGAACCTATTAGGACATAAAGGGCAATCCGTCTACCTCAAACGCCCTCTGAGGCGTCGCTCGTCGCGCGCAAATTATGTAGATCGGTCGGCATATTCTTGCCGGGCCGGGTGGGGGTTGCGGCGCAGGAAGTCGGCGAGATCGACTTCCTGCGCGTGAGGGGAGAGTGCCCGTGCTTGCCGCGAGTTGACTATGTAGACCGACCGTCATATTCGAGCCCATGTCGGGTGGGTGTCGCGCAGGAAGTCGGGCTGGCCGCCTTCCTGCGCGAGGTGGGGGTTTGGCGGGCAGGGGTGAGGGTGGAGGAGGGAATCAGTAGACCGGTCTGCATATTTTCCCCTGACGGGGCCGGGCGGTGCCTGGTCAGTGGGTGCGGTGGTAGGTGGCGAGGGTGGTGAAGGCGGCCTTGGGGTCCCAGGGGAGGTCGGGGTAGGTGGTGCCGGGGTGGTCCTCGTAGACCTTGACGATGCCGTAGCTGGCGAGGTCGAGGTCGTCGCGGGGGTCGGCGTCGGGGCGGTGTACGTGGTCGTAGAGGGCGAAGGTGAAGACGAAGGTGGCGTCGATGCCGCCGGCGTCAAAGGCTTCCAGCAGCTCGCGCAGGTAGGCGGCCTGGCCGGCCTCGTCGCGTTCGTACGCGCCCTTCAGGCGGACGGGGCCCTCGGCGTCGTACTCGACGATGTCCAGGCCGAGCGCGCCCCGGTCGCCCGCGCCGCGGTAGCCGGCGGAGCCGAACTCGGTGATGGCGACGGGCTTTCCCTGTGCGGCCAGGTCGTGGACGCCGTCGGCGAACCGGTCGGCGGTCTCGGCGGAGCGGTAGAGGTCGAGGGAGATGAGGTCGAAGGGCGTCCAGTCGACCCGCTCCAGCGGTACGGCGGCGTAGGTGACGCGCCCGCCGAAGTGTTCGCGGACGGCGGCCACGGCCCGGTCGAGGAACGCATTGACCCGGCCGCTGACCGTCCCGAGGTGTGCACGCACGAGCTCGGGCCGGCTGAGCAGGGCGACGCGTTCGTCCGTGGTGTCGCCGGGCAGGAATCCCGGGTTCATCAGGCTGAGTTCGGCCCCGGCGACGAACACCACCTCGGCCCCGCGCCGCCGCAGCCGTTCCGCGCGCTCGGCGCAGTCGGCGAACAGGGCCAGCAGCTCGTCGGCGGTGAGTTCCAGCGGGTACGGGGAGTACCAGACCTCCAGGCCGAGGCCGGCGGCGAGCCCGGCGGCGAGTTCGATCCGGTCGGGGTCGCCGCCCATGATGCGGACCGCGTTGCAGTGCAGGTCGTCGCGGATGAGGCGCAGTTCGCGTTCGACCTCCTCCGGGTCGAACCGGCTGCGGGAGTACGACCCGTTCTTGACGAATCCGGTGTCGTAGCTGATGCCTTTGGCGCGCACGGTGTCCTGCCTTCCTGGGGGTGGGCAAATACGGTACGGCCAGTACCCTAGTTGGCGCGGGCCGGAGATGACAAGAAGGATGGGGAGGGTGCGGGCGGTATCGACGGTGGTACCGGCGACGGGATCGGACGGGACGAGGACCATGGCCGGGCAGACGCGGCGGCGCGGGGCGGCGCTGGAGGAGGCGATCCTGCAGGCGGCGGTGGCGGAGCTCACCGCGTCCGGATTCGCCGGGCTGACCATGGACAAGGTCGCCGCCCGCGCCGGCACCAACAAGAACGCCCTCTACCGTCGCTGGCCCAACCGGCTGGCCCTCGGCATCGCCGCCTACAAGCAGCTGACCACCGCCGCCGTACCCCCCGACACCGGTGAACTGCGCGGTGACGCCCTGGAGTTGCTCCGTCAGGCGAACCGGCACTGGAGCTCCTCGCTCGGCGCGATCCTGCGCGAGCTCCTGGCCGCCGCCGGCGGCGCGGCGGAGTTCCTGGCGCAGCTCCAGGACCAGTCCGGCGAGGCTGCGGCCGCTCCCTGGCTCACCATCCTGGGGCGCGCGGTCGCCCGTGGCGAAGCGACCCCCGAGGCGCTCCACCCCAGGGTCGCCACGGTGGCGGTGGTACTGCTGCGCAACGAGTTCGTGGTGCGGGGCGTGCCGACCGCGCCCGACGACGTCCTGGTCGAGATCGTGGACGAGGTCTACCTGCCGCTGATCCGGCGCCGTGGGCCGTCGGGCGTCTGAACGGGCGCCCCAGGGCGAAGACCCGGGGTACAGGCCAAGAGCGCAGGGGCCAGAGTGCAGGCCAAGAGCGCAGGCCAAGAGCGCAGGGCCAGAGCGAAGGCCCAGAGCGAAGGCCCCGGAGTGATGCGGGGCCCAGCGGACGGGCGGAGGGCGGCGCGGGCGTCCGGGGTCAGGATCCGCCGAGGTGGCGGGCCTCCAGGTAGACCGTCCGCTCGTTCTGTCCGGGGTCGGCCAGGGCGCTGAAGCGGCTTCCGGTGGAGGTCTTGAAGTCGACGAAGAGGTCGTAGGTCAGGCTCTTGTCGAAGGACCAGCCGAAGGCCCGGGTCTCGGTGTCGGAGTCGAACCCGGTCGCGGCTCCCTGCCCGGGGCTCCAGTGGACGGGGCGGGCCAGGTCCACCGAGTGGTCGGCGAGGAAGCGGTCCACGCAGTCCTTGGGGGCTCGGAAGCTCAGGTTCAGGACCTCTCCGGGGTGCTTCGCCGATCCGTGGAACCCGATCCGTGGAACCCGACGCCCTGAAGGTCGCACGCGGGCAGGCCCAGCCCGAACGCCTTCGTCACCCTTTCGAGGGTCTGCCCCTTCGGGCTGCCCGGGTACGCCCTCGGATCCGGGTCCGCGGCCGCGCAGCCGGCCGCCAGGGCGGCGACGGCGGTCGCGGCCGTAACCAGCGCGGCCGCGCGTCGCGCCGGCCGGGATCCGAACGGCCGTGCTGTGCCTCGCCCTTGCATGAACGTCCCCTCCCCGGGCGGGCGCCGTTCCGCAGGGAGCGCCCCACGGGGCGGCACCGAAGGCGGACCGGGCGATCAACCGGCTCGGGCGGCGTCGGGCCGCGGCCGCCGGAGGTGTGGCCCGCGTCCTAACCGTTCCCGGCGACCAGGGAGTTGGTGAGCCGGTCGGCGACGGTCGCGTCGAGGGGGGCGTGGCCGAGGAGGAAGCGGTACCAGAAGACGCCGTAGATCTGGTCGACGATCAGGTCGAGGTCGGTGTCGTCGGCGAGTTCGCCGCGGTCGCGGCCGCGGGTGAGGAGGTCGCGCAGCGCGGTGCGGCGGGTGGCGGTGAAGGTCTGCATGAGGTCGGCGAGGTGGGGGTCGCGGGCGGCTTCGCGGACGAGGGTGCGCAGGGCGGGGGCGGTGGTGTCGTGTTGGGCGCCGTCGAAGGTGGTGGCGATGAAGGCGCGGAGGTCGGTGCGCAGGGTGCCGGTGTCGGGTCCGGGGACGTCCTGGTCGGCGCGGTCGGTGAGGGCGTCGAGCAGGACGGCGCCCTTGGAGGGCCACCAGCGGTAGACGGTCTGCTTGCCGACGCCGGCGGTGCGGGCGATGGCGTCGATGGTGACGGGGGTGCCGTCGGACTCGGCGAGCAGGTGCAGCGCGGCGTCGAGGATCGCTTGGTGGGCGGCCTCGTTGCGGCGGCGTCCGGTGTGCGGGCGGGCTTCGGTCATCGTGCTCCCTTTCTCTGCCCCCGCTTGACAAGACTAGCAGTCTCGGTAAAATTATTACCGGAACTAGCGGTCTCGACAACATGAAGGACACGCCATCATGAGCACCACGTCAAACCTCTTCACCGGACAGCGCGTCGTCGTGATGGGCGGCAGCTCGGGCATCGGTGAGGCCGCGGCCACCGCGTTCGCCGCGGACGGCGCCGAGGTCGTGATCACCGGCCGCGGCCGGGACCGTCTGGACGCCGCCGTCGCCCGGATCGGCGGCAAGACCACCGGCCACCAGCTGGACGCGGCCGACCCCGAGGCCGTCGCGGCCTTCTTCGCCCAGTCCGGCACCGTCGACCACCTGGTCGTCGCGGTCAGCGGCGCGGCCGGTGGCGGCCCGTTCGCCCAGCTCGACCTGGCCGACCTCGCCACCGGGTTCGACGCCAAGTTCTGGCCGCAGGTCCGCGTCCTGCACGCGGCCCTGCCGCACCTGCGGTCGGACGGATCCGTCACGCTGATCACCGCCGCCTCCGCCCGCGCCGCCATCCCCGGCACCGCCGGACTCGCCGCCATCAACGGCGCGCTGGAGGCGATGGTCCCGCCGCTGGCCGTCGAACTCGCCCCGCTGCGGATCAACGCCGTCTCGCCCGGCGTCATCGACACCCCGTGGTGGGACCGCGTCCCGGCCGAGCAGCGGACGGCGCTGTTCGACGGCCTCGCCGCCACCACCCCGGTCGGCCGGGTCGGCCGGGCCGAGGACGTCGCGCAGGCGATCCACCTGCTGGCCGCCAACACCTTCGTGACGGGCGTGGTGTTCGACTGCACGGGCGGGGCCAACCTGCCCACCGGGCGCTGATCCAGGGCGGGTTGACCGCGCTGTCACAGGCCGCGCGTACGGTACGGGCGTGAACGTTCCCGAGCTGATCCCCATCAGGTACGAGCCCGACTACCGCACCCGCACCATCGGCCGCTGGCGGGGCGGCCAGTTCTTCGCCTCGGTCACGGGGGCGATCGGTCGGCCGGAGTGCTTCGCCGTGCTGCACCGCTTCGACGCCGCCGGTCGGCACCTCGACTCGCGCATCCGGTCCACCGCCGCGGCCGAGGACGCCCGCCACCTGGTGGCGGAGTGGCTGGACGCCCTGCCCGGCCGCGCGTACGGGGACATCGCCATCGCGCCGTTCGCCGTACGGGTCGAGGGCGAGCTGTTCGGGCTGGTCCGCGAAGAAAGCGAGGAGGATGACGGGGAGGAGGGCGAGGACGACGGGATCTGCTTCGAGCTCTACCCCGACGGCCTCGGCTTCCACGCCCCGTGGGACGGCTGCTACGACACCTGAGCCGCCGTCACCGTCGCCGTCACCAGCCCGCCTCCTGGTAGTCCTTGAGGAACACCCCCGACACCGGGTCGCCCGCCTCGCCCCGGACGATGGGGTCGTAGACGCGGGCCGCGCCGTCGACGATGTCGAGCGGGGTGCGGAAGCCCTGGGCGGCGAGGTGGGCCTTCTTGGGGGCCGGGTTCTCGTCGGTGATCCAGCCGGTGTCGACGGCGCACATGTGGACGCCCTGGGAGGCGAGTTCGGCGGCGCTGGTGCGGGTGAGCATGTTGAGGGCCGCCTTGGCCATGTTGGTGTGCGGGTGGCGGGAGGTCTTGTTGCGGACGGCGAAACGGCCTTCCACGGCGGTCACGTTGACGATGTAGCGGGCCGGGTGCGGGGAGGCGAGCAGCAGGGGGAGCAGGCGGTCGCACAAGAGGGTGGGGGCGAGGGCGTTGACGAGCTGGGTCTCCAACACCTCCGCCGGGTCGAGGGCGCCGAGGCGGGCGGACCAGGAGTTGGCGGGTGAGAGGTCGGGCAGCAGACCGGCCTCGTCGCGGAGACCGGGGAGGCTCGGGAGACCGGCCTCGTCGCGGAGACCGGGAAGATCGAGCAGTGAGCCCGCGTCCGAGGGGAGTTGGGCGATCCCGGAGAGCGGCCGGAAGCCGGGGGCGCGGGTGACGGCCCGCCGGTCGGCGGTGGGCAGGCCGGTGCGCTCGCCGGCGGCCAGGTGGGTGTAGGACTCGGGTGGGCGGCGCAGGGTCTGGGCGGCGTTGTTGACGAGGATGTCGAGTGGCCGGCCGTCGGCATGCAACTGCTCGGTGAGGCCGAGGACTTGGCGCGGATCGCGGAGGTCGATGCCGACGACGGTGAGGCGGTCCCACCAGCACGCGCTGCCGTCGGCCGCGCGGAAGCGGCGGACGGCGTCGTGCGGGAACCGGCTGGTGACGGTGAGGTCGGCCCCGTCGCGGAGCATCATCAGGGCGAGCTGGAAGCCGATCTTCACGCGCCCGCCGGTGAGCAGGGCGCGGCGGCCGCGCAGGTCGGTGGTGAGGGCCCGCCGGGTGGCGTTGTCGGCGGCGCAGCCGGGGCAGAGCAGGTGGTAGAAGCCGTCGACCAGGCGGTAGGGCTGCTTGCAGACGTAGCACTTGCGCGGTGTGCGCAGTTCGCCGACGGGTGGGCCGGCGGGGGCGAGCGGGGTGTCCTCGCGGCGGTCGCGGGCGCCGGTGGCGGTGGTGGCGAGCAGGTCGGCGTCGGCCTGCCGGTCGGCGTGCTTGGCCTCCTGGCGGCGGCGCTTGCGGCTCTCCGCGACGAAGGAGCTGAGCTGCCGTTCGGCGTGCAGGCGGGTGCGGTCGTGGGCCGGGAGGGCGCGCAGGCGGCCGAGGGTGCGGCTGAATGCGGCGAGTTCCTCGGCGGTGAGGCCGGCGGCGCAGGCGGCTTCGGTGGCCGCCGTGATGGTGATGCGCTGGTTCTCGTCGTTCCGGACCGTCGTGCCGGTCATGTCCGCTCCCTCGTGCCGTGCAGGTGGGAGGGACTGTAGTGGACGGTCCGGGACGATGAGATGCCAATTTCCGCTGGTGCGCGGCCGCAACCGGGGTCGGCGGTGCGGGGGGCCCGGGGGTGCCGACGGCCTCCCGGGACCGCCGGTACCCCGACCGCCGAAGCGGGGCGGCCCGCGTGACGTGGTCAGCCCGCGTACTGGGCGAAGATCTTCGCGAACTCGTACGGCTGCTGCGGGATGTTGGTGCACTTGGAGAGCGAGCCGCCGGTGCAGGCGTTGGCGTCGCGGGTGGCGTCCCAGAAGGCGAGCAGGCCGATTTGGTTCTGCCGGGCGAAGGTCACCAACTGCTGGGCGGCGGCCTGGTTGTAGATCTGGTGGTCGTCGTTCTCGCCGATCATCGGGGTGACGCCGACCATGGCCCACAGCTGGGCGTCGGTCTTCGCCGGGTAGAGCGCCTTGAGCTGGCCGAACAGGGCCTGGGCGGCCTGCACGGCGGCGTTGCCGTAGTCGGTGCCGGTCCGGTAGTAGTCCATCGCCATGATGTTCACCAGGTCGACGGCGACCCCGGCGTCACGGGCGGACTTGACGATGGCGACGCCCTCGGCGGTCAGGCCCTCGGGCAGGACGGGCAGGGTGAAGGAGACCTTGAGGCCGGGGTGGGCCTGCTGGAGTTTGGCGAGCGCGGCGGAGCGGCGGTCGTTGGAGGCGGTGTCGGCGATGGCCGCGCCCTCGATGTCGAAGTCGACGTAGCGCAGGTTGTAGGCGTTGACCACGGCGTCGTACTCGGCGAACAGTGAGTCCACGCTGGTGCAGGCGGCGGCGAGTTCGGTGCCGCTGGCACCGCCGAAGGAGAGCTTGACGTCGCCGCCTGCCGCGCGCAGTGCGTCGATCTGGTCCTTGGCCCAGCCGGTGCGCGGGTCGTAGGCGTTGAACCAGCTGGCCTTGCAGCCGACGCCGGTGACGAAGCCCATGGTGTAGGCCTTGAGGTTGCCGGACTTGGCCATGTCGGGCATGGACGGGGTGGGCCAGGCGCCCATGTCGATGTAGGGCGCGACGGGTACGGCGACGTTCGGCGGCGGGGTGCTCGGGCCGCCGGTGGGCGTGCCGGTGGGACCGCCGGTCGGGGTGCCCGAAGTGGGCGGCGGGGTGGTGGGGTTGCCGCCGCCGGGGCCGGTGAGCGTGATGTCGTCGGCGAGGTAGGCGCCCTGCCCGTACCAGCCGTGCAGGTAGACGGTGACGCTGGTGGTGGCCGGGCCGGTGGTGAAACTGGTGGACAGCTGCTGCCAGTTGGCGCCGCCCGGCGTCCAGGCGGCCGGGTCGGTGACGCCGCTGCCGGTGGCGCCCAGGTAGACGTACTGGCCCTGCACCCAGGCGCTGAGGTCGTACGTGGTGTTGGGCTGGACGCTGACGGTCTGGCCGCACTGCGCGGTGTCGCTCGCGCTCACCGCCCCCTTGAGCGCGTAGCTGCCGCTGTGCGCGCCGGAGTTGACGACGCTGCCGGTTCCGCCGGAACAGCTCCAGGGGCCGAGCGAGCCGCTCTCCAGGCCGGGGTTGGCGAGCAGGTTGCCGTCGGCGGCGCCGGCGTTCCCGGCGATCGCGGCGAGGCCGCCGGCGGCGAGCGCGGTGGCGGCGGCGAGGCTCAGCAGCTTGGTGCGGCCGGCGGGGCGGCGGTGCGTGGGGGCGGGCTGGGGCACGCTGGGCATGGGGGTGCCTCTCGGGACGTGGGGCCGCCCGCGCCGCGAAGGGGGAAACGCGGGGCGGGCGGCAGCATGGGGGCTGGTCCGGTGCGGGGGAGGAGCGCGGTGCTGAGCATCAAACTGGACTAGACCAGCTGTGCACGTCAAGCACTTCCGGGGCATCGGGAGCCCACCGTGGGAAGGTTTTAGGAACGGTTTAAGGCGGGCGGGCCCGCCACCGTGCACCCGCTTCCCGTTGATCGCGAACGCGTCCGAGCCTGCGGGCAACGAGCCTGCGGGCAACGAGTCCGCGGTTCAGCGGATCACCCGCAACACGGCTTGCACTCCTTGACCTGGACGTCGTCCACGACCGGGCCGGCCGCGCCCGCGTTGGTGCTGGCGAAGGTCAGCGTGGTGGAGGCGTTCTGCGCGACGAAGCTCAACTGGTGTCCCACGTAACCCATGTTGGTCGGCGTCTTGCCGGTGATGTCGAAGGAGAAGTCCTGGAAGTCCTGGCCGTCGACGAGCACCCGGCCGGTCTTCAGGGCCGGGGCGGCCGACGGGTTGCCGGCCAGCGCGTACGTCACGGAGTAGGTGGCGCCCGGGACGGTGGTGAAGGTCTGGGCGACGGCGCCGGTGGTGGCGCCGTTGAGGTCCACCGACTGGTCGCCCTCGGCGGCCTGCCAGAAGCCGGCGCCGATCAGGTCGACGCTGCCGCTGGTGACCTTCCACGGGCCGATGGTCTGCCCGGCGGTGAGCTCGGTGAAGCTGTTCGCCGGGATCTTGGGCGACTCGAAGCTCCCGTCGTCGAAGCGGCTGAGGGCGCGGTGGCCGCCGGCGGCCTGCGCCGGGACGGTGACGGCGGTGGCGGCGGACACGATCAGGGCGACGGCGGCGAGGCGGGTGCGCGAGAACGTCATGGGTTCCTCCCCAACGGGATACCAGTGGATGAGCCGATGATCGGCTGTGCACAGAGGGTCTGCCGTCGCGGTGAGCCCTGCCTAGACCGGACGGATGGCGCCCGGTGGTGCGGAGATCCCGCCCATGGGCTCCCGCACGCCGGTTTGACGGGTGATCACCCGGTACCGGCCCTGCGTCGGCCCTGCGCGTGCCCGGCGGCGAGCCATGGTGTGAACGCACAGCTCAGACGGCCGTGTCCCCACGCGTGGTGGTGAAGTCCGACGTGCGCGCTCCGCCTGCGCCTCGGGCGCATCCCACCCTAGGGTGAGCCGATGGCCACTCATATGATCAGCGGCCCCTTGGGTGGTCCGCGGATCTGCTTCCTCGGCGACGGGATCCGGCGCGCGCCCGGATGGGCTTGACCTTGAGTGCACTCCAAGGTGAAAGCTGGACGCGTTGATCCACCGCACCACCCCGCGAGCGGGCAAGCACACCACCACGATCGGAGCACCGTCATGCGCAACGCCACGTTCGGTACCAGCGGCCCGGAGACCGGCGTCATCGGCCTCGGCTGCATGGGGATGACCTGGGCCTACGACGTGCAGAACCGGGACGACGAGAACTCCGTCCGGGTGATCCGGCAGGCGCTGGACCTCGGCGTCACCCTGATCGACACCGCCGACATGTACGGCCCGTACACCAACGAGGAGGTGGTCGGCGCCGCGCTGGCCGGCCCGTACCGGGAGCGCGCCTTCCTCGCCACCAAGGTCGGCATCGTCCCGGGCGGGACCGGCCAGTCGGCGGCCCGCGACGGCAGCCCCGAGCACGTGCGCCGCTCGATCGACGAGAGCCTGCGCCGCCTCGGCACCGACCACGTCGACCTCTACCAGTTGCACCGGGTCGACCCGGCCGTCCCGATCGAGGAGACCTGGGGGGCCCTCGCCGAGACCGTCGCGGCCGGCAAGGCCCGCCGGATCGGGCTCTCCGAGGTGACCGTCGAGGAGATCAAGCGGGCCCAGTCGGTGCACCCGGTGGCGTCCGTGCAGTCCGAACTCTCGCTCTGGACGAGGGACGCGCTGGCCGAGGTGCTGCCGTACACCGAGGAGCAGGGCATCGCCTTCCTGCCGTTCTCGCCGCTCGGCCGGGGCTTCCTGACCGGCAGCATCGCCTCCTTCGACGAGCTGCCCGCGGACGACTTCCGCCGCCGGCTGCCGCGCTTCCAGCAGGACGCGCTGAAGGCGAACCTGGCGCTGGTCGGCAGCGTCAAGGAGGTCGCCGAGCGGGTCGGCGCGACGCCCGCGCAGGTGGCGCTGGCCTGGGTGCTGGCGCAGGGCCGGTACGTCTTCCCGATCCCGGGCACCAAGACGCCGCGCTACCTGGTGGACAACGCTGGCGCGGCCGAGCTCGTGCTCTCGGCGGCCGACCTGGCCGACCTGGACGCGCTGCCGACGCCGACCGGCGAGCGCTACTGAGCGGCGCGGGCCGCCCGGTCCCCCTGCCCGGAACGCCGCCCTGGCCCGGAACGCCGCCCTGACCCGGAGTGCCGCCCTGGCCCGGAATGCAGCCCCCGGCCCGGATACAGCCCCCGGCCCGGAACGCCGTCAGGCCTCCCTGACCCAGATCAGCTGCCGTCCGGTCTCGGCGGGAGCCCGGACGGCGGCCTCGGCGACCCGGTCGAGCCGGTAGCCGAGCTTGCGCGGGACGGCCGCGCTGGCGCCGTTCGCCTCGTCGCAGTGGATCTCCACCCGTGCGATGCCGGGCAGCGCCAGCGCGGCCTCGGTGAGCGCCCCGGCCGTGGTGGTGGCGATGCCGCGACCGGCGTGCCGGGCGGCGACCCAGTAGCCGATCTCCAGCGCGCCGGGGCCGATCCGGCCGTGCAGGCCGAGGGCGCCGACCACGCCGCCGGGTTCGGCGTCCAGGCCGACCAGGTACATGAAGTCGGTGCCGGCCTCCCAGGCGAGGGAGCCGGCCCGGGTCAGCCCGGCGGTCTGCGCCCGGGTGGGGGGTTCGGCCGCCCACTCCATCCAGGGCCGCAGGTGGTCCAGGTTGGCGCGGACGGCCTTGTTGAGCGCCACCGCGTGCATGCTGCGGCGGCGCAGCAGCGAGATCCCGCCGGGCAGCCGCAGTTCCTCGGGCGGCCGCCCGGTGGTGACGGCGGTGGGTCCGGGCACGTGGAGCGGGGTGGGCGGGTACTTGCAGGACCGTGACTGCGGGTGGCTCATGACCGCGATTATGTCCTTGGCCGGGACCTGTCACCACGGAATTCCGGGTGGCTCCCCCGCAGGCCCCATCACACCCCGGCGCACCCGGGCGTACCCCGGAGCACCCGGGCGCGCACGCCCGGCGGGTCAGAGCCGGACCAGCACCTCGTCCAGGTCCTTGCGCCGCAGATCCGGTACCCGCGCCCCCTCGGCGGGGTAGCCGACCGGGATGACGTACGCGGCGCGCTCCTCCGGCGGGCGCTCGCAGACCTCGTTGAGGAACTTCATCGGGCTCGGCGTGTGGGTCAGCGTCGCCAGCCCGGCCTGGTGCAGCGAGGCCAGCAGCAGTCCGACCGCGATCCCCACCGACTCCTTGGTGTAGTACGGGCGCGGCGAATCGGGCCCCTTGTGCACCTCGAACACCACGATCACCGCCGGCGCGTCCTCCAGGAACGGCTTGTGCCAGTCGGTGCCGATCGGCGCCAGCGCGGCCAGCCACTCCTCCGACGCCCGGTGCGCGTAGAACTCGCGCTCCTCGGCCTCGGCGGCCTCGCGCAGCCGCCGCTTGCGCTCCGGGTCGGTGATCACCACGAACCGCCAGGGCTGGACGTGCGCGCCGCTGGGCGCGGTGTTGGCGGTCCGGACCGCCCACTCGACGACCCCGTCCGGGATCGGGCGGGTCGCGTAGTCGCGGACGGTCCGGCGCTGCGCCATCACGTCGTGAAAGGACCTGCTGCGGGCCTCGGCCTCGTGGGCCGGCACCGTCATCGGGGTGAGGGGGACGGTCGGGTAGGGCGTCCCTGCCACTGCACTGTCAACCATGGCCGACAGCACAGCACATGACGGCCGCGCCGGGAAGAGGTCGAGACCAATCCGCAGATCAGGTCCGTCCTGCCGGTCCGCCCCGCCTGATGCCGCCTGGCCGGTCCGCCCTGCCGGGCCGTCTCGCAGGGGCAGCCCGGCAGGACCGCTCTACAGCTCGTGCACCCGCCCGTCCCGGACCTCGATCCGCCGGTTCACCGTGACGGTGTCCAGCATCCGCCGGTCGTGGGTGACCAGCAGCAGGGTCCCGGTGTACGAGCCGAGCGCCGCCTCCAACTGCTCGATCGCGGGCAGGTCCAGGTGGTTGGTGGGCTCGTCCAGCACCAGCAGGTTGACCCCGCGCGCCTGGAGCAGCGCCAGCGCGGCCCTGGTGCGCTCGCCGGGGGAGAGGGTGCCGGCCGGGCGCTTCACGTGCACCGCCTTGAGGCCGAACTTGGCCAGCAGGGTGCGCACCTCCTCCGGCGTGAGCTCCGGTACGGCGGCGGCGAAGGCGTCCGACAGCGGCTCGCCGCCGAGGAACAGCCCGCGCGCCTGGTCCACCTCGCCGACCACCACGCCGGAGCCCAACGAGGCGCTGCCGCCGTCGAGTTCGAGCCGGCCGAGCAGGGCGGCCAGCAGGGTGGACTTGCCCGCGCCGTTGGCGCCGGTGATGGCGACCCGGTCCGCCCAGTCGATCTGCAGGTCCACCGGGCCGAAGGCGAAGTCGCCGCGGCGGGCGACGGCCGCGCGCAGGGTGGCGACCACCGAGCCGGAGCGCGGCGCGGTGGCGATCTCCATCCGCAGCTCCCACTCCTTGCGCGGCTCCTCGACCACGTCCAGCCGCTCGATCATCCGCTGGGTCTGCCGGGCCTTCGAGGCCTGCTTCTCGGTGGACTCGGCGCGCTGGGCCTTTCCGATCTTGTCGTTGTCGGAGGACTTGCGGCGGGCGTTGCGCACGCCGTGCTCCATCCAGCCGCGCTGCATCCGGGCCCGCGCCTCCAGCCCGGCCTTGGTGTCGGCGTAATCGTCGTACTCCTCGCGGGCGTGCCGGCGGGCCACCGCGCGCTCCTCCAGGTACGCCTCGTAGCCGCCGCCGTACAGGTTGACCTGCTGCTGGTGCAGGTCCAGCTCGAGCACCTTGGTGACGGTGCGGGCCAGGAACTCGCGGTCGTGGCTGATCAGCACGGTGCCCGCGCGCAGGCCCTTGACGAAGGCCTCCAGCCGCTCCAGGCCGTCCAGGTCGAGGTCGTTGGTGGGCTCGTCGAGCAGGAAGACGTCGTAGCGGGAGAGGAGCAGCGAGGCGAGGCCGGCCCGGGCGGCCTGGCCGCCGGACAGCGCCGTCATCGGCAGGTCGAGCGAGACCTTCAGGCCGAGCGAGTCGGCGACCTCCTCGGCGCGTTCCTCCAGGTCGGCGCCGCCGAGCTCCAGCCAGCGGTCCAGGCTCGACGCGTACGCGTCGTCGGCGCCCGGGCGGCCCTCGACCAGGCCCTCGGTGGCCTCGTCCAGTGCGGTCTGCGCGGCCGCCACGCCCGTGCGGCGGGCCAGGAAGTCGCGCACCGACTCGCCCTCGCGCCGCTCCGGCTCCTGTGGCAGGTGGCCGATGTTGGCGGTCGCCGGGCTGAGCCGCAGCGAGCCGCCCTCGGGGGTGTCCAGCCCGGCCAGCAGCCGCAGCAGCGTCGACTTGCCGGCGCCGTTCACGCCGACCAGGCCGATTACGTCACCGGGGGCGACGACCAGGTCCAGGCCGGAGAAGAGGGTGCGTTCGCCGTGGCCGGCGGCGAGGTCCTTGACTACGAGTGTGGCGCTCATGATGAGCCCGATTGTAGGAGGAGCGGGCCGGGTGGGGGAAAAGCCCGGGGCCGCGGCGCGACGGCCGCGGCCCCGGGGACCGGCCACGCGGGCCGGTCAGGAGGTCACTTCGACTTCTTCGAGAAGTAGTCGAACATCCGGGCCGCCACGTCGTCCAGGTACGGGCCGGCCTCCCAGGTGCTGGCACCGTTGCCGATCGAGGTGTCGCTGACCAGGGCCGGCTTGCCGTCCTTGGGGGCGACCCAGCCGCCGCCGCTGCTGCCGCCGGTCATGTTGCAGCCGATCATCAGCATCGCCGGGCGGCTCGGGTCGCCGGTCTTCTTCGCGGGCTTGCCGCTGTCGCAGTGGTCCAGCTCGACGCCGTCGAACGGCTTGCCGGCCGGGTAGCCGTAGGCGCTGACGCTGTTGAGCTGCTCACGCGGGGCGTTGAACCAGATCGGCACGGAGCCGCCGACGGTCTCCTCCAGCGACTTGCCGTTGCCGCTCGGGTTGGCGACCTTGATGATGCCGAAGTCGTACTGGCTCCACGGGCCGCCGTGCTCCGGGTCGGCCTCGGCCGACCACTGCGGCGAGACCATGCCGGCGGTCGCGCCCCACTCGCCGTACGGCTCGGCGTCGGTCTCGTTGGCCTGCTTGCCGCCGCTCAGCAGCCCGTTGCTGTTGTAGGCCGGGGCGAAGGAGATGTTGGTGTAGTACTGGCCGCCCTTGCCGCCGTTCAGGCAGTGGCTGGCGGTCCAGACCAGGTTGCTCTTGCCGGGGTTGGCCGGGTCGGAGACGACGGTGCCGGAGCACACGTAGTCCTCGTTCCCGTCCTTGAAGAAGATCTTGCCGTTGACGTGCAGGTTCTTCGCGAACGGGTGCTGGGTCGGCTTGGCCTCGATGACGGTGGGCAGCGGGTCGCCGGTGCTCGGGGGCTGCGCCGGGGCCGGGGTGGCCGGCTTCGAGGTCGGCTGGGCCGGGGCCGCGCCGGTCGGCTGGGCCGGCGGCTGCGTCGGGTCGGGCTGCGGCTGCGGCATCGGCTTGGGCTTGGCGTTCAGGATCCGCTGAAGCGTCCAGTAACCCTTGACCGCCGGAGTGATCACGTTCTGCTGGGCCCACTTGTCCCAGTCCTCGAACTTCCAGGTCTTCAGCTCTTCGACGGTCGGCAGCTTGATCGGCGCCGCGCCCGGCTTGCCGGTGGCGCCGGCCGCGACCGTCGGAGCCGTGGTCCGGGCCACGGCCGGGTCGCTGTTGTCCGGGCCGCACGCGGTCGCGGCCAGCATGGTCAGCGCGGCGACGGAGGAGCCCAGGACGGCACGGTTCGGCCGGTACATCGGTGACATGAGTTCAAATCCCCCTGTGAATAACCGCCACGCGACCCCTTCCTCGGGTACGGCTCCGGGAAGCCGCAGGCGTGGCAGGGGAGGAGTCTGCCATGCGGATAAAGGCCTCCTTACGCACACCCCCGGACTGGGACGGGGCCGTCACCGGATCGGCACCGGACCGGCACCCGCCCTCCTCCGGCGGTCCGGAATCCGGTCGGGCGGCCGCTTCCCGATGCGTGTCCAGGGGTGCTTCCCGGTGCGCCGAAATTCGGTTGCCCCGGTCCGGCGCCGTGCGTAGCGTGGACGGAGTCACCCGCCAGACAAGGAGAAGGCCGTTGCTCTACTGAGGTTCCGGGACACCGCCCCCGCCGCGCAGGCCCTTCGCCGCGCGGTGTGCGAGTGTGCGACCTCAGTCACGGCCCCGTGGCGAGCCCGATCCGGCTGATCCGGATCCGCCCCGCCCTCCCCCCGGCCGTACCGGCCCGCACCCGCGGTGTCTCCCCGTGTTGCTCACCGTTCCCTTCGGCAACCACCCGGGAGGCCCTCCATGGCACAACCCACCACCGCCGTCCTCTGCACCGATCTCACCTTCGAGTGGCCCGACGGCAAGCCCGTCCTGGACGGCTTCCACCTCGCCGTCGGCCCCGGCCGCACCGGCCTGATCGGGCTCAACGGCGCCGGCAAGTCCACCCTGCTGCGGCTGATCGCCGGCGAGCTGACCCCGACCGGCGGCGCCGTCCGGGTCGACGGCGAACTCGGCTACCTGCCCCAGGGCTTGACGCTGGACACCACCGTGCGGGTGGACGAGGCGCTCGGCGTCCGGGCCACCCGCGAGGCCCTGCACGCCATCGAGTCCGGCGACACCGACCAGCGCCACTTCGACGCCGTCGGCGACGACTGGGACGTCGAGGAGCGCGCCCGCGCCACCCTCGACCGGCTCGGCCTGCACCGCCTCGGCCTCGACCGCACCACCGGGGAGCTCTCCGGCGGTGAGGCCGTCCTGCTGCGCCTCGCCGCCCTGCTGATGCGCCGCCCCGACGTCCTGCTGCTCGACGAGCCCACCAACAACCTCGACCGGACGGCCCGGGAGCGGCTCTACGAGACGGTCGCCGGCTGGCACGGCGTCATGCTGATCGTCAGCCACGACCGCGAACTGCTCCAGCACGTCGACCAGATCGCCGACCTGAGGGACGGCGCGGTCACCTGGTACGGCGGCAACTTCGCCGAGTACGAGCGCACCCTCGCCGCCCAGCAGGAGACCGCCGAGCGGCTGCTGCGTAACGCCGAGGCCGACGTCGAGCGCCAGAAACGGGACTTGACCGAGGCCCGCACCCGGCTGGACCGCAGCGCCAGCTACGGCAAGAAGCGCTCGGTCACCCGCAACGACCCGCACATCTTCGCGGGCAAGCTCAAACGCCAGGGCCAGGAGACGGCCGGGCGGCTCCAGGGCATGCACACCGAGCGGCTGGAGGAGGCCAGGCAGCGGCTCACCGCCGCCGAGGAGGCGGTGCGCGACGACGCCGAGATCCGGATCGACCTGCCGCGCACGGCCGTCCCGGTCGGGCGCACCGTGCTCACCCTGCAGAAGGTCCGGCTGCCCTACGGCACCACCGCCGACCTCGACCTGCGCGGCCCCGAGCGGATCGCCCTGGTCGGCCGCAACGGCTCCGGCAAGACCACCCTGCTGCGCACCATCGCGGGCGAACTCGCCCCGCTGGAGGGCGAGATCAGCACCCCGGTGCCGCTGCGCCACCTGCCGCAGCGGCTCGACCTGCTGGACGACAAGCTGACCGTGGCGGAGAACGTCAAGCTGTTCGCCCCCGCCGCCGGGGACAACGCGATCCGTGCCCGGCTGGCCCGCTTCCTGTTCCGCGGCGGCAGGGCCGACCAGCCCGCCGCCACCCTCTCCGGTGGCGAGCGGTTCCGGGCCACCCTGGCCGCGCTGCTGCTGGCCGACCCGCCGCCGCAGCTGCTGCTGCTCGACGAGCCGACCAACAATCTGGACCTCGCCAGCGTCCGCCAGCTCACCCAGGCGCTCGCCGCCTACCAGGGCGCGCTGATCGTGGCCAGCCACGACCTGCCGTTCCTGCGCGGCCTGGGCCTCACCCGGTGGCTGGAGCTGGACGGCGAACTGCGGGGGGTGGATCCGATGTAGCCGGTGCCGGCCGTGCGGCCACGGCTGCCGGGGTGACCACCGCTGCTCGGGCGGCCGCTGCCGCTCGGGCAGCAGCCACTGCTCGGGCAGCAGCCACTGCTGGGGCGGCCGCTGCCGCTCACCGAGGACGCGGCGGGCCGTGCTCAGGGCGGAGTCCTCGAGCCCGGCCGGCTCGTCATCGGTGAACACCGACGTGCGGATGTCCGGCGGGATGCCGGGCCTGTCGAAGGTGCTGCAGCCGCCACCGCGACGTCATCCCGCGCGCCCGACCCTCGCCTGACCCCCACCCGACTTCGGGGCTCCCCGAGGCCTCGCCGAAACCACTCCGAGGGGGTATCGACAGCAGACCCTTTTGACGGCGGGTGAAAATCCTCCGTTGGTGGTCCCAACTCCGGTGTGCTCCAGTACCATCGGCGCCATGCCTGCGCTCAACATCGAGTACACGGAGCACGAGCTCGCCGCGATCCGCGAGGCCGCCGCCGCAGACGGGAAGAGCATCAAGGCGTACATCCACGACCTGAGCGTGCGGGAGCAGCAACGGCGGGTGTTCGTGGATCACGCGGTGGCGTTCTGGAAGTCGCACCGGGCGGAGTTCGACGCCGCGTTCCCGGAGGACGCGCCGGCGGCGTGAACGGCGCGGCGGGAGTGCGGGGGTGATGCTGTTCCACGTCGACCTGCGCTGGCTGCTCGACGTGCAGGAGCTGGCCTCGCCGGAGGACCTCAGCGTGCGGGACTACTCCGCGCTGCAGGCCGCCGTCGCCCGGCACCGGGTGAACACCGCGCAACTCGGCCACGACGCCGACGCCGCCTGGTGCGCGGCCACCCGGGAGGAGGCGTCACCTGTGCGCGGGAGTTCAGGACTTGGCGGACCTCAGCTTGCCCGCGACCAGCGTTCCCAGCCGGTCCAGCCCGATCACGGCGGCGGCCAGCACCACGAACTCGACCGTCAGCAGGGCTATCTGGCCCCAGACGTAGCCGTAGCCCTTGGTGGTGGGGTCGAAGAAGAAGTACGGGTAGGGCGTCGGGTAGTCGTCGAACAGCGCGTTCCGGGCGAGCACGATCGCCGCGTAGCCGAGCGGGAACGCCAGCCAGAGCGGGACGTCCTTCCAGGCCGCGGCGTTGCGCGGCTTCAGCACCAGCCAGTCGGCGATCACCATCACCGGCGTCACGTAGTGCAGGAAGAACGACGACCAGTGCGCGAGCTTGTCCGGTCCGCTGACCAGCCCGGGCAGCGGGTTGGCGCCGTGCTGGAGCAGGACGTGCGAGACCAGCCCGGTGATCACTATGTACAGGGTGGCGGCGCCGCGCAGCCGGGGCGCGGGCGCGTCCACGGTGTCGCGCTTGAGCATCCAGTACACGGCGCCGATGAAGTAGCCGAGCACGATGACGTTGCTCTGCACGGTGAAGTACACCAGCGGCGCGGTTCCGAGGGTCAGGCCGAGGCCCGCCGAGAGCACGATGCCCATGCGCCACCACAGCGCGGGGCGGGTCCGGACTGTCATGCGGCCACCAGTTCGTTTCAGGCGATACGGGAGGTATCGGACGGTTGAGGGGGAAGATCGCACTCTACTCGCAGGTAGCGGCTGGACGGAAGAAACGGTCCTGCATGCTGTCAGGCCGTAGCTGGGCCCTGTAAGACCCGTCGGCCCCGTCGGCCCCGTGGGCCCTGCCGACCCCGTGGGCCCCTCGGCTCAGCCCGGCAGGACGAAGCCCGACTCGTACGCCGCGATCACCGCCTGGGTGCGGTCGCGGGCACCCAGCTTGGCGAGCACGCTGCCGACGTGCGTCTTCACCGTCTCCTGGCTGACCACCAGCTCCCGGGCGATCTCGCCGTTGTTGAGCCCGGTGGCCATCAGCCGCAGCACCTGGCCCTCCCGTTCGGTCAGCCGCCCGATGGTCCTCCGGTCCGGGTCGGCGGACCTGCGGGCGTCCGCGCCGTGCCGAAGGGCGAGTTCGCGCACGGCCGCCGGGAAGAGCAGCGAGTCCCCGCGCGCGACCAGCCGCACCGCCTGGACCATCTCCTCCGCCCGCGCCCGCTTCAACAGGAAGCCGGCCGCGCCCGCCCGCAGCGCGTCGTACACGTGGTCGTCGTGCTCGAAGGTGGTGACCACCAGGATCCGCGGTGGCTCGGCCATCCCGCCGACCAACTGCTCGGTGGCCCGGATCCCGTCGATGCCGGGCATCCGGACGTCCATCAGCACCACGTCCGGGCGCAGTTCGCGCACCAGCGGGACGACCGCGGCGCCGTCCGAGGCCTCGCCGACCACCGAGAGGTCCGGTTCGGCGTCGATCACCACCCGCAGGCCCGTCCGGACCAGCCGCTCGTCGTCCGCGATCACCACGCGGATGGCGTCGCGGCGCGCGCTCTCGCTGCGGATGCCGTCGCCGCGTGCGCTCTCTGCGCGTGCGCTCTCTCCGCATGTGCTCTCTGCGCGTGCGCTCTCGCGGCGCGGGCTCTCGTCGCGCTCGCCTTCGCCACGGTCGTCCTCGTTCATCGTGCCCCTCCCACCGGCAGCCAGACCGCCAGCCGCCACGTCGTCCCGTCCTCGCTCGGCCCCGCCGTGCTCCCGCCGCGCAGGGCCGTCGCGCGCTCCCCGATCCCGCGCAGCCCGCGACCGCCGCCGGGCCGGCTCGGGCGGGCGGCGCCCAGCGGGTTGGTCAGTTCGATCTCCAGCCGGCCCCCGGCCAGCGCGACCCGCAGTCCGGCCGGCGCGGGCCCGGCGTGCCGCAGCACGTTGGTCAGGCCCTCCTGCACGATCCGGTACGCCTCCCGGGAGACTCCGGCGGGCAGCCGGACCAGGCCCGGGCCCAGGTCGGCGTCCACCGTCACGCCGGTGCGGGCGAGTTGGCGCAGCAGGTCGTCCAGCCCGTTGAGGGTGGGCCCGGCGGACTCACCGGCGCCGGCTTCCTCCTCGCGCAACAGTCCGAGCACGGTGTCCAGTTCGGCGACGGCCGCCCGCGCGGTCTGCTCGATCGCCTGTAGCGCCTCGGCGGTGAAGTCCGGGTCGGTGCGCAGCACCCGGGCGGCCGCCGAGGCCTGGATGCCGACCGCGCTGAGGGCGTGCCCGACCGAGTCGTGCAGTTCGCGGGCCAGCCGGTTGCGCTGCGCGAGCACGGTGGCCCGGCGTTCCGCGGCGGCCAGCCGCTCCTCCGGGGTCGGGCCGAGCAGGGTCGGCGCCCAGCGGGCCAGCAGGGCGCCGCAGCCGGCGCTGGTGGCGACGATCAGCAGCAGGAGGGCGAGGCCCAGCGCCGGGCCGGTGAGCATCCAGCCGGGGAAGCGGTCCTCCCAGTACCTCGCGAGGTCCTCGGTGCCGGTGAAGGAGAACAGCAGCACCACCGCGAACGGCACCCCGCCGAGCGTCATCCCGGCCACCACACCGCCGAAGAGGAGGTGCAGCACGTACCAGAGCGCGGTGCGCCGGCGCGCCGCCCACGAGCGGGCGGGCCCGGCGGCCAGTTCCTCCGGCCGCTCCGCCGCGCAGAGCGTCCGGGCCGCGGCCCCCTCCAGCGCCCGCACGGTCGGCACCAGTGCCGTGACGGCGGCCATCGGCAGCGAGGTGAACAGCGCGGTGAACTGCAGCAGCGTCTGGCGCAGTTGCCCCTGGTTCGGGTTGAGCGCCCCGAGCATCACCACCGAGAGCAGCCAGTACGGCATCAGCAGTGCGCCGCCCAGCACCAGGTGCGCCCAGCGCAGCCGGGCCCGCCGCCCCAGCAGCAACCCCGCCGCCCGCCGCATCCGGCCGCCCGCCCCCGTGTTCACCCGGGTGACCCTACGTCAGCGACTCCGCGGCCCGCCGCCGCCCGTCCGGCCGGCGCCACCGCGCCCGCCGACAGGGCCAGCAGCCCGGTGACAACCTGGGCGGTCTGCACCAGCGGCATCAGCCCGGGCACGGCCATCCGCAGGTCCGTCACCCTGGTCGTCGTCACGCCGAACACCCACCACCTGCCAGCAGCCCCAGCCGAACAGCGAACCGGCGGCCGTCCACGCCACCAGCAGCGGAGCGCGCAGCCGCCGTCGCGGCCGGACCCGGAACGCCAGCACCAGCAGCGCCGCCGGTGCGGCCACCGCCATCGCCGCAGACGCCCCGTCCATCACCGCCACCCCCGGGTTCCGGTCCGCCACCAGACTCAGCGGCAGCCCGGCGGTGCCGCCCGCCGCCCAGTACGCCCGGGCCGCCGCGACGCCCAGCTCGAGCAGGGCGGCGACGCAGGCGAGGCTGCGCTGCACGGCCAGGGCGGGGGAGCGGGGCAGGTCGCCGATCCGGTCCCGCAGCAGGCCGGGCCAGCGCCGCCGGGCGTACAGGGCGAAGGCGGTGAGCAGCCCGACGCCCTGGACGGCGAAGCCGCCGTACACCACGGCGAAGACCCAGTCGCCGATCCCGCCCGCGTCGTGCCCGTCCTGTCCGCCGTTGCCGCCGTTGCCGCCGTTGCCGCCGTTTCGCGGCTCCGGTCCGGCCAGCAGCGCGCTGACCAGGAACAACGGCAGCGCCACCAGGATCGTGCCGAGCAGCCCGGTGGCCACCCACATCGGGAAGGCCACCAGCCCGGCCGGCGCCCGCCGCCCCCCACGGCCGGGTGAAGGCCAGCGCCAGTGCCACGGCGATCGCGTCCATCCCGGAGGTGAGCAGGTTCACCAGCCACAGCTTGTCCATGCCGCCCGGATCGTCCGACCCCACCGGGTGCCCGGTCAACCACCGCAGTTCCAGCGTCAGATACGGCACCGTCGCCAGCGCGGCGATCCAGGCGGCCGTGGCCCGCACCGCGCTCTCCTTGAACCTCATGCCTCCACGGTTCCGCCGCCCCCGGGGCCGGCACGTCAACCCGGTGAACGGTCACCCTCCCCCTCCGGGGGGATCCTGCCCCGCGCCCCTCCTCCCGAGGCGGGGGAGCCCGGTCGGCCCGGGACGCGCCCCTGGCTCCGTCCGGCGGCTCAGGCCGTCCGGTGGATCAGCCGGCCCTCGTCGTCGATGCGGCCGTCCGGGTCCGGCAGCAGCCCGAGCCGCTCGGCGAGCCGGCGGGACGGCACGTTGTCCGGGTGGATCAGGGCGACCACCGGCACGCCGGGGAAGCGCGGCAGCGCCTCCGCCATCGCCGCCCGGGCCGCCTCGGCGGCGTAGCCCAGGCCCCAGGCGGACGGCCGGAAGCGGTAGTAGAGGTTGAACACCCGCTCGCCGTCCAGCGTGTGCAGGTAGAGTCCGGCGAACCCGATGACCGCCTCCGGCTCCTCCCGGGTGGACACGGTGCAGTACCCCACCCCGTCCCGCGCCCAGTCGGCGACGAAGCCGTCCAGCATCTTCCGGCTCGCCGCCCGGTCGCGGTGGGGTCCGTTGGGGTTGTAGCGGTTGGTCTCCGGATCCCCGTGGATCGCGAACACCGCCTCCACGTCCCCCTCCTGGGGCCGGCCGAGGACCAGCCGCTCGGAGGCGGTGACGATCGTGCGGGTGGTGTGTCCGGTGGCGTGTCCGGTGATGGTCATGGCGCTTCCCCCGTGTCGTACGTAATAGGTCTACCGCACCATAGACCATTACCCCGACAGCCGTCCGACCATTTCCGCCCACCCGCCCCGGCTACAGGATCGGCTCACACCCGATCGCTTTGCCCCCGGCGGTGAGGAACCGGCGCATCAGGTCCTTCTGGTCGGGGAACAGGAAGGGCCTTTCGAGGCTGTGTTCGTACCCGCCGTCGACGGTGAAGAAGACGTCCTTGCCCTGACAGGTGGCGACGAGTGTCCCGCCGGCGACCCAGCTGGCTCGCCCGAACTCGGACGGCTCCTTGCCGTCCTTCTGGGCTAGGGCGGTGACCCGCGGCTCGGTGGTGATCGCGAATTCCTGTGACCGACTGTCGTGCCTCGGGTCCTCGCCGATCGTGCAGGACCAGATCGGGTTGGACGCGGTGGTGACCTGCTGCGGCATGGGCCACTGGGCCTCGGGGTTCTTCGCGGGTGCGAACCCGGGCAGGCCGCAGAGGTTGGCCCAGTCCGGTTCCGTCTGGGCCGCCTTCGCCGACAGGCTCTTCGGTCCTGGAAGTGTCCGGTCCGCGCACGAGCGGGCCTTGGCCACACTGTTGGCGAAGGCCACGGCCAAGCGGGCCCTGGCCTCGTCATGGCCCGCCTCGCTGGTGCTCACCTCGGCACGCACGCCCTTCTGGCACCCCTCGGGGAGCGCGGCCCACGCGGCGCCCGGGGTGACCGAGCCGGCCGATTCGCCGGAGAACAGCCGGGCATCCGACGCGGCCAATGCGCCCGGGCCGTCAGCGGCGTTGAGGACGACGGTGAACCGCACGACCTTCTTGGAGGTCTCGAACAAGCCGGAGCTGACCGTGGCGGAGCAGCTGTTCCCGGTGGAGTTCTTCGTCGCCGAGTAGCCCTTCTTGTTCTCACTCATCGGTCCGGACCCCAGCAGGTCGTGCACCTGCTCCGCTGTGGCCGCTCCGTCGCACACGCTGTCGGGCCCGCCGATGTTCGTCAGCCGGTACAGCGCGAAGCCCGCCGCCCCTGCCAGGGCGAGGGAGAATGCCAACAGCACCGCCGTCAACCGCACCCGCAGGGCGCGCGTGGTGAACCCGCGCCGATTGAGTGCCGCGTCGACCTTGCCGGCCAGCCCTACGGCGTCGTCGGGACGCCCGCTCTTGCTCTTGGTCTCCATAGTCCTCACGCCCTGCCGAACACGGTGCGATAGGTGGTGTCGATTCCGTTGTTGTAGGCGGATCCCGCGGTCCTCTGGAGCTGCTGTGGCACGCCCCCGTCGAGGTCCATGGTCTGATGGTCGACTCCGGACATGATCAGCTTGTCGTCGATCATCGCCTTCAGCTGCTGCTGTCCTGCCGAGAAGTGGGAGCTCAGATTGTCCTGGAGCTTGCTGTCGATCTTGGCCTTGGCGGCGTCGGCGTAGGTGGCCGTCCCGATATCGGCGTAGCGCTGCGCGATGTCGCCCACACCCGGAATCAAGTTCAGGGGTGTGCCGAGCAGGTGGTAATTCATCTTCGCCTGCCAGTCCTGGGCAGAATTGGCGGAGTCCGCGTGGTCGACGACGGAGTCGGCGTACACCGCGTCGAGCGCGCCGAGAGTCCTGCCGGACTCGTGGACGAGGGCATCCAGTCCGTGGTTCACACCACCCGTCGCATCGGGCTTCACCGCGTCGGGGCCGTACCCGTCCGGGCGGCGGGCGATCTCCTGGGTCTCGGCGTGCTGGATGACGGCGAATGCCGCCGGGTCCTCGACGGCGCCTCGGATCAGGCGCAGCAGCTGCTCGCGGTTGACGGTGAGCCCGTCCGGCTGGGACGCGCCGTACAGGTCCTTGCCGAGGATCTCGTGCGTGTCCGCAGCGTAGTCGGCGATCATGTCGGCCATCGGCCGACGGAGTCCGGCCGGAAGGGACGTCTTGTCCCCGGGGCCGGTGCCGGCGAACGACTTCATCGTCTCGTCCATGATCTGCGACATGACCTTGTCGTGCGGGCGGACGACCGGTTGGTCGCTGTGCGGGTCCCGACCGGTCGTGGCCGCCTCCAGGGCATAGCCGAATGCGCTACGGGAGGGAGTGAAGTCGGCGGGAACGTTCTGCTCGTTTCCCTGGAACGGCCACTTCCGATCGTGCAGCAGGTAGTGCCGATGTCGCCCTGGAGTGCGGCGGTGGCCCGCTGGTCGGCGGAGTCCGCCTTCTCGACGGCCTTCGTCAGCCGGGCCGCGATGGCCTCGGCCTTGGCCGCGAGCGTCTGAGCCAGCTGCTCGCCGTCGGGGTCGTTCCTCGTCTCCTTCGGCAGGGTCCAGTTGACCCGGCCGTCCGCGGCGACGGTCATGTTGTCGCTCTGGGCGTCGTGGATCGCCGTGTCGAGGTCGCGGCGGGCGGCGGCGAAGTCCTCGGCGGCGGTCTTCATGATCGCGGCGAGGGCGGTGGCGACGGTCGAGGCCTGCTTGAAGTCGCCGTCGACGGCCTGGAGCACCTTGGTCGCGTCGTCGGCCGCCGCGCCCTTCCAACCGGCCCGCTGCGCGGTGCTGGTGAGGTCCTTGGCGACCCGGCCGTCCAGGGCGGTGAGGGCTTTGGCGACGCCGGCCCAGGCTTCGGCGGCGTCGGTGATCCCGGAGAAGTCGGCCTCGTGCAGTTCCTTGAAGGACACCATGTGTCCGGGTTCCCCCTTCTGGTCTTCCAACTGCTGTTCTTCTGGGGCCAAACAGGGGCAAACAGGGCCAAGTGGGGCCAAACAGGGCCTAGCGGCCCGCGCGGAGGTCGGCGGCGGTCGCGGCTTCGTCGGCGCTGTAGGACTGCCGGGTCCTGTCGAGGTTGCCGGCGGCGTTGCCGAGCGTGTCGTGCAGGGCCTTGCACTGCTGCATCCGGCGCTCGGTGCAGCCGGTGAGGGCGCCGCCGAAGGAGAAGCCGCAGATCCTGGTCGACGCGGTGCTCGCGTACTCGGTGAGGCTGTGTGCGCCGGGCCCGGCCTTGCCGTTCGCGCTGTCGAGGTCGGTGGCGATCTGCCGGGCCATCCCGGCCGAGGCGTTGAGTTCGTGCGGGACGTCCAGCCGGGTGGTCACCAGGCCCGGGGCGAGGACGGGCGCGGGCACGTTGCCGCCACCGGACCGGACGGGTGGGGCGTACGGCGCGGTCCTGGCCGAGCCGGGTGCCGGAGCCGAGACCGGCGAGACCGGCGAGACCGGCCCGGTGGTGAAGTACGGGCTAACCATGTGCGTGCAACTCCTTCTCGTCGAGAAGGGGTCAATCCCCCCTGTGGCATGACGACGGTACACGGACCCTCCGTCAGTACACTGACGCACCCTCCGTGTTCGCGGTCGCACGGCGGGTGGATGGGGGAAGAGGTCTTGTTACCGGCGGGTCGCTTCTCTATCATCGCGAGTGTTACAGCTTTACTGTCAAACCCAGAAGGGTTCTGCAGCCAGTGCGTGACACGAGCAGTCCGCCGGGCGCCACGGCCGCCGGCCCCGGCCCGTTGGCGGGGGTGCGGGTGGTCGAGCTCGCCGGGATCGGGCCGGGGCCGTTCGCGGCGATGCTGCTGGCCGACCTGGGCGCCGACGTGGTGCGGGTGGACCGGCCGGATCCGTCGCCGCTGGGGGTCGATCCGGCGTACGACGTGACCAACCGGAACAAGCGGTCGGTGCTGGTCGACCTCAAGTCCCCGGCGGGGCCCGGCCTGGTGCTGGACCTGGTCGAGCGGGCGGACCTGCTGATCGAGGGCTACCGGCCCGGGGTCGCGGAGCGGCTCGGGGTCGGGCCGCAGGACTGCCTGGCCCGCAACCCGGCGCTGGTGTACGGGCGGATGACCGGGTGGGGGCAGCAGGGGCCGCGCGCCGCCAGTGCCGGGCACGACCTCGGGTACGCGGCGGTGGCCGGGGTGCTCGGCCTGGTCGCGGGGCCGGGCGGGCCCGAGGAGGCGCCCGGTATCCCGGCCAACCTGCTGGGCGACTACGCGGGCGGCTCGCTCTACCTGGTCGTCGGCCTGCTCGCCGGGCTGCACCACGCCAGGAGCACCGGCACCGGCCAGGTCGTCGACGCCGCGATCGTGGACGGCGCGGCGCACCTGTCCAGCATGCTGTGGGGGCTGCTCGCGGCCGGCCACTGGCAGGACCGCCGGGGCGCCAACCTGCTGGACGGTGGCGCGCCGTTCTACGCGGTCTACCGGGCGGCCGACGGCGGGCACCTGGCCGTGGGGGCGCTGGAGCCGCGGTTCTACGCCGAGTTCGCCCGGTTGCTGGAACTCGGCCCGCAGGCGCCCGGGCAGTACGACCTGGCCCGCTGGCCCGAACTGCGGGCCCTGATCGCCGACCGCTTCGCCACCCGGACCAGGGCCGAGTGGGAGGCCGTCTTCGCCGGCTCCGACGCCTGCGTGGAGCCCGTGCTGACGATGCGTCAAGCAGCCAGGGAGGAGCACCTTTTGGCGCGCGGCACGTACGTCGAGGCGGGCGGCGTCACCCAGCCGGCCCCCGCCCCGCGCTTCTCCGCCACCCCCGGCGCGCTGCGCCGCCCGCCCGCGCGGCCGGGCGCGGACACCGCCGAGGTGGCCCGCGACTGGGCCGTTCCGTCACTCGACTCCGATGCAGGACAAGGAGCGTAGCGTTGCAGCGCGAGATCTTCACCGAGCAGCACGAGGACTTCCGGGCCACCGTACGGGCCTTCCTCGCCAAGGAGGTGCTGCCGCACTACGACCGCTGGGAGAAGGCCGGCATCGTCGACCGCTCGGCCTGGCTGGCGGCCGGCCGGCAGGGCCTGCTGGGGGTGGCCGTCCCCGAGGAGTACGGCGGCGGGGGCGCTCCGGACTTCCGCTACGCCGCGGTGCTGGCCGAGGAGTTCGCCCGGGCCGGCGCCTCCGGGCTGGCGATCGGCCTGCACAACGACATCATCGGCCCCTACCTCACCTCGCTCGCCACCGAGGAGCAGAAGCGCCGCTGGCTGCCCGGCTTCTGCAGCGGCGAGCTGATCACCGCGATCGCGATGACCGAGCCCGGCACCGGCTCCGACCTCCAGGGCATCCGCACCCAGGCGGTCGACCGGGGCGACCACTACCTGCTCAACGGCGCCAAGACCTTCATCTCCAACGGCATCCTCGCCGACCTGGTGGTCGTGGTCGCCCGCACCACCCCCGAGGGCGGCGCGCACGGGCTGAGCCTACTGGTGGTCGAGCGCGGCACGCCCGGCTTCGAGCGCGGCCGCAACCTCGACAAGATCGGCCAGAAGGCCCAGGACACCGCCGAGTTGTTCTTCGAGGACGTCCGGGTGCCGAAGGCGAACCTGCTCGGCGAGCTCAACGGCGGCTTCGTCCACCTGATGCAGAACCTCGCCCAGGAGCGGCTGACCATCGCGGCCGCGGCGATCGCCGGCGCCGAGTACCTGGTCGAGATCACCACCGACTACGTCAAGCAGCGCGAGGCCTTCGGCCGCCCGCTGGCCAAGCTCCAGCACGTGCGCTTCGAGATCGCCGAACTCGCCACCGAGTGCGCCGTCACCCGGGCGTTCGTCGACCGCTGCATCACCGAGCACCACCGCTACGCGCTCACCCCGGCGGACGCCTCGATGGCCAAGTGGTGGGCCACCGAACTGCAGAAGCGCACCGCCGACCGCTGCCTCCAACTGCACGGCGGCTACGGGTACATGAGCGAGTTCCCGGTCGCCCGGGCGTTCACCGACGGCCGCATCCAGACCATCTACGGCGGCACCACCGAGATCATGAAGGAGATCGTCGGCCGGTCCATCCTCGGCTGAGGCCTCCCGCGAACCCCCCTGCCCCGAAAGGCGTTTGACCGTGACCACCGAAGCGTACGTCTACGACGCGATCCGCACCCCGCGCGGCCGGGGCAAGGCCACCGGCTCGCTGCACGGCACCAAGCCGATCGACCTCGTCGTCGGCCTGATCCACGAACTGCGCCTCCGCCACCCGGAGTTGGACCCGGCGGCGATCGACGACATCGTGCTCGGCGTGGTCAGCCCGATCGGCGACCAGGGCTCCGACATCGCCCGGATCGCGGCCATCGCGGCCGGCCTGCCCGACACGGTGGCCGGCGTCCAGGAGAACCGCTTCTGCGCCTCCGGCCTGGAGGCCGTCAACCTGGCCGCCGCCAAGGTCCGTTCGGGCTGGGAGGACCTCATCCTGGCCGGCGGCGTCGAGTCGATGTCCCGGGTCAAGATGGCCTCCGACGGCGGCGCCTGGTTCGCGGACCCGATGACCGCGTACGAGACCAACTTCGCCCCGCAGGGCATCGGCGCCGACCTGATCGCCACCATCGAGGGCCTCTCCCGCACCGACGTGGACGCCTTCGCCGCCGAATCCCAGGCCCGTGCCGCCAAGGCCCAGGCGGACGGCCTGTTCGACCGCTCGGTGGTCCCGGTCCGCGACCGCAACGGCCTGGTCGTGCTGGAGCGCGACGAGTTCATCCGCCCCGGCACCACCGTCGAGACCCTGGCCGGCCTCAAGCCCTCCTTCGCCGGCATCGGCGAGGCCGGCGGCTTCGACGCCGTCGCCCTGCAGAAGTACCACTGGGTCGAGGCCATTGACCACGTCCACCACGCCGGCAACTCCTCCGGCATCGTCGACGGCGCCGCGCTCGTCGCCATCGGCAGCCGCGAGATCGGCGAGCGGTACGGGCTGCGCCCGCGCGCCCGGATCGTCTCCGCCGCCGTCTCCGGCTCCGAGCCCACCATCATGCTCACCGGCCCCGCGCCGGCCACCCGCAAGGCGCTCGCCAAGGCCGGGCTCACCGCCGCCGACATCGACCTGGTCGAGATCAACGAGGCCTTCGCGGCGGTCGCGCTGCGCTTCATCCGCGAACTGGGCTTCCGGCACGAGCAGGTCAACGTCAACGGCGGCGCGATCGCCCTCGGCCACCCGCTCGGCGCCACCGGCGCGATGCTGCTCGGCACCGTGATCGACGAGTTGGAGCGGCGTGACCTGCGCTACGGCCTGATCACCCTCTGCGTGGGCGGCGGCATGGGCGTCGCCACCATCGTCGAGCGCGTCTGACCCACTGTCCCTCGGATCCCCCCGGAGACCCTGAACTCATGAGCGACACCACCACCATCCGCTGGGAGCAGGACCAGGACGGCGTGGTCACCCTCGTCCTCGACGACCCGACCCAGTCCGTCAACACCATGAACGAGGCCTTCACCGCCGACCTCGACGCCGTCGTCGACCGGCTGGCCGGCCTCGCCGCCGCCGACGGGCTGCGCGGCGTCATCGTCACCTCCGGGAAGAAGACCTTCTTCGCCGGGGGAGACCTCCGGATGCTCTCCGCCGCCCGCCCCGAGGACGCCGCCGCCGTCTTCGAGAAGTCCCTGCGGATCAAGCGCGCGCTGCGCAGGCTGGAGACCCTCGGCAAGCCGGTCGTCGCCGCCGTGAACGGCAGCGCGCTCGGCGGCGGCCTGGAGATCGCTCTCGCCTGCCACCACCGGATCGCCCTGGACACCCCCGCCAGCCGGATCGGCCTGCCCGAGGTCACCCTCGGCCTGCTGCCCGGCGGCGGCGGAGTGGTCCGCACGGTACGGCTGTTCGGCATCACCGACGCCCTGCTGAAGTTCCTCCTGCAAGGCCGCCAGTACCGCCCGGCGCAGGCCCTGGAACACGGACTGGTCCACGAACTCGTCGCCACCCCGGAGGAGCTGACCGCCCGGGCGCGGGCCTGGATCGAGGCCAACCCGACCGCCGTCCAGCCCTGGGACGTCAAGGGCCACAAGATCCCCGGCGGCACCCCCGCGACCCCGGCGTTCGCCGCCAACCTGCCCGCCTTCCCGGCCAACCTGCGCAAGCAGCTCAACGGCGCGCCCTACCCGGCCCCGCGCAACATCCTGGCCGCCGCCGTCGAGAGCGCCCAGGTCGACATCGACACCGCGATGGCGATCGAGGCCCGCTACTTCACCGAGCTCGCCTGCGGACAGACCAGCAAGAACATGATCCAGGCGCTGTTCTTCGACCTGCAGGCCGTCAACGCCGGCGCCGGCCGCCCCCAGGGCGTCGAGAAGCGGTCCGTCCGCAAGGTCGCCGTGCTCGGGGCCGGGATGATGGGCGCGGGCATCGCCTACGCCTGCGCCAAGGCCGGCATCGAGGTCGTGCTCAAGGACGTGAGCGTGGCCGCCGCCGAACGCGGCAAGGCCTACTCCGCCGGGCTGCTGGACAAGGCGATCGCCCGCGGCCGCTCCACCGAGGCCGAGCGGGACGCGCTGCTCGCCCGGATCACCCCCACCGCCGAGCCCGCCGACCTGGCCGGCTGCGACGCGGTGATCGAGGCCGTCTTCGAGAACACCGAGCTCAAGCACAAGGTGTTCCAGGAGGTCGAGGGCGTCCTCGCCCCCGACGCGCTGCTCTGCTCCAACACCTCCACCCTGCCGATCGGGCTGCTCGCCGAAGGCGTCGAGCGCACCGCCGACTTCATCGGCCTGCACTTCTTCTCCCCGGTCGACAAGATGCGCCTGGTCGAGATCATCCGCGGCCCGCAGACCGGCGACGAGGCGCTCGCCCGCGCCTTCGACCTGGTCCGGCAGATCGACAGGACCCCGATCGTGGTCAACGACTCGCGGGGCTTCTTCACCTCACGGGTCATCGGCCAGTTCCTCAACGAGGGCGTCGCCATGGTCGGCGAGGGCGTCCCTGCGGCCAGCATCGAGCAGGCCGCCGCCCAGGCCGGCTACCCCGCCAGGGTGCTCTCGCTGATGGACGAGCTCACCCTCACCCTGCCGCGCAAGATCCGCGACGAGTACCGGCGCGCGGTCGAGTCCGCCGGTGGCACCTGGACGCCCCACCCGGCCGACGCGGTGGTCGACCGGATGGTCGACGAGTTCGGCCGCCCCGGGCGCAGCGGCGGCGCCGGCTTCTACGAGTACGGCGAGGACGGCAAGCGCGGGCGGCTCTGGCCTGGGCTGCGCGAGCACTTCGGCGGGCCGGCCGCGGACCTCTCCTCCGCGGACCTCTCCTCCGCAGACCTCTCCTCCGCAGACCTCTCCTTCGAGGACCTCAAGGAGCGGATGCTGTTCAGTGAGGCGCTGGACTCGGTGCGCTGCCTGGAGGAGGGCGTGCTGACCTCGGTCGCCGACGCCAACGTGGGCTCCATCCTCGGCATCGGCTTCCCGGCCTGGACGGGCGGCGTGTTCCAGTACATCAACGGGTACGAGGGCGGCCCGGCCGGCTTCGCGGCCCGAGCCCGCGAACTCGCCGCCGCCTACGGCGAGCGGTTCGCGCCGCCGGCGCTGCTGGAGCGGATCGCGGCGGAGGGGCGCACCTTCACCGACTGACCGTCAGTCCCGAGCGGGTGGGGCCGTGTGCCGGACGGCCCCACCCGGCTCCTCCCGCAGTTCCCCGCCCGACTCCCCGCCCAGCTCCCCGCCCGACTCCCCGCCCAGCTCCCTGCCCAGCTCCCCGCCCAGTTCCCCGCCCAGCTCCCTGCCCAGCTCCCCGCCGAGCTCCTCCCGCAGCGAGCGCTGGAACGCCGTGACCAGCGCCTGCGCCACCATCGGTTGGATGTGGTCCGTCAGCGCCCTCATCCGGGCCAGCTCGTCCGGCTCCGGCTCGCTCTCCCGGTACGGCCGCCACACCGTCTCCCGGAACAGCCGCTGCAACTCCCGGGCCGTCGCCCGGCTGTGCTCCAGCACCACCGCCCGCGCGGCCAGCAGCGCCTCCAACGGGATCGGCACGTCCAGGATCCGCACCCCCAGCGGCAGCAGGCCCGGATCCACCCGGAACAGCTCCGGATCGGCCGTCCGCTCCAACGCCCCCATCGCGACCAGGCGTTCCACCTGCTCCTCCGACAGCCCCCGCCCGGCCCGCCGCTCCAACTGGGCCCGGCCCAGCTCCTCCGCCGCCTCGGGTGTCCAGGACGCCACCAGCGCCCGGTGGATCGCCAGATCCAGCGATGTACTGTCCTCCGGCAGCCGGGCCAGGTACCGCTCGATCGCCGCCAACGTCAGCCCCTGACGCTGCAACTCCTCGATCAGCTCCAGCCGGTCCAGGTGCGCCGCCCCGTACAGGCCGACCCGGCGCCGCCCCAACTCCGGCGGCGGCAGCAGGCCCTTCGTCCCGTAGAACCGCACCGTCCGCACCGTCACCCCGGCCCGCGCCGCCAGCTCGTCGACCGTCAGCCGCACACCGCCCCCGTCCTCCACGGCCCCGCGTTCCCCCATCCGCCGCCTCCTGCACTGGCACACTTCCACTGTGACAGCAGCAGTGTGACAGTGCCGTGCTACCAGGTCCATCGGGGCGGTGGTGCACTGCTCTACTCCACCGGGCAGGCTGGCGCGGTCGATTCGGTGATCTGCCAGTGTTCCCGCTTCACGAGGACCGAACTCTCGTCCGTGGTGTCCCAGAGCCTGATCCAGTCGCCTGAGACGGGGAAGGCGACGTACGGATGGGCAACGGCGACAGTTGCACCCTGGAATGGCACTGCGGCGGTATCGGCTGGGCGGAGGCAGACCCTGTGCGGTACGAGGCCGAAGTACTGGGTCGGCTGTCGGCCGGACTTGGCCTCGGCCGCCGCCGAGGCGGCGGCCCGGGCGGCCGGATCCAGAACCTGCCCCCAGAGTAGGCCGATGGTGAGGATCAGGGCGGTGCAGAGAAGCGACCCGCCGACCCACAACCCTGCTGTGGTCCGGAACGCATGGAAGTGCCGGGCGTACCCCAGGAGGCCCAGGACGACGAGGGGGCCCGCAGCGACGATGAGGGCCTTCATGGCGGCGATGAACTGCCAGCTCCCGGGGATGAAGACTTCTTCGCGGCTGGCGCCGAAGTGGTCGAGATAGTAGGTGTGTAGGGAAATCCCGGGAACCGGTAGCACGGAGAGAGCCAGGGGGATCAGCGCTGGGATCAACCAAGCGGCCGTCGCCTTCCACGACAGATTGCGGAACAGCAGCCGCAAGCCATTGCCAGTGAGGAACGCGGCGATCAATGTCCCCGAGAGGGCGAGGGCGTTCGGCATCCTCCATCCGATTAGCAAGCCGACGCCAGTCAGTGCGAGGCCTGCCAGCCAGCCGTAGGACGCGGTCCGAATGGCATCGGGGCGGAAGGGCCGGGAGCCGTAACGAGCGGCCAGCAGGAAGGCTGGCACGCCGAGGATCAGCGGGATCAGCAGCGTGATTACCGCTGTGGGCAGAAGGTTGATTCTGGCGGAGCCGAGACACACCGAGAGGAACAGGATGACCATGGACGTGGTCATGACCACCGGGATGGCGATGCGCTCGGGAAGTAGGTGTTGCCGGGGGCGTGGTGCCTGTTCCGCCGAGGACGGCGAGCCGACCAAGCGGGGAAGAGCGTCGTGCGGCGGGGTGTGGACGGCTGTCAGCGGGCGGACGGTGGCGAGTCGGGCGGCCTCACGGACATCGGGTCCAGCCGGTAGAAAGATCTCACGCCCGGTGTCGAAGAGCCTGGTGAGCAGCAATGAGCGGCGGAGCCAGTCCGGTTGAACGGCTGGTGGTACGGGTCGGTGAGCGAGCCACCTGGTTCGCGGCGGATCGTCGGGCGTGACGGGTTCCTGGACCAGCAGGTCGATTGAGACCGGGGCCTGTCGGCATGCGCTGTGGAATGCGAGTCTTGCTGCCAGTGCCGCGCCCCAGAACGAACCGGTAATCCCGACTTCGACGATCCAGACCTCTGTCGCGCCCCCGTTCTCAGTGTTTCCCGTTGGTGACACCACCCACCCGCGTCGGGTGATCAACTCGCTGAGTCGATCCCGGCCGCCGGGAGTTCCGCGCACCTCGATCTCCATGCGGAACCAGTAGTCGTATCCCTGATACTGGTCTGCCATTCCCACCCCTCGAACCTGGCTTTGCCTGCGATTGATTCTGATCGCGTGGAGGAATGCTAGGGGAAGTCTGGTTGGGCTGCCAGGAATTTTAGGTGAGGGTTGGATTTTTATCTGAAAATGGCCGAAATGGGATGAATCGTATGCAAATCTTTTGCGTTTGAGTTGACTCGAACGCCCGCACCGACACGCACCCGTGGTGCGGGTGTGTGCCGGTACGAGCTACCCACGCGCCTCAGCGGGAGGCGGCGTCGGAGAGGTCGGCGTGGTGGCGGCGGGTGACCTCGGGGTGGGCCCTCGTGTAGCCCTTCCACTCGTTGAGGCCGAACTCGGCGAACAGCGGGTTGTCCGGGTCCGCGGTGGCGCCGGGGGCGTGCTGGGCGAGCGGGAAGTCCAGCGGCTCGATGTGGGCGTCGAGGCGGGGGTTGTAGAAGAACGGGACGGAGAAGCGCTCGCGGGCGCCGACCGGGCTGACCACGCGGTGGTTGGTGGCCTTGAGGTAGCCGTCGGTGGCGACCTCCAGCAGTTCACCGAGGTTGACGACGAAGGCGCCCGGCATCGGCGGGACCTCCAGGAAGGTGCCGTCCGGGCGCTCGACCTGGAGGCCGCCGACGGTGTCCTGGAGCAGCAGCGTGATGAAGCCGTAGTCCTTGTGGGCGCCGACGCCCTGGCCGGCGCCGTCCGGCGCGGTGCCGGGGTAGCGGACCAGCTTGAGCCGCAGGTGGGGGTGGCCGGCGAAGGCCTCGTCGTAGAAGTCGGGGCGGGCGCCGATCGCGGTGAGGAGCTCGTGCAGCAGGCGGCGGGCGGTCCCGCTGAGGTGGTCGATCCAGCCGAGCGCGGCGGTGCGCAGTTCGGGGAGCGCCGCGGGCCACTGGTTGGGGCCCTCCAGCCACCAGTACGGGGGCTCGCCGGTGCCGGGGACGTGCGGGGGCAGCTCGGCGCCGATGTCCAGCTGGTCGCGCCAGTCCTGGTTGCCGCCGGTGAGCTCGTCGCCGGTGCGGGTGTAGCCGCGGTAGTGGGGGGAGTTGAGGTTGCTCACGGCGAGCCGGTCGGCCTCGGGGAGGGCGAAGAAGGCGCGCATCGCGTCGGCGAGCGCGGCCGTCTCCTCCGGGGTGATGCCGTGGCCGACGAGCTGGAAGAACCCGACGTCGGTGGCTGCGGCACGGAGTTCGTCGTGCAGTCGGCGGCGGTCGTCCGGGCCGCCGTCGGCGAGTGAGAGGTCGATCACCGGGAGGGAGCCGGATATGGGGGTGTACTGCTGCGACATGTGTGACATCCGCTGGTCTCGTCCCGGCCGCTCCCGGTGATCGACCGGGGGATGGCCGGAGTAGCCGCCTGGTGCGGCGGGTGCTCCGGGTGCCGGGAGGTGGAGGCGGCCGGGTGGAGGCTGCCCATGAGGGTGGTGGCGCGAGGTTCAGCTGGAGCGTCGACAGGACATGCTTGTCACGCGGAGCAGGTCCACGTGGCGACGGCGAACAAGGATGAGCACGTCACCAGCGTAGATGACCTTGACCAGGGCGGGCGAGCCCCCTGTGGTGGAGGGCGGCCTCTCACTTGGCGGTGCGCCTTCAAGGGATGGGAAGTCTTCGTGTGTCGCTCCTCTCAGCCGTTGTTGAGGTAGGCCAGCACGGCCAGGACGCGGCGGTTGTCGTCGTCGGAGGGCTGGAGGTCGAGCCGGACGAAGATCGACGCGGTGTGCTTGGCGACGGCCCGCTCCGTGATCACCAACTGCTGGGCGATCGCCGCGTTGGAGCGGCCCTCGGCCATCAGCGCCAGCACCTGCCGCTCGCGCGGGGAGAGGGTGGAGACCGGGCCGGCCGAGGCGTTGTGGGTGAGCAGCCGGGTGATCACCTCCGGGTCCATCACGGTGCCGCCCTGGGCGACCCGCTGCACCGCGTCGATGAACTGGGGGCCGCCCAGCACCCGGTCCTTCAACAGGTAGCCGATCCCGCCCGTGCTGCCGGCCAGCAGCTCGCGCGCGTACAGCTGTTCCACGAACTGCGACAGCACCAGGACGGGCAGCCCGGGGTGCGCCTGCCGGGCCGCCAGTGCCGCCCGCAGCCCCTCGTCGGTGAAGCCGGGCGGCAGCCGCACGTCGACCACGGCGATGTCCGGTCGGTCGGCGGCCACCGCGGCGAGCAGTTCGTCGCCGCTCTCGACCGCCGCGGTGACCTTCATGCCGCTGGCCTCCAGCAGCCGGGTCAGGCCGTCCCGGAGGAGGAAGAGGTCTTCGGCGATGACAACGCGCACGGGATCTCCAGGTTCACAATGGTTGGACCGCCGGGCGGGCTGCTGATCGCGAGCACCCCGTCGAAGGCGGCCAGTCGGCGTTCGGTTCCGCTGAGGCCGGTCCCTTGGGACGGGTTGGCGCCACCGCGCCCGTCATCGGTGACCGATATCCGCAGCAGTCCGTCACTGTGCCCTATCTCGATCCACACGTGCGAGGCGCCCGCGTGTTTCACCACGTTGGCCAGCAGCTCGCTCACCGCGAAGTAGACGGCGGACTCCACCGGGGCGGGCGCCCGGCCGGGCAGCCCACCGGTGAAGGTGACCGGTAGCGGGAGGTCCAGTGCGGTCGCCTCGACCGCGTCGGCCAGGCCGCGGTCGGCGAGCACCGGCGGATGGATGCCCCGGACCAGGTCGCGCAGCTCGCCCAGGGCCTTCACCGAGGACATCCGGGCCTCGACCAGCAGGGGCTGCAGGGCCTCCGGATCGTCCTTCAGCTGCTCGGCCACGGTCAGCAGCATGCCCAGGGCGACCAGCCGGGCCTGCGCCCCGTCGTGCAGGTCCCGCTCGATCCGGCGCAGCTCGGCCGCCCCGGCGTCGATGGTGTCCGCCCTGGTCCGGGCCAGATGGCTGACCTGGCGGGTGAGTTCGGCCCGCCGGGACGGTCCGAGGAGGGCGCGGGCGGCCCGCTCGTGCACCCGCAGGACGGGCGGCGCGGCCCACAGGGCGGCCAGCGGGGAGATGCACAGCCCCATCAGGTAGACGAGGCCCAGCGGGAGGAACGGCCCGTTCCGGCCGAGCACTTGGAGGGCGATCGGGGTCAGGAGGACGATCACGGCGGTGAACGGGATGGCGCAGCCGGAGGCGAGTACCCAGAGGATGTCCCGCCAGGTCGCAGGGTCGGTCAGCCAGCCGCCCGCGCGCAGCCGGCCCCACGGCCGGGCGTCGGCGGCGGCGCGGTGGTACGGCACCGGGATCGGCCGGCCGCTCCACCGGCCGACGATCCGCCGGTTCTCCGTCGCGATCCAGCGCGTGCCGAGCAGGCCGATCACCAGCATCGCCGGCCCCAGGCAGAGCGAGCCGGACCGGCCGCCGGGCGGGGCGCCGCCGTAGATGTCGGTGGCCATCAGGGCGAGCGCGCCCGGCGCGAACAGGGCGGCCCCGGCCGCCCGGCCGCCGCCCCCGGTGGCCCAGCAGAGCGCCCAGAGGGCGACCGGCGCCAGCGGCACCAGCAGGATCAGCGGCCCGCCCGGGCGGTGCGAGAACGGCTCGGCGTCGTCCGGGCCGAGCAGGGCGGCGGCCAACAGGACCGGCCCGGCCAGCAAGGCCAGCAGCCCCGTGACGGCCAACGTGACCATGTAGAGCGCCCGCACGCCGGCCACGACGGCGCCCCCCAACTGCGCGACGGCGCTGGACACTACGGTCGTCTCCATCCCGCGCCTCCTCTCCGATCGGTGGCCGAACGGCCCCGGGTTGATCATTCGGCGGTTAGTCTGCCGCGCCGTGACGTGCAGCGCTCTAGGTCTGCGCCCCCAATCCGGGGTGTATCTGGATACACCCCGGAGAGGCCGTCCAGACGGCTGTCCGCACCCCGCCCCGGATTCGTAGCGTCATGTCCCGTCAGCCGGCCCGGGCTTCCGGTGCCGGACTTCGAATCGTGGAGGGCCCGTGAACGCGCCGATCATCCGGATCCGCGGCGTCAGCAAGACGTACGACCGATCCGACGCCGCCCGCCCCGCGCTGGCCGGGCTCGACCTGGAGGTCCGGGCCGGCGAGGCGCTGGCCGTGCTCGGCCGTTCGGGCAGCGGCAAGTCCACCCTGCTGAACCTGATCGCCGGCCTCGACCGCCCGAGCGAGGGCGCCGTCGAGGTGGACGGCGTGGCCGTCCACGAGCTCGGCGAGGCCGCCCTGGCCGAGTACCGGCGGAAGCGGATCGGCATGGTGTTCCAGTTCTTCAACCTGCTGGACGACCTGAACGTCGAGGACAACGTGCTGCTCCCGGCCCAGCTCGCCGGGATGCGGCGGGAGCAGGCCCGCACCCGGGCCGGCGAGCTGCTGGAGCGGCTCGGGGTGGCCCGGCACGCCAAGGCCTTCCCCGGCCGGCTCTCCGGCGGCGAGCGCCAACGCGTCGCGGTGGCCCGGGCGTTGATGAACCGTCCGCCGCTGCTGCTCGCCGACGAGCCGACCGGGGCGCTGGACACCGCCTCGGCCGCCGACGTCCGCGACCTGCTCCGGGGGCTCAACGCGGAGGGCCAGACGATCCTGCTGGTCACCCACGACACCGCGCTCGCCGAGGCCTGTGCCGACCGGACCATCGAACTGCTCGACGGCCGGCTGGTCCGGGACACCGCGGCCGTGCCGACCCCCGGCGGTGTGCGATGAGCGAGCGGTGGGGGCGCCCCGGGCCGGAGGCCGGGGGAGAGCGAATCACGGGGGAGCGCCGGTGGGCGAATGCCCCTGTCGAGCGAAGCGGGGCGGGCACATGAGCGTACTGGGCAAGGTGGTTCGCGCCGGGGTCGGCCGCAAGCGGGTGCAGACCCTGGTCATGGTGCTCACCACGATGGCGGCCGTGACGGCGTGCATCCTCGCCACGGGCCTGCTGGTCGCCTCCCAGGGCCCGTACCAGCACACCTTCGCCGACCAGCGCGGCGCGCACCTCAACGTGCTGTACGACCCGGCCAAGGCGAGCCCCGCCCAGCTCGCCGCGACCGCGCACGCCCCTGGCGTGACGGCCTCGGCCGGCCCCTACCCGGCGCTCACCGTCCAGCCGCGCGCCGGTGACGACCTCCGGATCCCGCCGGCCGGCAGCCTGCTCCCGCCGGTGACACTGGTCGGCCGGGGGAAGGACGGCCCGCTGGACGGCCTGCGGATCACCATGGGCCGCTGGCTCGCCGGCCCCGGCGAGGTGGTGTTCCTGGACGGCCACTCGCCGCTGGGCGTCGGCGACAGCATGCAGTTCCCCGACCTCCCCGGGCACCCGACCCTCAAGGTCGTCGGCCTGGCCGCCTCCCCCTCCTGGAGCGCGGACGGCTGGATCGCCCCCGAGCAGGTCGCCGGGCTCACCGCGCCCGGTACGGCGCCCGCCGCCCAGTACCTCTACCGTTTCGCCCACGCCGGCACCGACGCCGAGGTGGAGGCCGACCGCGCCGCGCTCGCCGCCGCGGTGCCGGGCGGCGCCCTCGCCAGGACCACCTCGTACCGGCCGGCCCAGGCGGAGGCCAACCGGACGGCCGCGACCTTCGTCCCGTTCGTGACGGCCTTCGGGGTGCTCGGCCTGGCCATGTCGGTGTTGATCATCGGCGTCGTGGTCAGCGGCGCCGTCAGCGCCGCCACCCGGCGAATCGGCATCCTCAAATCGCTCGGCTTCACCCCGTCCCAGGTGGCCCGCGCCTACGTCGGTCAGGCACTGATCCCCGCCGGGGTCGGCACGGCGCTCGGGGTGCTCGGCGGAAACCTGCTGTCCGTGCCCGTCCTCGGGATGGCGCACAAGGCCCTGCGCGGCGGTCTGCTCGGCATCCCGCTCTGGGTGGACGTCGCCGTCTCGGCGGTGGCGCTGGCGGCCGTGGCGGGCACCGCGCTGGTGCCCGCGCTGCGGGCCGGTCGGCTGCGCACGGTGGAGGCGCTCGCGGTCGGCCGGACGGCGCCGGGCGCCCGGCGGGCGGCCGCCCGTGGCGGGCCGGGCCGGGCCGGGGCCTCCGGTCAGGCCGGCGCGTCGGGCCTGGTCGGGGTGTCGGGCCTGGTCGCCAGGGTCCAGCAGTTCATCGGCCGCCTACCGCTGCCGCGCGCCCTGAGCCTCGGGCTGGCGACCCCGCTCACCCGGCCGGCCCGCTCGGCGACCACGGCCGCCGCGGTGGTGCTCGGCACGGCCGGGGTCACCCTCTGCGTCGGCCTGACGCTCTCGCTCGGCTCCTTCCAGGACGGCCTACAGGCCGGGCGCTCCAGCGAGGTCGTGGTCCAGACCCCGATCGAGAGCTCGGCGAAGGCCGCCGACCACGTGGACGAGGCCGCAGCGGCCAAGGCGATCACCGACCGCCCCGGCACCCGGGCCTGGTACAGCACCGCCCCGACGTCGGTCGCCGTGGCCGGGAACACCGGGCGCACCGCGGTGATCGCCTTCACTGGGGACGCCTCCTGGGGCGGCTACCAGCTGATCTCCGGCCGGTGGTTCCAGGGCCCCGGCGAGGTGGTCGTCGCCACCGCCTTCCTGCACGCCAACCAGGTGCGCGTCGGCGACACCGTCGCCCTCACCGACCACGGGCGCAGCGCCCCGGTGCGGATCAGCGGCGAGGCCCTGACCACCAACGACCAGGTGTTCGTCGACCGGGCCACGCTGGCCCCGTTCGGCGCCGCCGTCCAAGCCGACGCGGTCGCCTTCCAGATCGACCTCACCCCGGGCACGGACGCGAAGGCCTACGCGGACGGGCTCGACGACGTGGTCCGGCCGCTGGGCCTGAGCGCCGAAGCGGGCGGGCAGCAGATCAGCATCGTGATGCTGGCCATGAACACCCTCGCCGGGACGCTCACACTGCTGCTGGCCGTGGTGGCCGGTCTGGGCGTGCTCAACACGGTGCTGCTGGACACCCGGGAGCGGGTGCACGACCTCGGGGTGCTCAAGGCGCTGGGGATGTCGCCCCGGCAGACGGTTGGCATGGTGCTCACCTCGGTCTGCGGCAGCGGGCTGGTGGCCGGGCTGATCGGGGTCCCGATCGGGATCCTGCTGCACCACCAGGTGATGCCGGCGATGGCGCGCGCCGCCGGGGTCGGGGTGCCGGAGGCGGACCTCACCGTGTTCGACCCCTCGGTGGTGGGGCCGCTGATACTCGGCGGCCTGGTGCTGGCGCTGCTCGGCGCCCTCCTCCCCGCCGTCTGGACCGCCCGCACCCGGACGGTCACGGCGCTGCGCACCGAGTGACGGCGGGGCGGCCACCCCGGCCACCCCGGCTGCCCCGGCCTTCCCGACCGGGGTGGCGGGGGCAGCCGGGAAGGCCCGGTCCGGCCACCCCGCGCGCTGACGGCTCAGGCCAGTCGCGCCGCCGCGTACGCCTCCATGGCAGCCCGCTGGTACGCGGCCAGGCCCGGGGTGATGGCCTCGTACGCGGCGCTCCACTGGGCGTTCTCCGTGCAGGAGCGCGCGATCGCGCGGAACTCCTCGACGGAGACCGTCCGGAGCGCGGTGAGCGGCCGGTACTCGGCGTCGATGTGGCTCTGCACGGGCTCGGCGTCCGCCGGGTGGCCGGCCGCCAGCAGCTCCGCCAGGCGGACCATCCGCGCCGTCCGTTCGCGCTGTCCGGCCTCGATGTCGGCCTGGCTCATCGCGGCGGTGGCGTGCCGCGCCGCCTCGGCGTGCTCGGGGAAGTCCCGCAGGCTCTCCTCGACATCGCCGGGCTGGATGCCCTCGAACAGGTTCTCCGGGCGGTTGATGCTGGTCATGGGTGTGCCGTCCTTCCGGGAGCGTTCCAGGTCGGCGACCGTGCGGGAGACGGTGGCGGCCAGGGTGTCCAGCCGGTCGCGCTCGGAGAGCAGCCGGTGCCGGTGGTCCCGCAGGGCCTCCAGCTCGTCCACCTGGTCGCCCAGGATCCGGGCGATCTCGGTCAGCCCGACTCCCAGCGCCCGCAGCACGAGGATCTGTTGCAGCTGGAGCAACTGCCGCTCCTCGTAGTAGCGGTGGCCGTTGGAGCCGATCCAGGCCGGGGGCAGCAGCCCGATCTCGTCGTAGTGCCGCAGGGTTCGGGCGGTCACGCCCGACATCCGGACGACTTCCGCGATCGGCCAGGCCGTTGCCATGCGCCGTCTCCCTCGTTCACGTTCGCTTGGACCAGGGCCGGTTCCTCCGGCCCTGGTCACGACGGTAGAAGCTGCCGCTGCGGCAGCTTCAAGTCCCGGGACCGGAACCAGTCGAGGGACTGCCCGTGCGGTCCGGTGAAGGCCACCGGCCGTTCGTCCAGGGCGAGCGCGAACAGCCCGGATCCGGCGGGTGCCGGGCGGGGGAGACGCCGCTCGACGGTCGGCAGCACCGAGACGGCCTCGTTGGAGATCCAGTGCCCGGGCAGGCCGCGCATGGTCACCGCGAACTCCTCGCGCGCCTCCAGGGGCAGGTAGGCGAGCACCGCGCTGTGGAACACCACCGGCGTCGCGCCGGCGGGCACCTGTGCCACCAACTCCCGTACCGTCGCGTTGAGGTCGCCGCGTACCAGGTGCGGCGGATCGGCCCGGGCGACCTGGACGGCGCCGCGCAGCCGCTCCAGCCGGTGGGTCTGCTCGGGCCAGACCAGCGACTCCAACCAGCGCATGTCCTCCTCGTCCTGGATGTCCAGCGGGTTGAGGTCGATCCCGGCGCGCCAGACCACCTCGGGCAGCCGCTCCCGCAGTGACGCCGGCAGCGGCACCGGCCCGCGCACCGCGCACTCCAGCGTCACCGGGCTCCCCTGGGCGCCGAACTCACCCGCCGGGCCGTCAACCTCGCCCGCGCCGCCCGCGCCGCCCGCGCCGCCCGAGGGCCGGTACCGGTACCGGTACCGGTCCGGGTAGAGGCAGAGCCCAGCCGAGGCCCCGACCTCGATCAGCGCGAGCGGCTGCGGCAGCGTCGCCAGCAGCGGCAGCAGGGTCGCGCACCGGCCCGCCTCGTTGGTCTGCGTCCGCCGTTGCAGCATCGTCGCCGCGACCTCGCCCCAGTGTGCCGATGTCCAGGCACGGAACGGCGGGTAGCCGGCCGTCACCGGCCCGCCGAGGTGGCGGACCGAGCCGAACAGCAGGTTCGGCTGCCGCTTCGCGGGCGGCAGTCCGTCCAGCAGCGCGCACAACTCCTCGTCCCCGGCGACGCGTTCGGCGAGGTCCTGGTAGCTCGCCGAGTTGCCGCGCGCCTCCCGTTCCGCGAACGCCCGGTAGAGGTCGCCGGTGCAGGAGCCGATGGGGTCCCCCGTGGCACTGTTCATGTTCCGTACTGCCTTTCTCTTCGACTCTCTTCAACCAAGGCGGTCGACGCCCGCTACACCTACGAGTCCGAGAAGCGCGGCGGCAGATGGCTGATCGTCGACCACCACTCCTCGCTCCCCCCCCCGGGCCGAAGGCTGAGCCGTGGCCCGGGTGAGGTGACGATCCGCGAGGCGACGGTCCGCGAGGTGGCGGTGCGCAGCGTGATCCGTCCGCCGAGCCCGCCGCCGGGCGCGCCGCCGGGCGCGTTCCTGAGGCCCCCGGCAGTGTGGGAACCCCCCGGCCTTGGGCCCTGTCCCCGGGGGCGTCAACAGCAATACACGCACGAGGGGCACCCTAGTGACCTGCGCCGACCGCTCGGACACCGCCACCGCCCGGAGGCGGTCGGGCCGGTACTACGGCTGCGCCGCCGCCCGCAGCGCGGACACCAGCGCGCCGAGCACCGGCTGTCCCCAGGCACCCTCGCGTACCGCGGCGTGCAGCGCACGGACCGGCTCCGGGCCGCGGAGCCGGCGCACGGTGACGCCCGGGTGGCGCTGGGCCAGCCCCAGGGCCGGGACCAGCGCGACGCCCAGTCCGGCCGCGACGAAGCCCTGCGCCGTCGCGTAGTCGGCGCTGTCCACCGCGACGGACGGGGCGAACCCGGCCGCGTCGCAGGCCCTGCGGACGACCTCCCGGCACGGGCCGGGCGGCTCCGCCCCCACCCAGGGCTCGTCCGCGAGCTCGGCGAGGTCCAGGACGCGCTTCGCGGCGAGCCGGTGGCCCCTGGGCAGCACCGCCCGGTACGGGTCGTCGCGCAGGTGGACCAGCCGCAGGCCCGGGTGCGCGGCGCCGTCGGACCGGACCACCACCGCGAGGTCGGCCCGGCCGTCCAGCACTTCGGTGAGCGGGTCCTCCGGGTCGGTCATGCCGAGGTCGAGCCGTACGCCCGGGTGCGTCCGGCGGAACGCTGCCACCGCCGGGGCCACCAGCGCGGCGCCGGCCGTGGCGAAGTAGCGGACGGTCAGGCTGCCGCTGCGCCCGGCCCGCAGGTCGGCCAGTGCGGCGCCGGCCTCCGCGACCTGCCGCTCGATGACCGCGGCGTGCCCGGCGAGCAGCAGTCCGGCGGCGGTCGGCCGCACGCCGCGCCCGACGCGTTCCAGCAGTGCCGTCCCGGTCTCCCGTTCCAGCGCCGCCACCTGCTGGCTGACGGCGGACGGGGTGTAGCCGAGCGCGCCGGCCGCCGCGCTCACCGAGCCGTGGTCGACCACGGCCCGCAGGACCTGCATCCGTCGGACGTCGAGCACCTCAGCCATTGAGCACCTCAGTCATGTAGCTCAGCTTAAAGGTGGTGAAGAACATTTCGCTTGTGCTACCGGATCCCGTCGCGGGACCGTCGTCGAACACCCCCGACGCCGTCGCCCCGACGCCGTCACCCCGACAACCACGACAACCACGACACCCCGACAGAAGGAGCACCGCCCGTGCTGCGGATGGCCGTTCTCGCCCTGTTCTGGGGCTCGGGCTTCCTCTGGATCCGGCTCGCGCTCCAGCACGGGCTCACCCCCGTGCAGATCACCGTGCTCCGCTCGGTCCTCGGCGCCGCCGTCCTGCTGCTGCTCGCCCGTTCCGCCCGGCAGTGCCTGCCGCGCGGCGCCGCCGTCTGGCGCCGGCTCACGCTGGCAGCGCTGCTCTGCAACGCGCTGCCGTTCCTCCTGACCGCGTACGGCGAGCGCGGCGTCGGTTCCGGCCTGGCCGGGGTGCTGCACGCGACCACCCCGCTCTGGTCCCTGCTGGTCGGCCTCGCCCTCGGCACCGAACGCGCCCGCGGTCCGCTGCGGTTGGGCGGTCTGGCGCTCGGCTTCGCGGGTGTGCTGCTGATCTTCTCCCCGTGGCGGGACGGCGGCGGCCTCCCGGTCCTGCCCGCGCTCGCCCTGCTCGGCGCGGCGGCCAGCTACGCGGTCGCCTTCGCCTACATGGCCCGCGCCCTCACCGGCACGGGAACGGCCCCGCTGGCCCTCTCCGCCGCCCAGCTCACCGCCGCGGCCGGGCTGAGCACGCTCGCGCTCCCGGTCGGCGGCTCGCTCGACCCGATCGCGGGCGCCGATCCGCTCGGACTCGTCGCCGTCGCGGTCCTCGGCGTCGCCTGCACCGGGCTCACCTTCCACCTCAACTACCGTCTCATCGCCACGGAGGGCCCCACCAGTGCGGCCACCGTCGGCTACCTGCTGCCGGTGGTCTCCACCGCGCTCGGCGCGCTCGTCCTCGGCGAGGAGCTGACAACTCGGACCGTCGCCGGAATGATCGTCGTACTCGCCGGCGTTTTCCTGACGAAACATCACCGGGGCCAGCCGGCCGACCCGGGCACGACAACCCCCACCACGGCCCAGGCCACCGCCCCCACCGCAAGCCCCACCCCCGCTTCCGCCCCCACCCCCACGCCCACCCCCACGCCCACCCCCACGCCCACCCCCACCCCCACGCCCACCCCCACCGCTTCACGCGACTGAACGGACCATGCGCCCCCACTCCCTCTGGCGAACCGCCGACTTCCGCGCCCTCTTCACCGCGACCGCCCTCGCCCAACTCGGCACCAACGTCGGCTACGTCGCCGTCCCGCTGATCGCCGTCGAGGCGTTCGACGCGGGCCCGGGGCAGGTCGGCGTCCTCGCCACTCTGAGCACCCTCGCCTTCCTGCTCATCGGCCTGCCCGCCGGCGCCTGGGTGGACCGGATGCGCCACCGCCGCGTGCTGATCGTCGCCGACCTGGTGAAGGCCGCGCTGTACGCCTCCATCCCGCTCTCCTGGTGGCTGGGCGGGCTCACTCTCTGGCAGCTGTACACGGTCGCGCTGCTCACCGGTTGCGCGACGGTCTTCTTCGACGTGGGCTCGCAGAGCGTGCTGCCCCGGTTGGTCGGCCGCGGGCACCTGGTGCAGGCGAACGCCGCCGTCGTCGGCCTGATGGCGGTCGGCAACGTCGCCGGGCGTGGCGCAGGCGGCCTGCTGGTCCAACTGCTCACCGCGCCGTTCGCGATCGTCGCGACCGCGCTCAGCCACCTCGGCTCGGCGCTGCGCCTGATCGGACTGCGTCGCACCCCCGCCCCCGAGCCGGCCGCCGACGGGGCGGGCGGAGGGCTCGGCGCGCAGATCGCCGAAGGGCTGCGGCACGTCCTCGGCAACCGGGAACTGCGCGCGCTCGCTCTCACCGCTGCCCTCGCCAACCTGGGCTTCCAGCTCGTCAACACCCTGCTCCCGGTGCTGTTCGTGCGGGAACTGCACCTTCCCGCCGGGGCGTTGGGCTTGTTCTGGGCGGTCGGCGGGGTCGGCATCCTGCTCGGCTCGCGCTGCGCCCGCCCGATCGCCGCCCGACTCGGCTACGGACGCACGCTCGGCCTGGCCGGCCTGTGCGTGGCGCCCGCCGGGCTGCTGGTACCGCTGATCGGCCACGGGCCCTGGCTGTTCGCGGCGGGGGCGGGCTGGCTGCTGGTCTCGCTCAAGACCGGGATGGACAACGTCCTCGGGGTGAGCCTGCGTCAGCGGATGACTCCGGACGCGCTCCTCGGCCGGATGAACGCCACCTTCCGCTTCCTGCTCACCGGCGCGCTCGCGATCGGCTCCGCGCTGTCCGGGCTGCTCGGCGAACTCGTCGGCCTGCGGGCCACCCTCTGGTTCGGCGGGGCCGTCCTCGCGGTGGCCTTCCTGCCGGTCTTCCTCTCCCCGATCCGCACCCGCCGCCGACTCCCTGACGCCGAAACCGAAACCGGCAACGACGCCCCCACCCAGATCCCCGCGCGGCCCCGACAGGCCTGAGGCCTACCAGCCCGGCCCGTGCCCCGGCTGCCAGTCCAGCCCCAGGTGCGGACGCGGGCGGTGGATCCGCAGCAGCGCGGTCACCGACCAGACGACCAGGGTCAGCAGGGAGTAGAACAGCAGCAGCGCCCAGAACGGGGTGGTGGACACGCTCCCGTCCTCGAACCGGCACCACGCGTCCGGCGGAAGCCAGGACGCACCCGTCTCCAGCAGCCGTCCGCCGCCGGGCACCAGACCCCGTTCGCAGCGTCCGCCGAAGTCCAGTGACCGCACGTACAGCAGCCCGTACAGCGCGCCCGCCGCCGCGAGGGACAGGGCGGCGCCGAAGGTGAGCAGCACCGCCCGCCGTCGCCTCGCCGTACGGATGTTCGTCACCGGGGCAGCGTACCGGCGCACCGTCCGGGGCACCGCCGGGATCACCCGAGCAGGCCGCCCAGGTGCGCGTCCTCGGCGAGCAGCCGCCACGAGCACCCGGGCGAGGCGAACGCCTCCGGGTCGACGGCCTCCACCAGCCGGTCCACCACGGTGCTCAGCAGCGACTGCGGGTCGAACACCGCCCAGGTGTCCCGGCCCCGTCCGTAGTCCCAGCGTTCCCACTCGGCGCGCAGCCGCTCGTACGTCCACAGCGCGTACAGCAGGGCGGACAGGTCGCGGTTGAGGTAGGCCTCCGGCTGGCCGTCGTCGTACCAGTCCGGCAGCTCCAGGCGGCCGGTGACGCCGTCCAGGGCGATCGTCAGATCCGTCGGCCAGTCGCCGAGCGCCAGGAACTCCCGCTGGTACGGGCGCTCCTCCTCGCCGTCGAAGTACTCCGGGTACGCCTGCGCCATCGTGACCAGCGGTTCCTCGCAGACTCCGAACATCGCCCCGCCCAGCGGCAGCCCGATCTCGGTCAGCAGCCGCCGGGTCGGTTCGTGCACCAGCCCGGCGGGCAGTTCCTCCGCCCGGTAGCGGTGCACCAGGCCCGCGCCGCCCTCCTCGCCCGTCAGCGTGGCGAGCTCCGCCACCAGCTCCGTGCCGACCTCGTACGCCGGCCCGCCAGGACCGCCGGGCAGCGCCCCCCAGCCCAGCGCCCGTACCAGCAGTGCCGTGCCCCAGTGCGCGGGCGGCGTCGCGGACCGCCCGAACAGTTCCGGATCGACCTGCCGCATCCGCCGTTCGGCCTCGGCCATCACCTCGGCGACCACGGCGGGGCCGCGCCGCCCGTCCAGCGCGTCCGCCTGCCGGGCCGCCGCGGCCACCGCCTCCACCTCCTGCACCAGCCCGGCCAACTCGGGCAGGCCGGAGGCCAGCAGGTCCCGCCGCAGGGCCCCTCCACCGAGGAACACCTCGCCGGTCGTCCCGTCGAGCAGCACCGGGCCGCCGGCCGCGGCGAACGGCGCGCAGTACTCCGTCTCACCCAGGACGAACAGCCGTTCCGCCTCCGGCAGCGCCGCCAACCCCCCGCCACCGAGCACCCCGAAGTCCAGGAACGCCCCCGAGAGCGGCAGCCCCTCGCGTATCAGGAACTCCCGGCTCCCCGGATGCACCACCCCACCCGGCAACCCGTCCGCCGCCACCCGCGCACACCCCACGTCCCCCATGTCCCCCACCCTCCACAGCCCCGACCCTTGACCCCCAGACCCTAGCCGCCCCGCCCGACACCGACACCGACACCGACACCGGCGCCGACACCGACACCGGCACCGGCAATGCCACCGGAGGGCCCGGCCGGACCAGCCGCGCGGGTCAGGCGAGTCCGCCGGCCTCCCGGGCGGCCTGTTCCACGCGGGCGTGGTGGGCCTGCCACCAGGCTGCGTCGCCGGGGGCGGTGTTGATCCCGTCGGGGCGCTGGCCGGTGGCGCCGTCGACGAGTTCGCGGACGAGGTCGGCGTGGCCGGCGTGGCGGTGGGTCTCGGCGATCATGTGGACGAGGACCCGGTGCAGGGTCTGTTCGGCCCGCCGGCCGAACGGTATCCGGCCGATCGCGTCCAGCGGCAGCGCCTCGATGGTGGCGTCCGTGTGCGCCCAGACCCGGCGGTAGCGCCCGGTGATCTCCTCCGTGCCCTCGTCCGCCCGCGCCCACAGGTCGGCGTTCGGCTCGGTGTCGCCGGTGAACCACAGCGGCGTCGGTTCGGGGAACGGCCGCCCGAAGGTGTCGCCGAAGTACATCGCCTCGGCCCCGGTGACGTGCTTGACCAGCCCCAGCAGGTTGGTCCCGGTCGGGGTCAGCGGGCGCCGGAGGTCGTACTCGGACAGGCCGTCGAGCTTCCACATCAGGACGTCGCGGGCGTCCTGGAGGTAGATCCGGAGGTCGGCCTTGGGGTCGGTTGCCGTCATGGCATCAGTCTGTTGATCACGTCGGGCCTGTCCACCGATTTCCGGCCCCGTCGACCGGCCCCGGTCGACCTTCGCCGGGACCGGCCGGTGCTCGACGAGGGGGCGCTACGGAGTGTGACGGGAGGGTAGGAGGATGTGGACTTGAATCTTTACGAACGAATGTTCGATCCTGGGGCTGTGTCCGTTTTCGAACCTATTTTCGATTCCATCGCCGAGCGACCGCCGCTCCGGCCGGTGGCGTCGGCCGCCGTGCCGGGGGAGGGGCGGGCCGGGCGGGGCGTGGTGCCGGTGGTGCCGGCGCTGCGCGAGGTGCTGCCGGACGGCGGGCTGCGGCGGGGGACGGCGGTGTCGGTGGCGGGCGGGGACACCGGGCTGCTGCTGGCGCTGGCGGCCGGGGTGAAGGAGACCGAGGGCGGCTGGGCGGCGGCCGTCGGGCTGCCGGACCTGGGGCTGGCCGCGGCCGAGGGGTACGGGCTGGACCTGCGGCGGCTGCTGGTCGCGGACGACCCGGGGGCGCACTGGGCCGAGGTGGTGTCGGTGCTGGCCGGCGCGGTCGAACTGGTCATGCTGCGCCCGGACGGCCCGGTGCCGCCGAAGCTGGCCGCCCGGCTGGCGGCGGTGCTGCGCCGCAGCGGCTGCGTGCTGCTGGTGGCCGGGCCGTGGCCGGGGGCGGCCCTGCGGCTGGGGGTGCGGTCCGGACGCTGGTTCGGGCTGGGGGACGGTTACGGGCAGCTCGCCGGGCGGCAGGTGGAGGTGGTGGCCGAGGGCCGTGGTTCGGCGGTGCGCGGGCGGACCGCCCGGCTCTGGCTGCCGGACGAGCACGGCGCGGTGCGGCCGGTCCTGGAGAAGCCCGTCTTGGAGCGGCCCACCCTGGAGCGACCCGCCCTGGACGGCCCCGCGCCGGTGCGGCCCGTGGCCGTCGAGCAGCCGCTCGAACGGGTAGCGGTGGTGTGAGCGATGGCGGACGACAGGACGCCGCGGGTGCTGGTGGTCTGGTGCCCGGACTGGCCGGTGGCGGCCGTCACCGGCGACGACCCGGTGGCGGTGACCGAGGGCGGGCGGATCCTCGCCTGCTCGGCGGGCGCCCGGGCGGCCGGGGTGCGGCAGGGGCAGCGGCTCAAGCTGGCCCAGCGGCTCTGCCCGGCGCTGGAGCTGCGCGACCGCGACCCCGAGGCGGAGACCCGCCGCTTCGAGCCGGTGGTCGCGGCGGTGGAGGCGTTCACACCCCGGGTGGAGGTGGTCCGCCCGGGCCTGTGCGCGATCCCGGTGAAGGGGCCGGGCCGCTACTTCGGCGGCGAGGAGGCGCTGGCGGCCAAGGTCCGGACGGCGGTGGCGGACGCGCTGGCGCGGGAGCCGGTACCGGACGCCGTCCCCGGTGCGGTCGCCGTGCCCGCCGCGCCCACCGCTTCTGCCGCGCCCACCGTTCCCCCCACCGCCCCCACCGCCCCCACCGCCCCCACCACCCCCGCCGCGACGGAGCACCCCCCGCCCCCGCCCGCCCAGGTCGGCGTCGCCGACGGCCTGTTCGCCGCCTTGCTCGCCGCCCGCGCCGGGGTGCTGGTGCCGGCCGGGCGGACGGCGGAGTTCCTCGCGCCGTACCCGGTGGGCGTGCTCGGCGACGAGGCGCTGGCGGAGGTGCTGGGGCGGCTCGGCCTGCCGACCGTCGGGGCGTTCGCCGCACTGCCGTCCGAGGCGGTCGCGGACCGCTTCGGCCCGGCCGGGGCGGTGGCGCACCGGCTGGCCCGGGGGTTGCAGCCGCGCCCGCTGGTGCCGCGCGACCAGGAGCCGGACCTCGCCGTCGAGCAGCGCTTCGACCCGCCCGAGCCGCTGGCGGAGCCGCTGGTGTTCGTCGCCCGCACGCTGGCCGAGCAGCTGCACCAGCGGCTGGCCGGGGCCGGGCTGACCTGCCGCCGGGTGGCCGTCGAGGTGGCCTGCGCGGACGGGCGGACGGCCTCGCGGCTGTGGCGGCACGAGGGCGGGCTGTCGGCGACGGCGCTGGCCGAGCGGGTCCGCTGGCAGCTCCAGGCCTGGCAGGGCGCGGGCACGTTCACCTCGCCCGGGGAGGCGCCCGACGCCGGGTTCACCCTGCTCCGCCTGGCACCCGACGGCCTCTCCCCGGACCAGGGCCGCCAGTTGGCGCTGTGGGGACAGGCGGCCGCGGACGACCGGGTGGAGCGTGCGGTGGCCCGGGTGCAGGCGGTGCTCGGACACGCCGGGCTGCGCCGGATCGAGCCGGCCGGCGGGCGCGGTCCTGGTGAGCAGGCGGTCAAGGTGCCGTGGGGTGAGCTGCACGAGGCGGCGGCGCAGGCCGGCGCGCCCTGGCCCGGGCGGCTGCCGGACGTGTGGCCGGCGGTGGTGCTGCGGGAGCCGGTGCCGGTGCGGGTGCTGGACGAGGCCGGGCTGCCGGTCACGGTGGACGGTCGGGCGGGGGTGTCGGCCCGGCCGGCCCTGGTGGTGTTCCACGAGGGCCGGGAGGGGCAGGGGCGGCAAGGGCGACAGGAACGGGTGGACGGCTGGACCGGCCCCTGGCCGGCGGTCGAGTACTGGTGGGACCAGTCGCTCGCCCGCCGCCGGGCCCGGTTCCAGGTCGTGGTGGGTGGCGGCCGGGCGCTGCTGCTCACCGTGGAGGGGGGTGCGTGGTACCTGGAGGCCGGTTACGACTGACAGCCACCGGCCCGAGGGGGGAGAGGTGACGAACCGCGAGAACGAAGGCGACCCCCGATGGACTTCACCAGCCACCCCACCCTCCCCTGGAGCGAGCTGCACCGCCGCCTGACCGGCGCCGCGCCGGACCGTACGGTCGTCCCCCTGCGCCGCCCCGTCCCCAAGGCGCCCGTCCCCAAGGCGCCCGTCCCCAAGGACAACGGTCCCAAGGACAACGGCCCCGGAGACGACGGCGGCAACGAGCCCTGGGCCGAACTGCACGTCCACTCCGCCTTCAGTTTCCTGGACGGCGCCAGCGACCCGGAGGACCTGGTCGCCGAGGCGGCCCGGCTGGGCGTGGAGACACTGGCGATCACCGACCACGACGGCCTGTACGGCGCGGTCCGGCTGGCCGAGGCGGCCCGGGGGACGGGCGTGGCCACCGCGTTCGGTGCCGAACTGACGTTCCGTCACAAAAGCGCGGAGGAAGAGCACTTGCTGGTCCTGGCCCGCGACCCGGCAGGCTACCGCCGACTGTCCGCCGCGATCGCCGCCGCCCAGCTGGCCGGCGGCGCGAAGGGCCGCCCGGCGTGCGACCTCGCGGCGCTGGCCGGGGCGCACGGCGGCCACTGGGCGGTACTCACCGGCTGCCGCCTCGGTCGCGTCCCGGCCGGCCTCAAGGACGGCACGGCAGGGCAGCAACTCCGCACCCTGACGGAGGCGTTCGGCCGCGACAACGTCCACGTGGAGCTGATCGACCAGTGGCTTCCCGGCGACGACCGGCGCAATGACGCCCTCGCCGCACTCGCCGCCGAGCAGGGACTCCCGGTGGTCGCCTCCACCAACGCCCACCACGCCGGCCCGGCCCAGGGCCGGCTGGCGCAGAGCCTGGCCGCGCTGCACGGGCGCCGCACCCTACAGGACGCGGTCGGCTGGACCCGGGCCGCGGGCACCGCGCACCTGCGCTCGGGCCGGGAGATGGCCGCCCGGCTGGCCCGTTTCCCGGGGGTGCGGCGGGCCACCGCCAAACTCGGCCGTTCCTGCGCCTTCGACTTCACCAGGCTGGACCCGGAGCTTCCGGGCTTTCCCGTCCCGGAGGGCGAGAGCGAGATCAGCCACCTGCGCGCCCTGGTCGCCGTCGGCGGTCCGGCCCGCTTCGGGCCCGGCAACGCGGCCGCCCGGCGCCAGCTCGCCCTGGAACTGGACGTCATCGAGGACCTCGACCTGGCCGGCTACTTCCTGATCGTGCACGACATCGTCGACTTCTGCCGGAGCGAGGACATCTGGTGCCAGGGCCGTGGCTCGGCCGCCAACTCGGCGGTCTGCTACGCCCTGGGGATCACCGCCGTCGACCCGGTCCACTACAAGCTGCTGTTCGAACGCTTCCTGTCCACCGCCCGGGACGGGCCGCCCGACATCGACCTGGACATCGAGAACCGCCGCCGCGAGGAGGTCATCCAGTACGTCTACCGCCGCTACGGCCGCGAGCACGCCGCGCAGGTCGCCAACGTGATCACCTACCGGCCCCGGCTGGCGATCCGCGACGCCGCCCGGGTGCTCGGCTACCCGCAGGGCCAGGTGGACGCGTTCAGTCGGCAGACCGACTTCCGCTCCGCGCCCGGCGCGGACGCCGTGATCCCCGCCGACGTGCTCTCGCTCGCCGCCCAACTCCACGGCCTGCCGCGCCACCTGGGCATCCACTCGGGCGGCATGGTGCTCACCAGGGAGCCGATCGGCGAGATCTGCCCGACCGAGTGGGCCCGGATGCCCGGGCGTTCCGTCCTCCAGTGGGACAAGGAGTCCGTCGCCGGCGCCGGGCTGGTGAAGATCGACCTGCTCGGCCTCGGCATGCTCGCCGCGCTGCACGACGCCTGCGACCTGGTCGCCGAACACCACGGTCTGCGCTACGACCTGGCCACCATCCCGGACGACGACAAGGGCGTGTACGCGATGCTGCGCCGGGCGGACACCGTCGGCGTGTTCCAGGTCGAGTCGCGGGCCCAGATGGCGACGCTGCCCCGGCTCAAGCCGGACCACTTCTACGACCTGGTGGTCGAGGTCGCGCTGATCCGGCCCGGCCCGATCCAGGGCGGCTCCGTCCACCCGTACCTGCGCCGACGGGCGGGGGCCGAACCGGCCGGCTGCCCGCACCCGCTGATGGAGAACGCCCTCGGCAAGACCCTCGGGGTGCCGCTGTTCCAGGAGCAGATGATGCAACTCGCCATCGACTGCGCCGGATTCACGCCTGCCGAGGCGGACCGGCTGCGGCAGGCGATGGGCGCCAAGCGTTCGCACGAGCGGGTCGCCCGGCTGCGTGAGCGGCTGTTGGGCGGGATGGCCGAGCGCGGCATCCCCGAGGAGGTCGCCGAGGACGTCTACGGCAAGATCGAGGCGTTCTCCAACTACGGCTTCCCGGAGAGCCACGCGATCAGTTTCGCCTACCTGGTGTACGCCAGCGCCTGGCTCAAGTACCACTTCCCGGCGGCCTTCACCTGCGCCCTGCTGGCCAACCAGCCGATGGGTTTCTACTCGCCGCTGAGCCTGGTCGCGGACGCCCGGCGGCACGGCGTGCGGGTGCGCGGGGTGGACGTGAACGCCAGCGCGCCGCGCCCCACCCTGGAGCCGCACCGGGGGTTGACGCCGGAACCGCCGTTGACCGCGGGCCGCCCGCAGCCGGCGATCCGGCTGGGACTGGAGACGGTGCGCGGCATCGGCGCCCCGCAGGCCGCGGCGATCGCGGCCGGGCAGCCGTACGCCGACCTGGAAGACTTCGCCCGTCGCACGGGCCTGCCCGCGCCGGCATTGGAGGCGCTGGCGACGGCGGGCGCCTTCGACTTCTTTGGGCTGACGAGGCGTCAGGCGCTGTGGATGGCCGGGGCGTTCGCCGGGATCTCGGCCGCGCTGATCCCAGGGACCACGCCCGGGACGGAGGCGCCGCCGCTGCCGGGTATGAGCCCGGTCGAGGAGACCATCGCCGACCTGTGGGCCACCGGAACCTCCGCCACCAGCCACCCGCTCCAGCACCTGCGCGCCCACCTGGAGCGCGGCGGCGCCCTGTCCGCCGCCGAACTGCCGGGCGTGGCAGCGGGATCGGAGGTGGTGGTCGGCGGCCTGGTCACCCACCGGCAGCGGCCGCCGACGGCCGGCGGGGTGCTCTTCCTCAGCCTGGAGGACGAGACCGGCCTGATCAACGTGATCTGCAACCGTCCGGTCTGGGAGTCCCAGCGCCGCACCGCCCTCGACCGGGCCGGCCTGCTGGTCCACGGCCGCATCGAGCGCGACCGCGGCGCCACCAACCTGATCGCCACCCGGCTCACCCCGCTGCGGATCGGGCTCTGAGCGGGGCGGGACGCGGGACGCGGGGCGAGATGCGGGGCGGGACACGGGTCGGGACACGGGTCGGGACACGGGTCGGGGCACGGGGTGGGGAGCGGGGTGGGACGCAGGCCGGGCCGCCCGGTGCCGGCAGGGCGACGTCCTCCCGGCCCGCCGCCCGCACCACGGACATGACGGTCAGTCAGGCTCAGGCGGGAGTCCGCCCCTTGCCCGGGGCTCCGGCGAAGACCTGGGCGATGGGGAGCCAGGCGGTCGCGGTGGGGCCGGTGGCGGTGAGGGCGAGGTCGTCGCGGTGGCGGCGCTGGGTCACCAGGAGGCAGAAGTCCAGGGCCGGGCCGGTCACCCGGTCCGCGGCGCCGTCCGGGCCGAAGGTCCACAAGCCGCCGTCGGGCGCGGTCAGTTCGAGCCGGACGGGGTGCTCCGGGGCGGGCAGCCCGTGCAGGGTGAACGCGAAGCCGAGGGTGCGCAGCCCCAGGTGGGCGATGTGCCGCAGCCGGGCGGTGGGCTCGCGGTCGGCGCCGAGCGTGTCGGCGACGTCCTGGCCGTGCGCCCAGGTCTCCATCAGCCGGGCGGTCGCCATCGAGGCGGGCTTCATCGGCGGGCCGAACCACGGCAGCCGGGTGCCGGCCGGGACGGCGGCCAGTGCGGCCGACACCTCCTCCCGGCCGGCGCGCCAGCGGGCGAGCAGGTCCGCCGGCGCGGCGGCCGCACCGCTCGCCGCGCCCTCCTCCACCGGGTCGACGCCGCCGGCCGGCGGCGCGCCGAAGCACTCGTCGAGCTTGGCGGCGAAGCCGTCCGCGTCGCGCGCGGCCAGCGCCGTCCAGTCGTCGGTCCAGGCCAGGTGGGCGATCTGGTGCGCGATCGTCCAGCCCTCGGCGGGCGTCGGGCGGGCCCAGCCGGCCGGGTCCAGCCCGGCCACCAGGGCGTCCAGCGCCGCGCTTTCGGCCCGCAGGTCGTCCAGCAGTGCGGCCAGGACGTCCGTCGCGGGCGTCGTCGGGGTGTTCGGGTCCGTCATCGGTTTCCCTCCTTCCGGTTCCGGCGCACTACCCGCCGGTCATCCACGGCCGCACCCTACGCCCGGCCCGGCCGTCGTGCCCGCCACTGTGCCGAAGACGCGGGAACGCGCACGCCGGCACTCTCGCCAGCGGGCGTGCCGCGTGTGACAATCTCGCGATGACAAGGGCGAAGACGGGTCCTGGGGCCGCGGACACCCTCACCACCCCCGCGCACCCGGACGACCCCGGGCTCGCCGCCCGCGCCGCCGAGTTGGTGCGGGACGCCGTGCTCGGTGACCTCGCGCGGCGGGTGGTGGCCGAGTGCGGGGCCGACGTCGGACTGGTCGGCGTGCCGGAGCCGCCGTCCGGGCACCGGGGGCGCGACGCGGGCATGGTGCTGCGCCACTGGGCCGGCACCCGGGCCGACCTGCTGCACGACCGGGCCGTCCCGACCGGTACCGGCCTGGGCGGGCGGGCGCTGGCCGAGCGGGCGCCCAGCTGGGTGCCCGACTACCGTGCCGCCACCACCATCTCGCACGACCACGACGCCGCCGTCGGCGCCGAGGACCTGTACGCGATGCTCACCGTGCCGCTGCTGCACGGCGACACCGTGTACGGCGTGGTGTACGCGTCGATGCGCGCCGTCGTCCCGTTCGGGGACGTGCGGATCGCCGCCGTCGGCGAACTGGCCGCGACCGCGACCCGGGCCCTGGCCGGGGCGGCCGCCTGGCAGGCCGCGCCGCCCCGACGGGCCGCCCCCGTACGGCCGTTGACCCCGCGCGAGCACGAGGTGCTGCGCTGGGCGGCGACCGGCCGGACCAATCCGGAGATCGCCGCCCGGCTGGGCCTGACCTGCAACACCGTGACGGGCTACCTGAAGTCCGCGATGCACAAGCTCGGTGTTCGCAACCGCACCGAACTCGCCCTGGCGGCACGCGAGTCCGGCCTGGTCGACCGGTGAGCGCGCCCGGTCGGCCGGTGGCGGGCCTCAGCCGACCTGCCGCTCCCGCCCCGCCCAGTACGGCTCGCGCAGCCGGAACTTCTGCAGCTTCCCGGTGGCGGTCCGCGGCAGGGCCGCCCGGAACTCCACCGAGGTGGGCGCCTTGTAGCCGGCCAGCCGCTGCTTGCAGTGCGCGATCAGCTCGGCCTCGGTGACGGCCTCCCGGCCCTCCCGGAGGACCACCAGCGCCTTGACGGTCTCGCCCCACCTCTCGTGCGGCACTCCGATCACCGCGGCCTCGGCGACCGCCGGGTGGCCGTACAGGCAGTCCTCCACCTCGATCGAGGAGACGTTCTCCCCGCCGCTGATGATGACGTCCTTCTTCCGGTCCGAGATGGTCAGTTGGCCGTCGTCGAGAACGCCGCCGTCGCCGGTGTGGAACCAGCCGTCCCGCAGGGCTTCGGCGGTGGCCTCGGGCTGCTGCCAGTAGCCGTCCAGCACGGTGTTGGAGCGCACCAGGACCTCGCCGGAGGCGTCGACCCGCAGCCGGGTGCCGAGCGCCGGGGCGCCCGCCTGCACCAGCTTCTCGGCCCGTTCGGCGGCGGGCAGGGCGTCCCACTCGGCGCGCGAGCGGTTGACCGTGACCACCGGGGAGGTCTCGGTCAGGCCGTAGAGCTGCATGAACTCCCAGCCCAGCTCGGACTCGACCTGCTGCACCACCGAGGTCGGCGGCGGCGCGCCGGCCACCACGATCCGCACCCGGTCGCGGCCCGGCACCGGGCCGTCCCATTCGGCCGCCGCGTCCAGCACCATCTGGACCACGGCGGGCGCGCCGCTGAGGAAGGTCACCCCGTGCCGCTCGACCCGGCGCAGGATCTCCGCGCCGTCCACCTTGCGCAGCACGATGTGCCGGGCGCCGAGCCCGGTGAGGGCGAACGGCAGGCCCCAGCCGTTGGCGTGGAACATCGGCAGGGTGTGCAGGTAGACGTCCCGGTCGCCGGCGCCGTAGTGCAGGCCCATCAGCACCGCGTTCAGCCAGAGGTTGCGGTGGGTGAGCTGAACGCCCTTGGGGCGGGCGGTGGTTCCGCTGGTGTAGTTGATCGTGGCGGTGTCGTTCTCGGCGATCTCGTACCGCCGGGGGGAGTTGTCGAAGTCGTGGAGCAGCGCGTCGCTGTCCGCGCCGAGTACGAACTTGTGCTTGGCCACCACCCCGCTCAGCGGGTCGGCGAGTTCGGGGTCGACCAGCAGGACGGACGCGCCGCTCTGCTCGACGATGTACGCCACCTCCTCGGCCTTCAGCCGGAAGTTCACCGGGACCAGCACCCGCCCGTACCCGCTCACCCCGAACAGGGAGGTCAGCAGCCGGGCCGAGTTGTGCGACACGACGGCGACCCGTTCGCCCGGCCCGACGCCCAGCCGGTCCAGCCCGGCGGCCTGCGCCCGGGCCAGTTCGGCGACCCGGCGGTAGCTCAGCTCGCCCCAGGATTCGGCCGGTTGCACCGGCTCGTCGACGATGCCGACCCGGTCGCCGTAGACCAGCTCGGCCCGGTCGAGGAAGTCCGTCACGGAGAGTGGAATCTGCATGCGCCCACTGTCCTCTCCCGCCCGCCTGCCGGGTACCCCCGATCGGGGGTGTCACCTGCGGGAGGGAACCCCCGACCCGACACCCCCGGCCCCCGACCCGACACCCCCGGCCGTCACCCCGGCGGCCGCCAGCGCCGCGACCAGCCGGTCCCGGACCTCGCTCTGGGCGGAGATCCGGCGCTCCAGGACGGCCAGCCGCTCCCGGGCGATCCGCAGCACCTGCGGGGACGGCGGGCTCGCCAACACGTCCCCGTCCAGGCACTCCAGCAGCGGCCGGAGGTCCTCCAGGGTGAGCCCGGCGGCCACCAGCGCGCGGATGTTGCGCACCCGCACCGCCGCCGACCCCGGGTACTGCCGGTACCCGTTGGCGGCCCGCTCGGAGGTGAGCAGCCCGGCCTGCTCGTAGTGCCGCAGCGCCCGGACCGTCGCGCCCGTCGCCCGCGCCAGCTCACCGATCCGCACCCGTCCGCCCCCGCCCCACGCCTTGCCCCATGCCCCGCCGCGTGCCCCGCCGCGTGCCCCGCTCCACGGCCCGTCCTGCCTGCCTGCCTGCCCGCCCTGCCCGTCCGGCTCAGCCCACGACGGCGCCCCCGTCCACCGGGAAGACTACTCCGGTGACGAACGAGGCCTGCGGCGAAGCCAGTTGCACGATCGCCCAGGCGACCTCCGCCGGTCGGCCGATCCGGCCCAGCGGGGTGTGCTCGATCTGCCACTTCCGGATGCCCGCCCGCTGTTCGGGGCTGTATCCGGAGTGGTCGCCGATCGGCGTGTCGATCGCCCCGGGCGCCACCGCCACCACCCGTACGCCGCGCGGTGCCAGCTCGACCGCCCAACTGCGGGTCACCGTCTCCAGCGCGGCCTTGCTCGCCGCGTACACCGAGTTGGTGGGCCAACCCCGCTGCGCGACCGCCGTACTGACGTTGACGACCACCCCCCGGCTCTCCGTCAGCGCGGCCAGCGCGGCCTGGCCGAGCAGCACCGGCGCGACCAGGTTGGTGGCCAGCAGCGACGCGACGCCCTCCCGGTCGTAGCCGCCCAGGCCCTGCCCGCTGTGCACGATCCCCGCGTTGTTGACCAGCACGTCCAACCGCCCGTACCGCTCCAGCGCCTCCCGGACGATGCGCTCCGGCGCGCCCGGCCCGGTGACGTCCGCGACCAGCGGCACGATCCGCCCCGGGGCCGCGTCCGCCGTCTCCGCCAGCGGCGCGGCCCGCCGCCCGACCGCCACCACCCGCACCTGCGGCCCCTGCGCCGCGAACGCCCGCGCGGTTTCCCGCCCGATCCCCGTCCCGGCCCCGGTGACCACCACGATCCGCTGCTGTTCCGCCTCGACACTGTCCATGCCGCCACCCTCCGACCCTGCCGCCAGCGTCAGGGTCAAGCGGCACGCCGGAAGGAGCCCGGAAGGTGCGCAGTGGAAGGAGCGGATTCCGCATGCTGAGCCCGTCGCGAACAGGCGGGCGACCGATGCGGCGGGTCGGCCGGCCACCTGCTAGGAAGATCGCGGCGAACGACCAAGCACCCACGGGGAGAAGCACCATGAGCGACGAACGACGAAGCACCCGCTACGAGGCCGTCGGCCTCCGCCGGGGCGGGGAGGGACTGCGGTGACCGCCGCCGTCACCGCGCACCCGAGGGCCGACGGCCTGCTGCTGCGCCCCTTCGAGGACACGGACGCGCCGGCCCTGATCGAGGCGTACCGGGACGAGACGCTGCGCCGCTTCACCCGCACCCCGGTGGGGAACGCCGAGGAGGCCGCGCACTGGCTCGGGCTGCAGTACCGGGGCCGGGCGGAGGGCCGCCGGTACAGCTTCGCGGTGCTGGAGCCCGGCACGGGCGAACTGCTCGGCAACGTCGCGCTCAAGCGCGGTACCCCGGGCGGGGAGGCGGCCGAGGTGGGCTACTGGACGGCGGCCGCGGCCCGCGGCCGGGGAGTGGCCCCGCGCGCGGTGGTGGCGCTCACCGTCTGGGCCTTCGAGGCGCTCGCCGACGACGGCCTGGCCCGGATCGACCTGCTGCACCAGGTGGACAACCCGGCCTCCTGCCGGGTCGCGGAGAAGAGCGGCTACGCCTTCCAGGAGGTGCTGGCGGCGCTCCCGCCGGAGTTTCCGGTGGACGGTCACCGGCACTCCAGGAAAAGGCTGGACGGATCCGAACGCGGCAGGTCAGAGTAGCCGGATGGGATCTCTGGTACGACACGTGACGATCGACTGCGCAGACCCGCACGGCCTCGCGCAGTTCTGGGCCCAGGCACTGGACGGCGCCCTGGGCGAGGACGACAACCCGGGTGACGAGGAGGCGGTGGTGGAGTCCGCCGGCGTCTCACTGCTGTTCATCCGGGTGCCCGACGGCAAGTCGGTGAAGAACCGGGTCCACCTCGACCTCCAGCCGCAGGACCGCAGCCGGGACGAGGAGGTGGAGCGCCTGGTCGCGCTGGGCGCGACGGTGCTCGGGGACCACCGCACCCCGGACGGCAAGGGCTGGGTCACCCTGGGCGACCTTGAGGGCAACGAGTTGTGCGTCGAGCGCAGCCAGGCCGAGCGCAGCCAGGCCGAGCGCATCGCCACCGGCGACGCCTGAGCCACCGGTCGTGTTGCCGCCGCCGGCATGACCGGCCGCGGCCGAGTCACCGCCGACGCCCGGTCACACCGGCCATGTGCCCACGGCCGCCCGCCAGGTCCACGAGGACTTGCGCGGGCGGCCGTTCAGTTCGCCCCGCCCGGTGCACCAGAGCAGCACCTCCGCCGCCGGGGCGTCGGGCTCGTCCGGGGCGTGCGGGAAGAGGCGGTCGAGGACGAGGGCGCAGAGGTCGGCGGGGGGCTGCCAGGGCAGGCCGAGGCCGAGGGCGATGTCGTGGGTGTGCAGGAGGGTCTCGGCGACGCCCATCGCGGCGAAGCCGGGCGGGTCGCAGGGGCCGTGGTGGTAGGCGCGCAGCTCGGGCGGGGCGGCGTCGAGGGCGGTGGCGAGCAGGTGCCCGGCGGCGGTGACGACGGTCAGCACCTGGGCGGGGCCGGCGTCGGGGCGGACGACGAGGTCGAGCGGCAGGTACCGGTCGGTGGGGCGGGCGGCGAGCTGGCCGGCGTAGGCGAGCAGGTCGTGGGCGAGGTGGGCGGCGGTCTCGCGGCAGTTCCACTCCAGCGGGCCGGCCGGGGCGTTCCAGTCGCGGTCCTCGGCGTGCGGGGCGAGCACTCGCAGGGCGGTGTCCAGGGCGCTTCGAACCGCGTCGCTGTTGCGCACGATCACTCCTTCGGTCGTCGGAAGACCGTCACACGATAGGCCGACGCCCCGGGCCGGCGCAGCGGAACCGTCCGATAATCGACCCTGTCTGACGCCACGTCGCGGCGACCTCCTCCGCCCCCACCCGAGAGACAGGCAGGTACCCCATGGCCAGAATCGCCGTGATCGGCGCCAACGGCACCATCGGCAGCGCCGTCGTCGCGGAGGCGGTCGCGCGCGGGCACGAAGTCACCGCGGTGGTCCGCGACCCGGACCGCTACCAGGGTGAGGCGGCCTTCGTCGAACGCGCGGACGTCCTGGACCCGGCCCAGGTGGCCCGGGTGGCGGCCGGCCAGGACGTCCTGGTGAGCGCGGTCGGCGGCGGCGACGGCCAGGGCCACGTGGCGCTGATCGAGCCGGCCGCCCGTTCGCTGGTGGAGGGCCTGCGCTCGCTCGGCGGCGCCGCGCCCCGGCTGATCGCGGTCGGCGGCGCGGGCAGCCTGGAGACCGCGCCGGGGGTGCGGGCCTGGGACACCCCGGGGCTGCCGAAGCCGGCGCTGGAGATCATGCACGCGCACGGCGCGGCGCTGGACTACTACCGGGCGGTCTCCGACGTCCGCTGGACGGTGCTCAGCCCGGCCGCCGAACTCGGCCCGGGGGAGCGGACCGGCCGCTACCAGACGGGTCTGGAGCAGCTGCTCACGGACGCCGCCGGGCACAGCCGGATCTCGGTGCCGGACTACGCGGTCGCCCTGGTCGACGAGGCCGAGCAGCCCGAGCACATCGGCGAGCGCTTCACCTGCTGCGCGCTGTAGCCGCTGGCCGGGCGCGGGAGCCCGCAACCGCGGCGCCCGGTCAGCCCAGCTGGATCGACCGTTTGGCGAGCCCCATCCAGAACCCGTCGATGACGCTGTGCTGGCTGCCGAGGTCGGCCTCGCCGGCGCCGAGGGTGACGAACAGCGGGGCGAAGTGCTCGGTGCGCGGGTGGGCGAGCCGCCCGGCAGGGGCCTTGTGCTCGAAGTCGAGCAGCGCGTCCAGGTCGTGGGCGTCCAGGGCGCGTCGGCCCCAGTCGTCGAACTCGGCCATCACCGAGCTGATCCGGCCGTCGTTGCTGAGCGCCCGCAGGTTGTGGGTGAAGAAGCCGCTGCCGACGATCAGCACGCCCTCGTCGCGCAGCGGGGCGAGCCGGCGGCCGATCTCCAACAGCCGCTGCGGGTCGAGCGTGGGCATGGAGATCTGGAGGACGGGGATGTCGGCCTCCGGGAACATCTCCACCAGCGGGACGTACGCGCCGTGGTCGAGCCCGCGGTCGGGGATGTCCTGGACGGGCGTGCCGGGGGCGCGCAGCAGCTTGCGGACGCGGTCGGCGAGCGCCGGCGCGCCGGGGGCGGCGTACTGGACCCGGTAGTAGTGCTCGGGGAAGCCCCAGAAGTCGTACACCAGCGGCACGGTGGTGACGGCGCCGAGGGCGAGCGGCGCCTCCTCCCAGTGGGCGGAGACCATCAGGACGGCCTTGGGCCGGGGCAGGTCGGCGGACCAGGCGGCCAGTTCACCGGGCCAGACCGGGTCGTCGGCGAGCGGCGGCGCGCCGTGCGAGAGGTACAGGGCGGGCATACGCTCGGGGGCCGCGGTGCTCATGGCGTCCTCCTCCGGGTCGAACGGAACGGGGGCTCACAACGAGTAGTTCAAATTTGAACCTCTCCCCGTCGACCGACCGTACACCTTCGTTCGAATTTGAACAACAGGAGTAGGCTTCACCACATGTCCACACTGAACGAGCCCCGCTGGCTGGACCAGGACGAGATGGCCGCCTGGCGGGGTTTCGTCGTCGCGAGCAACCTGCTCAACCGCCGACTGGAGCGCCAGCTCAAGGAGGACTCCGGCCTCTCGCACCAGCAGTACGAGATCCTGGTGCACCTGTCCGCCGCCCCGGCCCACGCGCTGCGGATGACCGAACTCGCCGACAAGCTGGTCACCTCCAAGAGCGGCCTCACCTACCAGGTCACCCAGTTGGAGCGGATGGGCCTGGTCGCCCGCCGCTCCTGTCCCAGCGACGTGCGCGGCGTCATCGCCGAACTCACCGACCAGGGGCGGGAGGCACTGCGGCAGGCCGCACCCGGGCACGTCACCCTGGTCCGCGAGCTGCTGATCGACGTGCTCACCCGCGAACAGCTGGCCGTGCTCGCCGAAAGCCTCGGCGAGGTCAGCGCCCGGCTGCGCCTCGACGACACGCCCTGAAACCCTGAAACCCCTGAGCCTCGGGGCCTGAAACCCCTGAGCCCTGAAGCCCTGAAGCCCTGAGCCCCGAAGCCTCAGGCCGCTCAGCCAGCCCCCAGCGCCGCCGCCCGCCCCCGCAGCAGCTCGCGCTCCCGCTCGTTGCGGGTCAGCTCCGCCGCCCGCTCGAACTCCGCCCGGGCCTCCGCCGCCCGCCCGAGCCGGGCCAGCAGATCGCCCCGCACGCTCGGCAGCAGGTGGTACCCGCGCAGCGCCGGCTCGGCCGCCAGCGCGTCCACCAGTTCCAGCGCGGCCGCCGGGCCCTGCGCCATCGAGACGGCCACCGCCCGGTTCAGCGCCACGACCGGGGACGGCGTCAGCACCAGCAGCCGCCCGTAGAGCGCGGCGATCGTCGCCCAGTCCGTGTCCTGGTAGCGCGCCGCCTTGGCGTGGCAGGCGGCGATCGCGGCCTGCACCGCGTACGGCCCGGTGCCGGCCCGCTCCAGCGCGTCGAAGCCGCGCCGGATGAGCAGCCCGTCCCAGCGGGCGCGGTTCTGTTCCGCCAGCAGGACGGGCCGGCCGTCGGGCCCCGTCCGGGCGGCCGTCCGCGAGGCCTGGAACTCCAGCAGCGCGACCAGCCCGTGCACCTCCGGCTCGGCGGGCATCAGCCCGGCCAGCACCCGGGCCAGCCGCAGCGCGTCCTCGCACAGCTGCGGGCGCAGCAGGTCGTCCCCGGCGGTGGCCGAGTAGCCCTCGTTGAAGACCAGGTAGAGGACCTCCAGCACCGAGGAGAGCCGTTCCGTGCGGTCCTCCCCGTACGGCACCTCGAACGGCACCCGGGCCTTGGCCAGCGCCCGCTTGGCCCGGACGATCCGTTGCGCCACGGTCGGTTCGGGCGCCAGGAACGCCCGGGCGATCTCCGGGGTGGTCAGCCCGCCGAGCAGCCGCAGGGTGAGCGCGATCCGGGCCTCCGGGGACAGCACCGGGTGGCAGGAGGTGAAGATCAGCCGCAGCAGGTCGTCGTCGATGCCGTCCGGTTCGGCCGGCTCCGGGGGCGGGACGTCCTCCAACGACCGCCCCACCTCGGCGAGTTTGCGGGCGTACACCTCCCGGCGGCGCACCAGGTCGATCGCCCGGCGCTTGGCGGTGGCCGTCAGCCAGGCGCCCGGATTGTCCGGGATCCCCGACTGCGGCCACTGCTCCAGCGCGGCCACCAGGGCGTCCTGCGCCAGTTCCTCGGCGATGCCCACGTCCCGCACGATCCGGGCGACCCCGGCGATGATCCGCGCGGACTCGATCCTGAAGACCGTCTCGACGGCGACCGCCGCGTCCCTCTCCGTCACGGCCACCCATCAGAGCAGCCGGCGGAGAGGGAGGCAAACGCTGCCACGGCCACGGTCGTGGCTACGGCTGCGGCTGCGGCATCTCCTCGATCTGCCGGACCTCCGACTCGACCGTCCAACTCGCCGGGTGGCTGCTCAGGAAGCGGCGGGTCCACTCCAGGGCCTCCGCCTTGTCCTTGCACTGCAGGATGGCGTAGCCGCCGACGACCTCCTTGGTCTCGGTGAACGGCCCGTCGGTGTAGCCGATCTTCCCGTTGCTCCAGGTGACCCGGGTGCCCTGGGCGGTCGGGGTCAGCCCGGAGGTCTCCAGCATCACCCCGGCCTTGGTGATCTCCTCGAACAGCGCCCCCATCCGCTTCTCGAAGTCCGGGTCGGGTTCGAACCCGGCGGCGGCCTGCTCGTCGATGCGGATCAGTGACATGAAGCGCGGCATGGTGGCTCCTCGGTCGGACGGGCGGGGCTTCTCCCCGCCTCTCACCCGTGCGTCGAACGGGCCGGCGCCGGTTCGACACCTGCCCGGAAAATTCTTCGCGAGGTCCCCCGTTCGGCGGTCTACCGGGCCGGAGCCCGGGCCGAAGCCGGGGTCGGCGCGGGCGTGGGCGCGGGGGCCTGGGACCGGGCCGGCTGCGGGGCGCAGAGCAGGGCGGCCCGCAGGTCGAGCCGGTCCCGCAGCCGGGCCAGACTGCGGCCGGTCAGCTCCTCGATCCGGCGGATCCGATAGTGCACGGTGTTGACGTGGATGCACAGCGCCTCGGCCGTCCGCGCCCACGAGCCGTCGTGGTCCAGGAAGACCGCCAGGGTGCCCAGCAGCGAGACGGCGTTCTCCCGGTCATGGGCGGCCAGCGGGGCCAGCAGCCGGGCGTGGAAGGCGGCCGTCACCTCCGGCGGGATGCCGCGCAGCAGCCCGTCCAGCGAGTCCAGTTCGGCGGCGCTGCCGACCGGGCCGTCCGCGCCCTCCAGTACGTACCGGGCCTGCACCAGCGCCGCCCGCAGCGCGGCGGGGGCGGGCGGGGCGGCCGGGCCGACGCCCACCCGCAGGGTGCGCCGACCGGTCAGCCGGCTCTGCAGCGCGGGCCGGGCCCGACGCAGCCGTTCGGCGACCTGCTCGACCGGCGCGGCCACCAGTGCGGCGGACCGCCCGCCGCGGTCGGTCCCGGCGGCGTACGGCACGTCGAGCGGGTGCAGCGCCTCGGCCAGCGCGTACGCCGCCCAGGCGGCGGGCACGCCGTCGCCCGGCGCGGTGGCCGCCTCGCCCGCCCGGCCGCCGTCGATCCGCGCGGTGACCGCCACCAGCGCTTCGGCCCCGCCCAGCCCGCAGGCGGCGAGCGGCCCGGCGAGCCAGGCCTCCCCGGCGAGCGAGTCCAGCAGCCGCCCGGCGGCCCGGCGCCGCGCGCCCGCGCCCGCGTCGGCGTGGGCGCGGGCGGCGAGCGGGGCGAGCAGTTCGGCCAGGCCCTGCAGCACCGGATCGGCCGCCGCCGAGCGCAGGTGCGGGCGCAGCCGCCAGCCGTCGAACGGCGAGCCGTCCTGGGGCCCGACGGGCAGCCCGGTGTCGCCGCGCCCGGCGGGCGGGACGGGCGTGGCGGTGGCGGCGACGGCCCGGCCGCCGGTGGTGGCGATCGAGCAGTCCGGCACCCCGAGCCGGCCGACGGCGTGGGCCAGCACCCCGCCGGCCCCGGCGTCCGCGTGCAAAAGGTCGAGCAGTTCGCGCCGGACGGTCTCCGGGATCGCCGCGGTGTCCTGGGCGCCGGCCCGCAGGTCCCCCCAGAGCCGCAGGTGGACGCGGTCGGTGACGGCGCGGAAGCCGACTCCGGCGGGCACCGCCAGCAGCGGGATGCCGTGGGTGCGGCAGGCGTCGGCGAGGCTGTCCGGGATGCTGCCGTGGGTGCCCTCGCCGGCCAGTAGCGCCGCCACGCCCGCGCTGCGCAGCGCGGTGGCGAAGCGCAGCGCGCCGGAGGCGTCGGCGGGCTGCCACCAGACCAGGCCGGTGAGGACGAGCTCGCCGCGCTGGAGGTAGCGGGCCGGGTCCTGGAGGTCGGTGGAGCTGAGCCCGGTGACCGGGCGGGCGAGCAGGTCCGGTGTGCCCCAGGCCAGGCGGATGTCCAGGTCGTCGAGGTGCAGCAGGTCGCCGACGATCATCTCTCGCTCATCTCGCTCATCTCGCTCTCTCTCGCCCTTGTGCGCTGCGCGGGACCATGTCTCGCAAGTGCAAGGTTCAGGTGCGCATGGGCATCGTAAATGCAAGTCGGACGGCGGTGATTCTTCTTGTCGGATCATCCAGCGCGGGGCCCCTCGGGCGGTGTGCGGAACCAGTCGTCCACCCGATTGCGGGGCTGCTTCCATCAGTGCGGGGCGCGTCGAGCCACCTCTTCGAGCGCCCCTCCTCTGGCGCCCCTCCTCTGGCGCCGCAGATACCAGCTGAAAGCGCCCACTTCCATGGCAGATGCCGATGAAATAATCCCTTCAGTGCCGTAGCTGCGAATGCCGGGGCTCTCCCTCGGGTAACCCCCTCCCGGGTCGCAGCGGCGCGGCCCGGGAGGAGGGAGCACCATGACCCCGTCGAGGCCCACCGTCCGGCTGCACGGCCACCTCGACCGGCCCGCCGAGCTGACGGTCGACCAGTTGCGCGCCCTCCCCGCGCACCGCGTCGAGGTCAGCTTCGACTGCCTGGCCGAGGGCGAGCAGCGGCACGGCTACGAGGGGCCCGCGCTCTGGGACGTGCTGTGCGCGGCCCGGCCCCGGATCGACTTCTCCGGCCGCAAGCAGCGGCTGCGCTTCCTGCTGTCGGTCAGCGGCGCGGACGGCCACCGGGCCGTCGTCTCCTGGGCCGAGATCGACCCCGACTTCGGCGGCCAGCGGATCCTGCTGGCCACCAGCATGGACGGCGCCCCGCTGGACACCGCCGGCCCGCAGCTGGTCGTCCCCGACGACCACTGCGGCGCCCGCTACGTCAGCGGGGTCACCGCGGTCTGGCTCGGCCCGTTGGGTGAACCGGCGGCCTGAGCCCCGGCTGGGAGCGGGCCCCGCGCCGTCGCGGGTCCCGCTCTCGCCGAGCGCGTCGCGGCGGAGCATCGTCGCTGCTCGGAGGGGGTGCGGACGATCGCGGGGAATGCCGGAAAACAGCTCGCCGGATGCCTGTTTCCGTGCCAACATGCCCCATATGGGGACGATTCTGCACGGCACCCTGGTGACCCTCCGCACCGCCGGCACCGACGACATCCCGGCGCTCGCGGCCATCCGCGGCACGCCCGAGGTGTTCGCCCGCTGGCGGGGCGGTGACAACCTCGCCGACGCCGTCGCCAGCGACCTGGAGGAGCCCGACACCGAGACCCTCGCCGTCGAGGTGGGCGGGAAGATCGTCGGCGCCATCCAGTGGTACGCCAACAACGACGACGAGTACCGGCACGCCGGCATCGACATCTACCTCGACCCGGAGGTCCACGGCGTCGGCCTCGGCACCGACGCCGTCCGCACCCTGGCCCGCCACCTCGTCGACCACCACCACTACCACCGGCTGATCATCGACCCGGCGGCCGACAACACCGCCGCGATCCGCTGCTACGCGAAGGTCGGCTTCCGTTCCGTCGGCACCATGCGCCAGTACGAGCGCGGCCCGGACGGCACCTGGCACGACAACCTGCTGATGGACCTCCTCGCGGACGAACTCCGCTGACCGGAGCGCCCGAGTGGCGGTCGGGCGGTCGGGCGGTCGGGCGATCTGACGGTCGGGCGATCTGGCGGTCGTCGGGGTGTCGTGGGGTCGGAGGTGTACGGACATCCTGTCGCCCGCCCGCCAGACCTGTTCCGGCGGCTGGACCGGCGTCAGCGGCAACTGCTCGAACTCGCGGCTCGTCATCAACGGCGGCGCGATGACCCTCTCCAAGTGCCCGATCACCGCCCAGCGCGCCCCGGGCCGCCCGGTGCCGGCCGCGACGTCCACCGCGAGGGTCGACTTCGACCCGGAGGCGGGCCCGACCCCGGGCGGGCCGGGCACCCCGCCCCCGAGCGACCGCTACCCGGCCGAGGTCGTCTTCCGGCTCAACTGGCCAAGCGCCGGGCATGTGTGACGCAACGTCAGATCAGGACTGCGCCTGCGTCTGCGCCTACGGCCGCCCGGTCCGGCGCGGGGCAGCCGCAGGAGCGCCGCAGCACCATCCGGGCCGGGAAGGTCCGCGCGCCGGTGGAGCGCCGCTCGGCCCCGCCGAGCACCAGGTCCACCGCGGCGCGGGCCATCTCGTCCTGCGCGGTCGCGACGGTGGTCAGCGCCGGGCCGGCGATCACCGCCTCGGCGATGTCGTCGAAGCCGGCCACCGCGAGCTGCTCCGGCACCCGGATGCCCAGGTCGTCGGCGGCCCGCAGCAGGCCGATCGCCTGGTCGTCGGTCGCGCAGAACACGGCGGACGGCCGGTCCGGCCGGGCCAGCAGGGCGAGCGCCTCGGCGTGCGCCCGGACGCGGTCGAACGGCGCCGGCACCAGCCGCCCCTCGGTCGCCAGCCCGGCCTCGGTCAGTGCGGCGGCCCAGCCGGCCGTCCGCCCGGTGACCGGGTCGTGCGGGCTGAGCGCGAGGGTGCCGCCGAAGCAGTGCACCTCGGCGTGGCCGTGCCCGAGCAGGTGCCGGACCACCTCGCGGGCGCCGCCCTCGTCGTCCGCCACCACCGCGACGCCGTCGGGGGTCTCGGCCCGGTGGTGCAGCAGCACGACCGGCGTGCCGTCGCCCACGTCGAAGCCGGTGAGCCCGGGGGTGGCCGGGTCCTGGGTGACCAGGACCAGTCCGTCGACCTGCATGCCGAGGAACGCGCGGATGTAGTGCGCCTCGCGCTCGTCCACGTAGTCGGAGTTGCCGATCAGCAGCAGCCGGCCGTGATCGGCGGCGGCCTGCTCGACGGCGTGGGCGAGCCCGGCGAAGAACGGCTGGCGGGCGTCCGGCACGACCATGCCGAGCAGGTCGGTCCGCCGCCGCGCCATCGCCTGGGCGACCCGGTTGGGGCGGTAGCCGAGCTCCTCGACCGCCGCGAGCACCCGCGCCCGGGTCGCGGGCGCCACCGGCCGCGGCCCGTCGTTGATCACATAACTCACGACCGCCGTGGACGTCCCCGCCACCCGCGCCACATCGTCCCGTGTCACCCTCGCCATGCCCGCGAGCCTACACAGCGCCACCGACGGCTCCGGGCGTCAGCGGCCTGTCCGAGGGTTCGTCTCAGTACGTGTGGTCCGCCGTGATGTCCGCCGAGAGGCCGAGGGCCTGTTCGGCGGGTTGCCCGCGCAGCGCCAGCAGGGTCTGGGCGAGCGCGTCGACGGCGGCCAGGTGGGCGAGCCGGCTGGCCGTGGTCTCCAGGCCGAAGACCAGGTCCTGCCCGCCCGCGACCAGGGTGTGGGTCGCCGTCTCGGTGAGCGGCGAGCGGGCGTAGCCGGTGAGCGCGACCACGGACGCCCCGGCGGCGCGGGCCCGGCGCGCGGCGTCGATCACCAGTGGGGTGGCGCCGCCGTGGCTGACCGCGAAGCAGACGCCGCCGGGCGGGAGTTGGGCGGCGGCCAGCTGGGCGGTGAGCGGGTCGGCGGGGGCGTCGACGCGCAGGCCGAGCGCGCGCAGCCGGTAGGCGAGGTCGAGCACCACCGCGCCGGACAGTCCGGAGCCGACCAGCACCACCTGGTCGGCGTCGGCCAGCACGTCGGCGGCCGCCCGCAGGTCGTCGGCGGTGAGCGTGGCGGTGATCCCGTCCAGGGCCGCGCGGGCGGCCCGCAGGGTGTCGGCGAGGGCCCGGGCGGCCGGGTCGCGTTCGTCGTCGGCGGGGTCCGGGGCGGCGGCGGGGGAGTGCCGGGCGGCGGCGATCTTCAGCTCCTGGTAGCCGCGGAAGCCGAGCCGCTGGCAGGCCCGGACCACCGAGGAGGGGGCGGTGCCGGCCAGCGCGGCGACGTCGCTGACGCTCAGGTGCACCAGGCCGGTGCCCCGGTCGAGCACCACTCGGGCCACCCGCGCCTCGGTGCCGCGCAGTTCGCCGAGCCGGGCCCGGATCCGCGCGGCGAGCTGGGACTCCAAGGGCGTCACCGGGGGCATCATGTCGGAATGTCCTTCCATGGCGCTAGGGTAGCGTGGAATTCGGTTCCAGGCCGTGCCGGGTCGCCGGAAGGCCGTCGGAGGGGAGCTTCGCCATGCCTGAGATCGTGCCGGCCGTGCCGGTGGCCGTGCTCGCCGCGGCCGTGCTGCACGCCGTCTGGAACGGCCTGGCGCACCGGATCCCGGACAAGCTGGTCGGCTTCGCGCTGATCAACCTGACCTACACCGCGTGCGCGCTCGTCCTGGTGCTGCTCAACCCGCTGCCGGCGGCCTCGTCCTGGCCGTACCTGCTGGCCTCGGTCGCCGTCCAGACGACGTCGACGGTCCTGCTGCTACGGGCCTATCAGCTGGGCGACTTCGGGCAGATGTACCCGATCGCGCGCGGCTCGGCGCCGCTGCTGGTGGCCCTGCTGTCGGCCACCGTGCTCGGCCAGCACCCGGGCGCGGGCGAGCTGCTGGGCGTGGTGGTGATCTCCTGCGGCCTGATCGGGCTGGCCTTCGCCAAGGGCATCCCGGGGCGGGCGCAACTGCCCGCGCTCGGGGCCGCCGCCGGGACGGGCGTGATGATCGCCGTGTACACGGTGCTGGACGGCAGCGGCGTCCGGCACGCCGGGACGGTCGGCGGCTACGTGGCCTGGCTGTTCCTGTTGCAGGGGCCGACGCTCGCACTGATCGTCTGGGCCCGGCGCGGCCGTTCGCTGCTGACCGGGGTCGGCAGGGTGGTGCCGCTGGGGATCGCGGGAGGCGTGCTCTCGCTGACGGCCTACGGCCTGGTGGTGTGGGCGCAGTCCCGGGGGGACTTGGCGACGATCGCGGCGCTGCGCGAGACGAGCATCGTGATCGCCGCCCTGATCGCCACCGTGGTCTTCCGGGAGCGGCTCGGCCGCCTGCGGCTGACCGCAAGCATCACCGTGCTGGCCGGGATAGCGGTCCTGGAGCTGGCCCGGCCGTAGGCCCTGTCCGGCCGATCGCGGGCCGATCCCCCGAGACCGGCCGGACAGGGCCCGGTGGCCGTCAGCCCTTCTCCGGCACGATCACGGTCAGCGCGGTGCTCAGCAGCTCGAAGCCCAGGGCTTCGTAGAGCCGGCGGGCCGGGTTGCCGTCGGTGACGGCCAACTGCACCTCGACGAGCCCGCGTTCGGCGGCGTCGGCGACGGCGCGGCGCAGCAGGTCCGCGCCGAGGCCCCGGTAGCCGAGCTCCGGGTGCCGGAAGACGTCGGCGATCCACGGCACGCCGCCGCGGTCGGTGAGGACGAGCCCGGCCACCACCCGGTCCTGCGCGTCCACGGCGAGCAGGCTGGACGGCAGCACCGGCCCGATGACCTCGCCGGCGAGCAGCGGGGCGATCCGCTCCGCCAGCGCCTGCCGGTCGTCGCCCGCGAAGTGGTCCGGGTGCCCCGGGGCGAACGCGGCCCGCCAGGCCTCGAACAGGTCCTCGGGCGCGCGGTCGCAGGGCACGGCCCGCAGTCCGCCGCGCAGCGGGGCCCCGGCCCAGTCGGCGGGCGGCGGGTCGGCGACCAGGTCGCGCCGCATGCCGTGGGCGTGCCGGAGCACGGTCGCGCCGTGCTCCAGCAGGGCGAGGCCGAACTCGGGCGTCCCGGAGACCACCCACCCGGCCATCTCGGTGCGGACGAACTCCACCGGGTCGATGCCGCCGCTCCCGTCCAACACCTCCAGCAGGTCGGCCCAGGGCCGGCCCTCCCGCTCGCCCGGGAGGTAGCGCACCACCGGTACGCCCTCGCCGTTACGCCCGATCATCAAATCCGCCTCGGTCACACTAAGCCCCATTCGTACGGTCGTTCGTCCGCCGTCATGGTCGAGGAAAGTGCGCCTCCGGGCAACCGAATTGTCAGTCCACCACCGCGGCGCGGACGCAGAGCACGTCCGGCAGGTGGGAAGTCAGCAACGACCAGCTCTCGCCCTCGTCGCGGCTGCCGTAGACGTCGCCGGTCCGGTTGCCGAAGTAGATCCCGGCCGGTTCGGCGTCGTCGGTGCGCAGCGCGTCGCGCAGCACGACGCCGTAGTGGTCCTCGCCGGGCAGGCCGTCGGCGAGCGGCTGCCAGCTGGTGCCGCCGTCGGTGGTGCGGAAGACCCGGCAGCGGCGGTCGGGCGGGATGCGGTCGTCCGCGCCGCCGAGCGGGAACAGGTAGGCGGTGTCGCCCCGGCGCGGGTGGGCGGCGACGGCGAAGCCGAACTCGGCGGGCAGTCCGTCGGCGATGGAGCGCCAGCTCGCGCCCCAGTCGTCGCTGCGGTAGACGCCGCCGTGGTTCTGCAGGTACAGCCGGTCGGGGTGGACGGGGTCGGGGGCGATCTTGTGCACGCACTGGCCGAACTCGGGGTACTGGCCCTCCTCCGGGAGGAACTCGGCGCGCAGACCGGTGTTGGCGGGCTCCCAGCTGTCGCCGCCGTCCTTGCTGCGGTAGACGCCGCCGCTGGAGACGGCGACCAGCAGCCGCTGCGGGTCGCGCGGGTCGGTGACGATGGTGTGCAGGCCCTGGCCGCCGTAGCCGGCGCCCCAGTCGGGCCGCTGCGGGTGGTTCCAGAGCGACTCGACCAGGCGGAAGGTCTCGCCGCCGTCCTCGGAGCGGAACAGCGCGGCGGGCTCGGTGCCGGCGTAGACGACGCCGGGGGCCTCCGGCCCGGCCGGCTGGAGCTGCCAGACCCGGGTGAGCGAGGCGCCGGTGGACTCGGGGAAGCGGATGGCCGGCCGCGGCGGCTCGTACCAGGTGGCGCCGAGGTCGTCGGAGCGCCAGACGGACGGCCCCCAGTGGCTGCTGTCGGCGCCGACCAGCAGCCGGGTGCGACCGTCGCGGCGGTCGACGGAGACGGAGTAGACCGCGTTCATCCGGAAGTGCGGCCCGCTGAACTCCCAGTCCAGCCGGTCGCGGCTGCGGCCGAGAAAGAGGCCCTTCTCGGTTCCGACGGCCAACAGCACTTCGGTCATGCCTCACACCACCTGGTCACGAGCGCGGCCCCCCGGGACGGGCCCCCGACGCCCAGTGTCCCGCCGTCCGCCGGCGGCCACATCTCGCCGCGCCGCTCACCCGGAAGGCCGTCCGCCCGGCTCACCCCGGCAGCCCGGATCACCCCCCGTCCGCCCGGCTCACCCCCGGCAGCCCTCCAGCAGCCGCAGCCACACCTCGCTGATCGTCGGGTAGGCGGGCACGGCGTGCCAGAGCCGGTCGATCGGCACCTCGCCGACCACGGCGACGGTCGCCGAGTGCAGCAGTTCGGCGACCCCGGGGCCGACCAGGCAGGCGCCGACCAGCACCTCGCGGTCCAGGTCGAAGACCACCCGGGCCCGGCCGCGGTAGCCGTCGCCGTACAGCGAGGCCCCGGCGACGGCGCCGAAGTCGTGGTCGACGGCCTTGACCCGCAGCCCGGCCCGTTCGGCCGCCGCCAGGGTCAGGCCGACGGCGGCGACCTCCGGATGGGTGAACACGACCTGCGGCGCGCCCGCGCTGTCGGCCGACGCGGCGTGCGCGCCCCAGCGGGAGGTGTCCAGCGCGCGCCCCTGGGCGCGGGCCACGATCGCCGAGCCCGTGATCCGGGCCTGGTACTTGCCCTGGTGGGTGAGCAGCGCCCGGTGGTTGACGTCCCCGGCGGCGTACAGCCACTCGCCGTCGACCCCGAGCACGGTGCAGCTGTCGTCCACCTCCAGCCAGCCGCCCGGCTTCAGCCCGACCTGCTCCAGCCCGACGTCGGCGCTGCGCGGGGCCCGCCCGGTCGCGTACAGCACCTCGTCGGCGGTCAGCCGCTCGCCGCCGCCGAGCGTCAGGACCACCGGCCCGGCGCCGTCCGCCCGCTCCAGCGCGGTGACCTCCGTCCCGAACCGGACGTCCACCCCGGCCTCGCGCAGGCCCTCCGCGACCAGCTCGCCCGCGAACGGCTCCATCCGCGGCAGCAGCCGGTCGCCGCGCACCAGCAGCACCACCTCGGAGCCGAGCGCCTGCCAGGCGGTCGCGAGCTCCACCCCGACCACGCCGCCGCCGACCACCGCCAGCCGCCCGGGCACGGCCGGCGCGGCGGTCGCCTCCCGGTTGGTCCACGGGTGGGCTTCCGCCAGCCCCGGCACGCCCGTGGGCAGCACCGGACGGCTGCCGGTGCACACGGCGACGGCGTGCCGCGCGGTGAGCACCCGCTCGGTGCCGTCCTCGGCCTCCACGGTGACGGTCCGCACGCCCGCCAGCCGGCCGTGGCCGCGCACCAGCTCGATACCGGTGTCCCGCAGCCACTGCACCTGGCCGTCGTCGTTCCAGTGCGAGGTGAAGGAATCCCGCCGGGCCAGCACCGCGGCCGGGTCCAGCCGCCGGCCGCCGACCGCCTCCCGGGAGCCGGCCACCGCACGGGCGTCGGCCAGCGCGGCCACCGGGCGCAGCAGCGCCTTGCTCGGCATGCAGGCCCAGTACGAGCACTCGCCGCCGACCAGTTCGGCCTCCACGACCACCGTGCGCAACCCGGCGGCGGCCGTCCGGTCGGCGACGTTCTCGCCGGTCGGTCCGCCCCCCAGGACGATGACGTCGTATTCCTCGGCGGTGCTGGTCATGCCCGGTCCTCCGTGGTGTCCATGGCCACCCCGGCCCGCAGGGCGAGGGTGACGGGTGTGCGCTCGCAGACGTCGAGCAGCCGGGCGCGTCGGGCGTCGTCCAACGCGCCGGTGAGGGCGACCTTCCGGGAGATCCGCCCGCGGCTGCCGTTCGTCTCGTACCCGAGCCTGACCCGAACGGCCGCCAGCGGCCACTTCTCGCGCTCCGCGTACATCCGCAGGGTGATCGCGGTGCAGGAGTCGAGCGAGGCGAGCAGCAGGGCGAACGGCTCCGGCCCGCGGTCCGACCCGCCGCGCCGCACCGGCTCGTCGGAGGTCAGCGGGTGGGCGCCGGCCTTGACGTCCACGTGGAACGGCTCGTCGGCGGCGCTGCCGGTCACGACCGCGGTGGTGACCCGCCTGAACTCCGGTTCGGCGGTGGCCGGTTCGGTGACTGGGCCGGTGACTGGGTCGGTGACTGGTCCAGCGCCCGGTGTGACGCCGGTGCTGGTCGGCTGCTGGCTCATGGGGGCTCGCTCTCCACTGGGATCCGGCCTCCCCGCCGGATCGGCGCCGGGCCGCGTGCCCGGCGCCGTGCCCATCCTGCGACGTCAGCGGGGGGTCGCGCAGACGAACACGCGGATGGGTCGGAGGGCGGATCAGAGCGCCGCGAGCTCGGCCAGCAGCGCCGCCGTGTCGGCCGGGCGGGAGAACATCGGCCAGTGCCCGGTGGGCAGTTCGCGCAGCTCCCAGTTCGGCCCGTCGAGTCCGGCGAACCACGGGTGGCCGGCCGTGATCCCCGCGTGCACCTCGGCGAGCGGGAAGGTGCAGGTCACCATCGCCTGCGGCAGCGCGGCCGAGGCGCCGGTCAGCCGCAGCCGCTCCCGGTAGGCCCCGGTCGGGTGCGGGGTGGCCCGCTCGCGGATCCGGGCGAGCACGGCCTCGTCCAGGCCCTCCGCGCTGGCGCCGTCGGCGGCGAGGTCGGCCCAGGAGGGCATCGGGAGGCGGCCGTCGACCACCGAGGCGTCGGCCGCCGCGCGGTGGCCGGGCTGCCAGAGGTCGTACAGCGAACCGCCGTCGATCATCGGGCCGCTGTCCAGGTAGACCACCCGGCGGATCCGCTCCGGCATCCGGTCCGCGATGCCGCCGACCGGGGCGCAGGCGCCGCTGTGCGCGACCAGCACCACCTCCCACAGGTCCTCGCGGACCAGCAGGTCGGCCAGCGCGGCGATGTGCTCCGCCAGCCCGATCGGCTCGGCCTCGCCCGCGCGCTCCGCCACCCCGGGCAGGGTCACCGGGTGGACGGTGTGCCCGGCGGCGCGCAGCGGCGCGGCGACTTCGTCCCAGGCCCAGGCACCGAGCCAGAAACCGGGAACCAGTACGAACGTGCTCATGGTGGATCGCTCCTCGTGGTCGGGCGGGATCTCCGTCGTCGACGACTCTAGGATCGACCTCGGACAGACCTCGCCCGGATTTCCGGGAGACCGGCCCCGGACCGGCCGCCCGGCTGGACGTCGACGAGCGCACCATCCGCCGCTGCCGGGCCGTGGCCACCGGCGGGGGGCGTGCGAGGGCCCGGGGAGTGCGACTCCCCGGGCCCTCGCACGCTCACACCTTCGGACGGGTCAGGCCTGGCCCTCGGCCGCCTGCTCCTCCGCCACCTTGCGCTTCACCTCGGCCATGTCCAGCTTCCTGGCCTGGCCGATCAGGTCCTCGAACACCGCCTCCGGCAGCGCGCCGGCCTGCGAGAAGACGAGCACGCCCTCGCGGACGATCGCCAGTGTGGGGATCGACTGGATCCCGAACGCGGAGGCCAGCTCCTGCTGCGCCTCGGTGTCCACCTTGGCGAAGACGAGGTCCGAGTGGCGCTCGGCCGCCTTCTCGTACACCGGGGCGAACTGCCGGCACGGCCCGCACCACCCGGCCCAGAAGTCGATGAAGACGAAGTCCTGGCCCTCCGGGCCCGGGACGATGTCGTCGAAGTTCTCCTTGGTCAGCTCGACCGTGCTGCTCATCTCGCGATTCCTTCCCTTCCGGAGGCGGCGCTACCGATCACGTGCTCGCGACAACCGCGCGCCCCGACGGGGTATTCCGGGGCCACCCCCGCCGGGTTGGGCGGAGTGGGGTCAGCGCCCCGGGCCGAGTCACGGGCGCACCTCGTACGCCTTCAGCCGCTCGATCCGGTCCGGCCCCTGAACGCCGGGCCAGCGCGGGTTCGGCGCCCCCGTGCCGATCAGGTGCTCGCGTCGCCAGACGCCGCTCCAGCCGACCCGCACGGCCGGCTCGAAGCGGTGCCAGCGCCCGCACGGGCACGGCTGCCGCACCCGCGCGCAGGTCAGGCAGAGCTCGACCCGGCCGTGGGCGGTCGGGCGCGACAGCGTCGGCCCCTCGTCCCCGCAGGCCGGGCAGCCGGGCAGGTCGGCGCCGTCCAGCAGCGCGTTCTGCCGCCGGACGTAGTCGGGCAGCCGCAGCGGCGGGTGGACGAACGGGTCCGCCCGCCAGGTCGCGTCCGGGGCGTCCCAGCAGGGGTGGTTCCACCACACCGGCTCCGCCGGCCGCCGCCGTCCGGCCCGCTTCTCCGCCCGGCGGAGCGCCTCGTACTCCTCCGCCCGGGCCAGCCACAGCACCCGTGCCTCGTGCAGTTCCTCCACCGCCCGCACCAGCGAGTCCGGGTCGGCCTCCAACAGCCGGGGCATCCGGGCACTGAGCGTGAGGTGGTGGTACGTGGCCCGGAAGCCGTAGGGCGCGAAACGGGTCAGGCAGGTCCGCAGCGCGCCGAGCCGTCGGTGCGCCGACAGCCGCTCGTCGTGTACCCGGGCCCGGTGGGTCAGGACGCTGGTCACGGCTGCCCCGTGGCGACATCGAGGGCCAGCTGCATCCGTATCACCGGGTGATCATGCCGGACGGCCCGTCCGTCGGGCCAGGGCATTACCCCGCGTCCGCCGCGATCCGGGCCAGGACCCGACCGCAGCGCCGGGCGAAGGCCCGCTGCGCGAGCGGCAGCAGCGGCCCCGCCAGCCGGGCGTACCGGGCGACCGGACGGCTGAAGGCGGTCACGCTGAACCAGACCGCCCCGTCCGCCTCCAGTTCGACCAGGAACGTCTCCTCGCCGCACGCCAGATGGCCGGCCCGGGTGCCGTAGGTGAAACCGTACCGGTCCGGGCCGTCGACGGTGGCCAGTACCCGGTTGGGGGCGCCGGCCCGGAGCGGGCCGACGCCGATCGCGCAGTGCACGGCGACGCCGGGGGCGGCCTCGTCGGCATCGGCGTCGATCCGCACACCGGCCAGCCGGTGCATCCGCCAGCCGAGCAGGGCGGCCCCGGCCACCTCCAGGGCGGCGCGGCCTCGGCCGATGAGTGCCCGGTGCCGCAGGTGGCGGTACCCGCCGGGCAGGTGGCCGGTGGCGCTGGCGCCCTGCTCCGGGTAGCTGAAGTCGGTCATCGGTGGTCCTCCGTGGTGGTGATCCGGCGCCAGGCGAGCAGCGAGCAGAGCGCGAAGCCGAGCGCGTTGCCGACGCCGTGGGTGGCGGCCATCCAGGTCAGGGTGGGATGGGGGAGCCCGGACGCCTGGCCGAGGGCCCACCACAGGGCGAGCAGCATGGTGAGGGCGAGGACGGCCGAGGAGACGGCGAGCAGCCGGGCGGTGACCGGGTCGGCGGCGCGGGGCCGCAGCTCGCGCCAGGTGACCAGGCCGACCAGCCACATCCCGGTGGTGAGCACGCAGGCCCCGGCGAACTGGACCCAGGTGCCGAGGAAGTACCCGGCGAGCACCAGCAGCGTCCCGGCCGGCACGCTGAGCGCGGCGCAGCGGGCGGCGCCGGAACCCGCCCGGGTGCTGCGGCAGACCAGCCCGGCGACGAGGGCGGCGGTGAATCCGGCGTAGTGGAAGTGCGGCACGGTCAGTGCCAGGACGTGCGGTTCGAAGCCGAACAGCGGGTAGCCGGAGCGCTCGGCGACCAGGGCGGTGCCGGCCACCGCCGGGGCGGCGAGCGCGGTGAGGACGGCGAGTTCGGCGGGCGCGAGCGAGCGGGTCCGGCGCAGCCGCAGCGGCGCGTGGAGGGCGACGGCCAGGGTGCCGAGCGCGTAGAGGGCGGCACTGCCGGTGGCGAGGCCGCCGCGCGGGAGCCACAGCGAGAGCGCGCCGGGGACGGCGGCGAGCGGCCAGAGTCGGCGGACGCGGGCGAGGCCGGGTTCGCCGATCAGGGCGAGGCCGAGCGGGACGACGGCGCCCATACCGAGCAGGACCAGCAGGTTCACCAGCTCCGTCGTGCCCTTCCCCATGCCGGAAGCACCTCCTTGAACGCGTTCAAACCTTGGTCGCCGACGACTCTACGCCGCCAAGTTGAACGCGTTCAACTTGGCTCCGGTCCGCCTGCCCTGGTGTTCACGGTGGGTGCGGCGCACTCTGGAGGAGTAACCGATGGAGGTGATCCGCCATGCAGACGCTGGTCGGTTGGCACATCGAGATGGAGTTCCGCGAGGACGGCCCGCGCACGACCGCCGCGGCCATGCTGCGGCTGCGCGACGGCAGGGAACTACGGGCCCACGGCTACAGCAGCCGCCACCCTTCGGACCCGGAACAGCTGCGGGTCGGCGAGGAGATCGCGGGGGCCCGGGCGCTCAACGACCTGGCCTCGCAGCTGCTCACCAAGGCCCACGGCGAGATCCAGGAGGTCAGCCCGGTCCCGACCCACCCGTTGACGTGAGCTCCCCGCACCCGGACGGCGGCCGCGCCGGTCGGGAGTCGTACCGGCCGCGCATCCCGCTGATCTGCCCGCGCTGCGGGCACGAGCAGCGGGTCGTGCCGGGCGGCCCCGACCGGGCGGTCAGGGTCGTGCACGTGGCGACGGGCCGGGAGGCGTGCGAACCCGGGGACCTGGCGAAGGCGCCGGACGACGGTCCCTGAGGGTGGCCCCCGGCACCGCGCGGCCCCCGGCACGGGCCGTGCCCGGCCCCGGCGCCGCCGGGGTCAGTTGACGCAGTACGTCGTCGGCAACTGCCACTCCGGCCCGACCAGCCGCTGCTCCAGCTCGTTGAGCGTGATCCGAATGCCCACCGTCCCGGCCAGCCCGACTCGGAACCGGCTGCGGGCCAGCGCGACCAGTGCCGTCAGGCCGTACTTGTTGATCAGCGAGGTGCGGTAGCGGGCGGTGTCGTCCGCGTCGCAGAGCCGTGCGCGGGCCGGCACCCGGCGGCCGGTCGGGCGTCCGTGGGCGTCGCACGGGCCGACCAGCACCCGGGGGTGGAGCCGGATCCGCTCGGCCTCGCCGGAGTGGGTGGGGGTCCAGACGCCGAGCGCGGTGCCGTCGGGCACCACCCAGATCTGCGAGTCCTGGCGGGTGCCGTCCTCGCCGAAGGTGGTGAGCAGGAGGTATCTGTGGTCGGCGAGCTGGTCGGTTCGGTCGTGCATCTGTCCTCCCTCTGGCGTGGGGGCCGGGGCCGTGGGTCAGTGCCCGTGGCCCTCGGTGATCTCGCGGTGCTCCTCGGCGGTGGGCTTGGCGATCCGGGCGTGTTCGCCGTGGAATCCGCGGGACAGCCTCACGCGGGTGCGGGTGAGCACGCCCGCGCTGTGGGCGACTCCATTCTCGTCGAGGGGGGCCGGCAGTTCGAGGGGGCGGGGCTGCTCGTGTGCGGTGAGCCGGTGCAGTTCGGCGGGCGCGAGCCCGGCGTGCACCTCGGTGAACTCGCCGTGCGGCAGGCGCTTGACGACGCCGGTCCCGCGTCCGTGCAGCACCTTGTCGCGGTCGCGGCGCTGGAGGCCGAGGCACCAGCGCTTGGTGATGACGAAGACGGCCACCGGGACGGCGAAGAAGCCGATCCGCACCGCGTAGGTGATGGCGTTGAGCGACAGGTGCAGATGGGTGGCGATGAGGTCGTTGCCGCCGCCGGCCAGCATCACCAGGTAGAGGCTGATCCAGGCGGCGCCGAGCGCGGTGCGGACGGGTGCGTTGCGCGGCCGGTCCAGCAGGTGGTGTTCGCGCTTGTCGTCGGTCACCCAGCTCTCGATGAACGGGTGGACGGCGATCGCGCCGAGGATCACCGGGAACAGCGTGAACGGGATCAGCACGCCGAGGTTGAGGGTGTGCCCCCACAGCCCGATCTCCCAGCCGGGCATCACCCGGATCAGGCCCTCGGCGAAGCCCATGTACCAGTCGGGCTGGGCGTCGGTGGAGACCTGGTCGGGGCGGTACGGGCCGTACGCCCAGATCGGGTTGACGGTGGCGATGGCGGACATCAGCGCGACGATGCCGAAGACCAGGAAGAAGAACCCGCCGGCCTTGGCCAGGTAGACCGGCATCAGCGGCATGCCGACGACGTTCTTCTCCGTCTTCCCGGGCCCGGCCCACTGGGTGTGCTTGTGGTAGAAGACCAGGATCAGGTGCGCGACCAGCAGCCCGAGCATGATGCCGGGCACGAGCAGCACGTGGACGGTGAAGAACCTCGGGATGATGTCGTGCCCGGGGAACTCCCCGCCGAACAGGAACATCTGCACGTAGGTGCCGACCAGCGGTATCGCGAGCACCACGCCCTCGACGAACCGGATGCCGGTGCCGGAGAGCAGGTCGTCCGGCAGCGAGTAGCCGAAGAAGCCGTCCAGCAGGCCGAGGAAGAGCAGCAGGAAGCCGAAGACCCAGTTGACCTCGCGCGGCTTGCGGAACGCGCCGGTGAAGAACACCCGCATCATGTGCACGAACATGGCCGCGATGAGGACCAGGGCGGCCCAGTGGTGGATCTGCCGGATCAGCAGCCCGCCGCGGACCTCGAAGCTGATGTCCACGGTGGAGGCGTAGGCCTCGGACATCGGCACGCCCTTGAGCGGGACGTACGAGCCGTCGTAGATCACCTCGCCCATGGAGGGCTTGAAGAACAGGGTCAGCCAGACGCCGGTCAGGATGATGATCAGGAAGGTGTACAGGCAGATCTCGCCCAGCATGAAGGACCAGTGGTCCGGGAAGATCTTGCGCAGGTTGGCCCTGGCCAGGGTGTGGATCCCCAGTCGGCCGTCCGCCCAGTCGGCGGCCCGCCGCCCCCGTCCTGGGTTCTGATTCCGGGTCATGTGCACGCACCTCAGTCGGAATGAAGTGGGGATCATTCCCCGCTTCTCGCTGAGGTCACCATAATCGGGGAGTGATCCCCACTTCTACCCGGGGCGGCTGTGATCCAGGCCCCGCGAACAGCCGCCCCGCAGACGGCCGGCGCCGCGAACGACCGACCCCGCAAACGGCGAGCGGCCCGCCCGGCGCCCCAGGAAGGGGACACCGGACGGGCCGCGTACGCACCCGAGTAACCCGCAGGCGTCAGTGCACCATCACCGGCACCTCGTCGCTCTTCGCCGCACCGGCGCCCGAGCCCGCCGTCGCGTCCGGCCGGCCGGCGTTGATGAGGGTGAAGGCGATCGCGGAGGCCGCCACCAGGATCCCGAAGGACACCCAGATCGCGGTCGTGAAGCCGTGCACCATGCCCTGGAACTGCAGCGCCTGGGCGGCCTGCGGCGACGCGGCGGCGGCCGCGGCGGTCGCGTGCGAGGCCAGCCAACCGGTGGTGGCGCTGGCCGCGATGGTGTTCAGCAGCGCGGTGCCGATGGCGCCGCCGACCTGCTGCGAGGTGTTGACCATCGCCGAGGCGACGCCCGCGTCGCGCGGCTGGACGCCGTGCGTGGCCAGGCTCATGGCCGGCATGAACGCGGTGCCCATGCCGAGGCCCATCAGGACCAGGCCGGGCAGGATCAGCATCGGGTAGGAGGTGTCCAGGCCGATGTTGCTCAGCAGCAGCATGCCGATCGAGGCGACCAGGAAGCCGGGCGCCATCAGGAACCGCGCCGGGACGCGGGTCATCAGCCGGGCGCCGATCTGGGTCGAGCCGGTGATCATGCCCGCCACCATCGGCAGGAACGCGACGCCGGTCAGCACCGGGCTGTAGCCGCGCACGAGCTGCAGGTAGTAGGTCAGGAACAGGAACAGGCCGAACATGCCGATCACGGCCAGGCCGAGCGACAGGTACACCCCGCCGCGGTTGCGGTCCAGCACCACGCGCAGCGGCAGCAGCGGGGCCTTGACCCGGAGCTCCACCAGGACGAACGCGGTCAGCAGCACGGCGGCCGCGACGAACAGCGCCAGCGTGCTGCCGGCCGTCCAGCCGCTGGACTCGGCGCGGGTGAAGCCGTACACCAGCGAGACCAGGCCGGTGGTCACCAGCAGCACGCCGGGGACGTCCAGCCGGTTGCGGTTGCGGCCCTCGGCGGGCTCGCGGATCACCAGGACGGCGCCCACGGCGGCGACGATGGCGAACGGGACGTTGACGAAGAAGGTCCAGCGCCAGTTCATGTACTCGGTCAGCAGGCCGCCGAGGATCAGGCCGATCGCGCCACCGCCACCGGCGATCGCGCCGTAGATGCCGAAGGCCTTGGCGCGCTCCTTGGCCTCGGTGAAGGTCACCGCGAGCAGCGACAGCGCGGCCGGGGCGAGCAGTGCGCCGAACACGCCCTGGAGGGCGCGGGCGCCGAGCAGCATCGCGGTGTTGGCCGCGGCGCCGCCGAGCGCGGAGGCGAGGGCGAAGCCGGCCAGGCCGACCACGAAGGTCCGCTTGCGGCCCCAGAGGTCCGCGATCCGGCCGCCGAACAGCAGCAGGCCGCCGAAGGCCAGCGCGTAGGCGGTGATCACCCACTGGCGGTTGCCGTCGGAGATGCCCAGGTCCCGCTGGGCGGACGGAAGGGCGATGTTCACGATGGTGGCGTCCAGGACGACCATCAGCTGGGCGAGGCCGATGAAGATCAGCGCCTTCCAGCGCCGGGGATCGGGCAGCGTCGCCGGTCGGGCGTCGGTTTCAGGCATGGGGGTACTCACTTCACGGTGCGTGGCGTGCGACAAGGGTCGACCGCCGTACGTGGACGGCTGGTCGCCGTACGGGGCGTCGGTGCGAGGGCGTGCGGGGATCAGCTCCCGGCGGGCCGGCGGGCCGGCGGTTCGAGCCGGTGCTCGGCCTGGTCGGGAGGGCGGGTCGGTCGGTCGGGGTACTGCTGGTGGGTCAGTGCTGGGGTTGGAAGTCCTCGAAGGTCGCGGCCCGGCCGGGCAGCACCGAACGGACCGGCGTGCGCAGCCCGTCCAGGAACAGCTGAAGGTGCCGGTGGACGAAGTCGTCGAGCAGCCGGCAGGACGTCCCCGGCAGTGGCCGGGTCAGCTGGCTGATCGCGATGAACAGGTCACCGTGGTCGACGTCCGACCGCAGCTCACCCACCGCCCGGGCGCGCTCCATCAGGCCGCTCACGGCGGCCGTCAGACGCTCGCGGGCCTCGGTGAGGTCCGGGTCGAACGGGTCGACGTGACTGGTGAACATCGGGCAGAGCGCGCCGACCTTCTCCGCGACGGTCTCGTGCGCGAACCGCTGCAGGGCGTCGAACGGGTCGCCGTCAGGGGCGTCCGCCTCGGCCGTCGCCGTCTCGGCGATGGCCAGGATACGGCTCTTGACGAGCAGGGCCACCTCGCGGACCAGCGCCGTGCGGTCCGGGAAGTTCCGGTACAACGTGGCGTTGCCGACCCCGGCCCGCTTCGCGATCTCGTCCAGCGGCACGTCCGCGCCGTGCTCGACGAAGGCGTCGCGGGCCGCCAGGACGATCCGCTCCCGGTTGCGGGTCGCGTCGGCGCGCAGCTTGGGCGCGCGGACGGTCTCCACGGGTCGGACCGGCTCGGTGGCGGCGGTGGTCACGGCGACTGCTCCTTCAGGATACCGGGGAAGTTCTCCCCGCTTCTGCCTACGAAAGACCAAACGGGGATTCCCTCCCCGGAAATTTCGCCTTTCCATGTGACCTGAGTCACATTTACCCGCTCTGGTGTGACTGGGAGGGCCGGGCGGTGGGCGCTATCGTCGGAATCCAGATGGCCCGTGACCACTTGCCGGTGTGTTCGTTGCCCCACAGGGTGCCCAGGCGAAGGAGGAAAGCCCGTGACCGCGATCTCCGACCGCCCGCAGATGCTGCCCGAGGAGTTCGAGGAGTTCGCTCGTCTTCTGGCTCGAACTGCCGAACGCATTCGGCCGGAGCTCATCAACGGGAAGCTGGGGGTCAAGCCCGTGCCAGACGGCGACCACGGCCGCATGATTCAGTGGCTGCTGCGGATCTGCATTCAGGCTCGGCCCGAGCTCTATCTGCACGATCAGGGGCTGAAGATCCAGGGCTACCGTGGCAGTTTTGCCCGCCCGGACGGCACGTTGGCGCATGCAGACGCCTTCGTCGGCACGGGGGAGTGGGCCGAGACCGGCGACGTGCTGATGGTCGCCGAGGTCACCTCCTGCGACTCCGATACCAATCAGCGGGACCGTGTCGAGAAGCCTCGGGCCTATGCAGAGGCCGGCATCCCCGTCTACCTGTTGATCGACCGCGACTCCGCCGAGGTCACCGTCTACAGCCAGCCCGACGGCGTCCGTTACGAGACCGCGCAGATCCTCCCGTTCGGCAAGACCGTCCACCTCCCCGAGCCGGTGGGGATCTCGCTGGACACCTAGCCGCTCAAGAACTGGGTGCGCTGATCCCGGCCATGCCTCCCGGAACGCGCTGCGCCCATCGGCCTAGGCTGTGGGCGTCCCGGGCGGCCGGTGGGCCGTGGGAGTCGGGAGGGGCCCGGCGGCCGGGTGGCGAGGAGGTCCGCGATGGGCAGCGGTGAGACCGCCAAGGTGCGTTGCGTGGCGGCCGTTCCGTGCTGGGTGAGCCTGACGGCCCGGGACCTGGAGGGGGCGAAGGCGTTCTACGGGCCGCTGCTCGGCTGGGAGTTCGAGCCGGCGCCGGACCGCTTCGGCCCGTACCTGCACGCGGTGACCGGCGGGGAGGCGGTGGCCGGGCTGGGGGTCGCGGGGAGCGACTGGGCGATGCCGGTGGCGTGGACCAGCTACTTCGGCACGGAGAGCGCGGACGCCGCCGCCGATGCGGTGCGCGAGCGCGGCGCGACCCTGGCGGTGGGCCCGCTGGCCTTCGACGCCGGGCGGGTGGCCTTCGCGGCGGACCCGGCCGGGGCGGTGTTCGGCATCTGGGAGGGCCCGCTGGGCCGGGCCCGGCTGCTGGACCTGCCGGGCGCGCCGGTCTGGATCGAACTGCGCACGCCGGACCCGTTCGCGGCGGCGCTGTTCTACGGGCAGGTGTTCCGCTGGGACGGCCGTGATCCGGAGCGGTTCGACGTCCGCTGGGAACACGACCGGGTGGTGCTGCGGGCGGAGGGCCACAGTGTCGCCGCGCTGGCGAGGGAGCAGGCCGACGGTGCGGCGGGGCTGCCGCCGCACTGGGAGGTGTCCTTCGCCGTCCCGGACGCCGACCGGGCGCTGGCCCGGGCCGTGGAGCTGGGTGGTTCGGTGGTGGGAGCCGCCTTCGACTCCCCGTACGGGCGGGTGGCCCGGTTGCGGGACCGCGAGGGCGGCCGTTTCGCGGTGATCAGCCCGAAGAACTGAGGCTCACGGCCCTGCTCCGCCCGGTTCGCCCGGCTCGGCGGTTTCCGCGCGTTCGGCCCGCAGCCGGTCGCCGAGCGCCGCCCGGGCGGCGGCGGGCAGGGCCTTGCGGGCGGCCGGGAAGAGCTGCTCCTCCTCCGTGGCGAGGTGGCGCCGCAGGGTGTCGGCGAGGCCGCGCAACAGGGTGTCGAAGGCCGGGTCGGCCGGGCCGAGGCCCTGGAGGTCGGAGAGGTACTGCCCGATCGCCAGGTGCTCGTGGATGCTCCCGAACACCAGCGCCCCGCCGCCCGGCACGTCGTGCTGCACGAGCGGGAAGAGGTGCTCCTCCTCGGCCGCGCAGTGGGCGAACAGCAGGTCGGTCAGCCGGGTCAGCAGGTCGGCGCGCTCGGCGGCGCCGGCGGGCGCCCGCTCGACCTGGTCGAGCAGCTCGATGGCCGCCCGGTGGTCGGCGGTGAACTCGCCGAGGATGTCCGGCCTGCGGCTCATGGCGTGCCCGCCTCTCGCACGGATCGCGGCCCCCGCTCCTTCCAGTATCCGGCGTCCGCCACCACACCGACCGCGTCAGGGTCGGTCGCGCCGCCCGGTGAGGGCGAGCAGGCGGGTCTGCGGGTCGGCGTCGGCGGGGACGGGCAGGGGCCGGTCGAACAGGCCGCTTCCGGAGAGGTCCCCGTAGCCGGCGAACTCGCCGAGGGCGAAGTCGACGAGTTCCGCCGGGAGCCGGGTGTGCCGTCCGATGGCTTCGGCGAGGTCCCAGCTGTGGATGACGAGGTCGGTGGTGAGCTGGTCCAGGTAGTACTGCCCGGGGACGTCCCCGAAGGAGAGGTGGACGGTGAGCTCGGTGGCGCCGGGGGCGGCGAAGGCGTCCCGGGCGGCGTCGGCGGCGCCGGTCCAGGCGGTGACCGGGTCGTCGCCGAGGACGTCGCCGTCGAAGCGGCCGCCGACCTCGGAGATGGTGGCGCCCATCAGCAGTTCGGGGATCCACAGCTGTTCGCCGGTGAGGTGGTTGACGAGGTCGCGGACGGACCAGTCGGCGCACGGGGTGGGGGCGGTCCACTGGCGGGGGGTGATCAGCCGGACGCGTTCGCCGAAGGCGGCGAGGGCTTCGGGGTAGGGCGTGCCGGGTTCCGCGGTCCGCCGGTGCTGCCTGCGTTGAGCCATGTCTCCACCCTGCCCCGGGCGGGGTCCGGCCCGCGAGTTGTCCACGGACCGTCAGTTGTTCAAATTCGAACTCCGAGGTACGGTCGAGGAGCGGCCGGTTCAAATTTGAACAATAGTTGCGGGGCGACCCCGCCCGGCCGCGCCACCACACCCCCGACGACCGACCCCGATCGCGATGGAGACGCGCATGCCGAGCAGCAGCCCGAGCACGACCGCCCCCACCACCACCGTCCTCCCGGGCCGGGTGACCCCCGAGTCCGCGACGACCTCCCCGCACGCCTACGACGCCGGACTCCTGCTCCTGCGCCTGGCCCTCGGCCTGACGATGGCCGCGCACGGCAGCCAGAAGCTGTTCGGCTGGTTCGGGGGCGGCGGGATCGACGGCACCGGTCAGTTCTTCACCATGAGCGGCTATCCGGCGGGCAACGCCATGGCCGTGGTCGCCGGCCTCACCGAGACGCTCGGCGGGCTCGCCCTCGCCGTCGGCCTGCTGACCCCGCTGGCGGGCGCCGCGCTCGTCGGCACGATGGTCAACGCGATCGCCGTCACCTGGGGTGGCGGCTTCTTCGCCCCGAAGGGCAGCGAGTACGAGCTGCTGCTCACGGCGGGCGCCGCCGCGCTCGCCCTGACCGGCCCGGGCCGCTACGCCGTGGACCGCTTCCTGCCGGTGCTGCGCGCGCACCGGTTGGCGTACGGTGCGGCGGCGGTCCTGGTCGGCCTGGTGACGGCCGGCGTCATCCTGCTGCTGCGGAAGTAGTCGGGCGGGGCGTCAACCCCCAAGCGCAGGGGCCGTGGTGGCGATTCGCCATCACGGCCCCTGCGTCGTTCCCTCGCGAATCGCTCACAGGAGCGGGGCTATTCAACGTCATGTGATGTGTGCCATGGTACATGTCACACTCCCCACCGTGTGCACGACGGAACCGCCCACGAGGCGCCGTCGCCAACGGTCCTCATCACCCCACCGGCCGCACCCCCAATGCGGCCGACGACGGCCCGGAGGCCCCCACGTGAGTTCCGCGCGTCTGCTGCGACTCCCGCAGCTGGCAAGGCTGTTAATACTCGCCCTGACCATGTTCCTGACGATCGGCCTGTTCGCCCCACAGAGCAAGGCCGCCCCCGCCGCCGCCCCCGGTGGCGCGTCCGCCCCCACCACCCCCGCCGGACCGGCGCCCCAGCCGGCCGTCGGCGCCCCCGAGCGCGGCCACACCGACCGGCAGTTCGCCTCTGCCGACCAGCGTGCCCCGCTCCCGCTCGACACCCGGCCGGCCGAGGCCCGGCCGACCTCCAAGGCCCTCGCCCTCGGCGCGGCCGCACAGCCCTGCAACGTCGGCGACTTCACCGGCCGGACGGGCAGCGACCTGGTCCAGCACATCACGGCCGCCGACATCCAGTGCATCAACGGGCTCTTCCAGCTCACCGGCGCGGACGCGAGGGGCGCGTTCCGTGAGGAGCAGATGACCACCGTCGCGTACGCGCTGCGCGACGCGGCCGGCGCCTACCCGGGCGACGACAGCACGTCCGTCCACCAGTTGGTGCTCTACCTGCGCGCCGGGTACTTCGCGCAGTGGTACCACAAGGACGACGTCGGCACCTACGGCACCGCCCTCCAGACGGCGATCCGCTCCGGGCTGGACGCCTTCTTCGGCAGCGCGCACGTGCGGGACGTCACCGCGGGCAACGCCCCCATCCTGGGCGAGGCCGTCACCCTGATCGACAGCGCGCAGGAGAACATCCGCTACCTCTCGGTGGTCAAGCAACTGCTGAACGACTACAGCAGCGCCACCTGGAACCCGGCCGGCATGGCCTGGGCGGTGAACCCGGTCTTCACGGTGCTGTTCCGCGGCCACCAGGTGACCGGCTTCGACGCGGCCGTCGAGGCCGACCCGAGCGTGCTGGACGCGCTGTCCGGCTTCGTGACCCGCAACAACGACCAACTCGGCGGCAACTTCGGCGTGCTGGTCTACAACGGGGCCAAGGAGCTGACCCGCTTCCTGAAGGACACGGCGCTCCAGCCCAAGGTCCGTCCGCTGGCCAAGGAGCTGGTCGCGCAGTCCGCGCCGAACGGCCGCACCGTCTACCAGTGGGCCGCGGTCGCGGACGGGGTCGGCTACTACGACGCCGCCAACTGCGCCTACTACGGCACCTGCAACGCCTCCGACCAGCTCAAGGCGGGCGTGCTGACGGTCAACTACACCTGCAGCCCGAGCATCAAGCTGATCGCCCAGACGCTGGACAACACCCAACTGGGCACCGCCTGCAGCAGCCTGACCGGCCAGGACGCGTTCTTCCACTCGGTGGTCCGGGACAACGGCCCGGTCAAGGACGACAACAACACCACGATCGAGGTCGTGGTCTTCCACTCGTCCTTGGACTACCAGGTGCTGGCCGCGGCCATCTACGGCATCGACACCAACAACGGCGGCATGTACCTGGAGGGCGACCCGGCCAAGGCCGGCAACCAGCCGCGCTTCCTCTGCTACGAGGCCGAGTGGGCCCGCCCGTCGTTCGAGATCTGGAACCTCAACCACGAGTACACCCATTACCTCGACGGCCGGTTCGACATGTACGGCGACTTCAACGCCGGCATGACCACCCCGACCGTCTGGTGGGTCGAGGGCTTCGCCGAGTACATCTCCTACTCGTACCGCAAGGTCACCAACGACGGCGCCATCGCGGTGGCCGCCCAGCACACCTACAAGCTGAGCGACCTCTTCGACACCGCCTACGGTGACCAGGACCGGGTCTACCGCTGGGGCTACCTCGCCGTCCGCTACATGCTGGAGCAGCACCGCGGCGACATGGACGCCATCCTCGCCAAGTACCGCGCGGGTGACTGGAACGGCGCCCGCACCCTGCTCAAGACCACCATCGGCACCTCGTACGACGCCGACTTCGACAGCTGGCTGACCAAGTGCGCCAGCGGCGCCTGCGCCACCGACGGTGGTGGCACGCCCACCCAGCCGCAGCTGCCGGAGTGCGCCGGCACCGACATCCGCAAGCTGGACGCCAACTGCTCCCGCAGCAACATCGCGGCGACCACCGGCAACTACGCGCACTTCTACCTCCTGGTGCCGGCCGGCACCAAGCAGGTGAAGGTCACCACCAGCGGCGGCACCGGCAACGGCGACCTCTACTACAGCCCGACCAGCTGGGCGTACACCAACGCCAGCACGGCGCACTCGGCGGGGCCGGACAACTCCGAGACCCTGACGATCACCAACCCGCCGGCCGGCTACGTCTACTTCAGCCTCTACGCCCAGCAGGGCTTCAGCGGGGTGAGCGTCACGAGCGAACTCTGATCGGACGCCTTTCGAGCGACCGAACACGGACAGGTGACCGCCCCGGCGGAGCGCTTCGGCGCCCCGCCGGGGCGGGTCCGTGCCCGCTGCGGTCCGCCGGACAGGCCCTACTCGCCGATCCGGACCAGCGCCAGGGTGATGTTGTCCGGCCCGCCGGCCGCGATCGCCGCCTTCCAGAGCTCGAACGCGGCCCTCCCGTCGGCGCGGTCGGAGCCGTCGTGCGGCCGGGCGAGCAGCGCGGCCAACTCCTCCTCCGGCACCGGGTCGGTCAGGCCGTCGCTGCACACCAGGTAGCGGTCGCCGGCGGCCAGCGGCACGGCGCGCACGTGCGGCTCGACGAAGGTCAGTCCGAGCGAGCCGCCCAGGGTCTGGGTGACCACCGAGGTGGTGCGCCGTCCGGGCGGCAGCGGCGGGCTGTCGTCCACGCTCACCCGGCGCAGTCCGTCCAGGGTGACCTGGTAGACCCGGCTGTCGCCCACGTTGAAGGCCACCGCCCGGCCGGGCAGCAGGACCAGGCCGGCCACCGTGGTGCCCATCGCGGCCAGCTCGGGTTCGTCGGCGGCGGCCGCGTACACCGCCCGGTTGCAGTCCTGAAGTTCCTCCCGGACGGCCTCCTCGCCGTCCAGTCCGGCGCCGTCGGCGGCCAGCCGGCGGGCCACCAGGGCGCTGGCGACCTCGCCGCCGGGGTGGCCGCCCAGGCCGTCCGCCACGGCGACCACGCAGGGAGGGCCGAGCGGGAACAGCAGGGTCTGCGGGTTGCCGGTCACGGTGGCGCAGAGTGTCCACGGTCCGACCGTGAGGCTGTCCTCGTTGTGCTGCCGCACCAGGCCCTCGTGGCTCAGCGCGCTCACCGCGATGTACGCCGTCATCGGTTCGCCGCCCTTCCGGAGCTCCCCCCCTCAATTGTGGGCGGGAACAACGATCCGCACCCGGGTGCGAGGGGGGCGGTGGTTCGGCAAGGACATCCGCCGGGGCACCCCACCGCAGTCCTCCACCTCCACCCCGCGCCCGCCCCTTCCGCATGCCCACCGGCCGTGGGCATCCCCCCGAACGGCCTCATCGGACGGTGCGCCCGAGCGGGCCGTCCGGGGGAGCGCCGCCCGCGCCGAATGGTCCGCTATGCGGTGTAATCGTACGGATGATCAGATGTCCGCTGGTCCGTCACGCCGTCGGCCCGCCCCGTCGGCGGCAGCTGCGGCACGCTGATCACCGGCCATGAGTGGGAAGCCTCCCGGCCTCCTGGACCACCGTGGAGGGACCCTCGCCATGCAGGCCGAACCGCAAGCCGTGCTCTCCCCGCTGACCAGCGCGGCGGTCTTCCTGGTCCTCACCGTCGAGCCCGGCGGCGAGGACGCCGTCCGCGACCTGCTGCCCGACCTCGCCGGGCTGCGCCGCGCGGTCGGCTTCCGGGCCCCCGAGGGCGGCCTCACCTGCGTCACCGGCATCGGCTCGGACGCCTGGGACCGCCTCTTCGACGGTCCCAGGCCGGCCGGCCTGCACCCCTTCCGGGAGGTGGCCGGCGCCCGCCACCGGGCCCCGGCCACCCCCGGCGACCTGCTGCTGCACCTGCGCGCCGCCCGGATGGACCTCTGCTTCGAACTGGCCGGCCAGCTCACCGGCCGGCTGGCCGGGGCGGCCACCGTGGTGGACTCCGTCCAGGGCTTCCGGTACTTCGACGACCGGGACCTGCTCGGCTTCGTCGACGGCACCGAGAACCCCGAGGGCCGGGCCGCCGTGACCGCCGCCGTGGTCGGCGGCGAGGACCCGGACTTCGCCGGCGGCAGCTACGTCATCGTCCAGAAGTACCTGCACGACCTGGACGGGTGGAACGCGCTGAGCGTCGAGGACCAGGAACGGGCGGTCGGCCGCACCAAGCTCACCGACATCGAGTTCGACGACGATGCCAAGCCCGCCGACTCGCACCTCGCGCTCAACGTCGTCACCGGCCCCGACGGCGCGGAACGGAAGATCGTCCGCTTCAACATGCCGTTCGGCTCCTTCGAGCACGGCGGCGAGTTCGGCACCTACTTCATCGGCTACGCCCGCGATCCGGAGGTGACCGAGGAGATGCTGCGCAACATGTTCGTGGGCCGCCCGCCCGGCACCACCGACCGGCTGCTCGACTTCTCCACCGCCGTCACCGGCTCGCTGTTCTTCGTCCCGACCGCCGACTTCCTCGACGCCCCGCCGCCCGCGCCCCCGGTGCGGCCGTCGGCGCCGGTGCCGCCCGTGCCGAGTGCTCCGCCCGCGACCGGCTCGCTCGGCATCGGCAGCCTGCGCGGCACGCCCTGAACCGGACCTCCCGACAAGGACCCGCACCATGAACAACCTGCACCGCGACCTCGCTCCCGTCTCCGCCGCCGCCTGGGCGGAGATCGAGGAGGAGGCCCGCCAGACCTTCAAGCTCCACATCGCCGGCCGCCGCGTGGTCGACCTGCACGGCCCCGACGGCTCCACCCTCGCCGCCGTCGGCACCGGCCACTTGACCGGCATCGAACCGCCCGCCGACGGCGTCCAGGCCCACGCCCGCGCCGCCCAGCCGGTGGTCGAGCTGCGCGTCCCCTTCACCGTCCGCCGCGAGGCCGTCGACGACGTCGAGCGCGGCTCCCGCGACTCCGACTGGCAGCCCGTGAAGGACGCCGCCCGCACCATCGCCCTCGCCGAGGACCGCGCCGTCTTCGAGGGCTACCGCGCCGCCGCCATCGAGGGCATCCGGGCCGGCTCCACCAACCCGCCGGTCCAACTCCCCGAGGACGTCCGCGAGTACCCCGAGGCCGTCAGCCGCGCCCTCACCGCCCTCCGCCTGGCCGGCGTGGGCGGCCCCTACTCGCTCCTGCTCGGCGCGGACGCCTTCACTGCCGTCAACGAGACCAGCGACCACGGCTACCCCGTCCACAACCACCTCGCCCGGCTCCTCGACGGCGACATCATCTGGGCCCCCGCCATCGAGGGCGCCTTCCTCCTCTCCACCCGGGGCGGCGACTTCGAACTCTTCCTCGGCCAGGACGTCTCCGTCGGCTACCTCTCCCACGACGCCGACACCGTGCGGCTCTACCTCCAGGAGTCCCTCACCTTCCGCGTCTACACGGGAGAGGCCGCCGTCGTGCTGGGCGGGGCGGCCGTCTGAGGGCGTCCCGGGGGGCGCCCTGAGGTCCAGCGCACACCCGGGAAGGGTACTGAGTTCCTTTACCAGGGGTACTGAGTGCCGTATCCTCTCCGTGGAGCCTCTGACACCAGTCGAAGAGCGCCGACACGGTAGGCCGGTCCAGGTGGCGCTTGCGGCGCGCGGGGCGCGGCCGGGCCGGGATTGGCACTCAGTACCCTCGGCATGATGTGAGGCCATCGACCAGCGCGACCGCGACAGGAGAACCACTCATGAGCTTGAGGATCGTCGTCTGTGTGAAGTACGTGCCGGACGCGACGGGTGACCGTCGGTTCGCGGACGATCACACCACCGACCGGGAGGGTGTGGACGGCCTTCTGTCCGAGCTGGACGAGTACGGCGTGGAGCAGGCGCTGCGGATCGCTGAGGCGAACGAGGGTGCCGAGGTGACGGTGCTGACGGTCGGGCCGGATGATGCGAAGGACGCGTTGCGCAAGGCGTTGTCGATGGGTGCGGACAAGGCCGTGCACGTGAATGACGAGGACATCCACGGTTCGGATGTGATCGGGACGTCGGCGGTGCTGGCGAAGGCGCTGGAGCGGACCGGGTTCGACCTGGTGATCGGTGGGATGGCGTCGACGGACGGTTCGATGGGTGTGCTGCCGGCGTTGCTGGCGGAGCGGCTGGGGGTGGCGCAGGTGACGCTGCTGTCGGAGGTGTCGGTCGAGGGCGGTGTGGTGCGGGGCCGTCGTGACGGTGACGCGGCGACGGAGCTGGTGGAGGCGGCGCTGCCGGCGGTGGTGTCGGTGACGGACCAGTCGGGTGAGGCCCGGTACCCGTCGTTCAAGGGGATCATGGCGGCGAAGAAGAAGCCGGTCCAGTCGTTGGACCTGGACGATCTGGGCATCGAGGCCGGTGAGGTCGGTCTGGGGGGTGCGTGGACGGCGGTGGAGTCGGTGGCGGCGCGTCCGGCGCGGACCGCGGGCACGGTCGTCAAGGACGAGGGCGAGGGCGGTAGGCAGCTCGCTGGCTTCCTCGCCGACCAGAAGTTCATCTGAGCCGGCCCGGCCGAGCCACCCACCCCCTGCCACAGCGAAACACGGAGACATTGAGCAATGGCTGAGATTCTCGTCCTGGTGGACCACGCCGACGGTGCGGTCCGCAAGCCGGCCCTCGAACTGCTGACCCTGGCCCGCCGGATCGGTGAGCCGTCCGCGGTCGTGCTGGGCGCCGGTGCCGCCGCCGCCGACCTCGCCGCCAAGGCCGCGGAGTACGGCGCGGCCAAGGTGTACGTCGCCGAGGGCGCCGAGTTCACCGACCAGCTGGTCGTCCCCAAGGTGGACGCCCTCGCCCAGATCGCCAAGGCCAACGACGCCGCCGCCGTGCTGGTCACCTCCTCCGGCGAGGGCAAGGAGATCGCCGCCCGGGTCGCACTGCGCCTGGGCTCCGGCATCATCACCGACGCCATCGACCTGCGCGCGGGCGACACCGGCCCGGTCGCCACCCAGTCGGTGTTCGCCGCCTCCTACACCGTCGACTCGCGCGTCAGCAACGGCGTGCCGGTCATCACCGTCAAGCCGAACGCCGTGGCCCCCGAGGCCGTTGCGGCCTCGGGTGCGGTGGAGAACGTGGTGGTGGAGTTCACCGGCAACGCGGCCAAGGTGACCTCGCGCACCCCGCGCGTCTCGACCGGGCGTCCGGAGCTGACCGAGGCCGCGATCGTGGTCTCGGGCGGCCGGGGCGTCGGCGAGGCGGCCGGCTTCGGCGTCGTCGAGGAGCTCGCGGACGCGCTGGGCGCGGCCGTCGGTGCCTCGCGCGCCGCCGTCGACGCGGGCTGGTACCCGCACAGCAACCAGGTCGGCCAGACCGGCAAGCAGGTCTCGCCGCAGCTGTACGTGGCCAACGGCATCTCCGGCGCCATCCAGCACCGGGCCGGCATGCAGACCTCGAAGACCATCGTGGCCGTCAACAAGGACCCGGAGGCCCCGATCTTCGAGCTGGCGGACTACGGCGTGGTCGGCGACCTGTTCGCCGTGCTGCCGCAGCTGACCGCCGAGGTGAAGGCCCGCAAGGGCTGATCCCCGCACACGACAGCCGAGGGCGTGGCACCGGGTACCCGGTGCCACGCCCTCCGGCGTCTGCTCGACGGACAGGACCTACTCGGCGAAGGCCGCGAGGTGCTGGGTGAACCCGCCCTGGACGGGCGGCAGCGGGCGCGGCTCGACGTCCAGCGGCGGCCGCGGCTCCTCCATCGGCAGCAGCCGCAGCTCCGGCTGGTCGGAGCCGGGGGCGGACAGCAGCCGCACCCGCGTGCCGACCGGGACGGTGCTGCGCAGCCCGTCGACGATGCACCAGACGTCGAAGCCCTCGGCCATCCGGATCAGGGACTTCTGGCGGACCAGCGGCGTCCGGGCCTGCTCGACCTCGCAGCGCCGGACCACGCCGGTGCCCTCGCTGGGCTCCAGCCGCAGCTCGGTGGAGCCGCAGGTGGGGCAGAGCAACCGCTGGAAGGTCGGGTTGCAGCACCACGTGCAGCGCTGGAAGTACAGCGTGGTGTTCCGGGTGTCGGCGTCGATGGCTGAGTGGACCACGCTGTCATCTCCCTGCGCTCGGACCGGCTTGTTCGGCAGAAGTTCGGCAGAAAAAAGGATAGGGAACTCAGTGCCGCCATGTGAAGGCACTGAGTTCCCTTTTTGCCGCGCGCATGCATAATGAAGGGTACTGAGTACCGTCGTGAAACAGGAGTGGCGATCATGAGCCAGGACTTCGATCTCTTCCGTATCTCCGAGGAGCACGGGATGCTCCGTGAGGCGGTGCGTTCGCTGGCCGAGGCGAAGATCGCTCCGTTCGCGGCGGAGGTGGATGAGCTGGGGCGGTTCCCGCAGGAGGCGTTGGACGCGTTGCGGGGGAGTGATCTGCACGCGGTGCACGTGCCGGAGGAGTTCGGTGGTGCGGGGGCGGATGCGCTGGCGACGGTGATCGTGATCGAGGAGGTGGCGCGGGTGTGTGCGTCGTCCTCGTTGATTCCGGCGGTGAACAAGCTGGGGTCGTTGCCGGTGCAGTTGTCGGGTTCGGAGGAGTTGAAGGCGAAGTACCTGGGGGCGTTGGCGCGGGGTGAGGGGATGTTCTCGTACTGCCTGTCGGAGCCGGAGGCGGGTTCGGACGCGGCGGGGATGCGGACGCGGGCGGTGCGGGACGGGGACTTCTGGGTGCTGAACGGGGTGAAGCGCTGGATCACGAACGCGGGTGTGTCGGAGTTCTACACGGTGATGGCGGTGACGGATCCGGGTCTGCGGTCGAAGGGGATCTCGGCGTTCGTGGTGGAGAGGGGCGACGAGGGGGTGTCGTTCGGTGCGCCGGAGAAGAAGTTGGGGATCAAGGGGTCGCCGACGCGTGAGGTGTACTTCGACAATGTGCGGATTCCGGCGGATCGGATGATCGGTGCGGAGGGGACGGGTTTCGCGACGGCGATGCGGACGCTGGACCACACGCGGGTGACGATCGCGGCGCAGGCGGTGGGGATCGCGCAGGGGGCGCTGGACTACGCGAAGGGGTATGTGCGGGAGCGGCGGCAGTTCGGGAAGGCGATCGCGGAGTTCCAGGGTGTGCAGTTCATGCTGGCGGACATGGCGATGAAGCTGGAGGCGGCGCGGCAGCTGACGTATGCGGCGGCGGCGAAGTCGCAGCGTGGGGACGGGGATCTGACGTTCTTCGGGGCGGCGGCGAAGTGCTACGCGTCGGATGCGGCGATGGAGATCACGACGGACGCGGTGCAGTTGCTGGGTGGGTACGGGTACACGCGGGACTATCCGGTGGAGCGGATGATGCGGGACGCGAAGATCACCCAGATCTACGAGGGGACCAACCAGGTCCAGCGCATCGTCATGGCCCGCAACCTGCCGTAACCGCGCCTCCGAGGTGCACCGACGGCCGGGCCGAGCTCCGGTCCGGCCGTTCGGGGCCGATGCTATGTTCCGGGAATGAGCGAGAAGGAAGAGCAGGACCTGCCCATGAACGACGGGCCCGCCAAGCCGGCGATGCGCGAGGCGCTCGTCGCCGCGGCCTTCGAGCTCTTCCTGGAACGCGGCTTCGAGCAGACCACCATCGACGACATCGTCTCGCTCGCCGGGGTCGGCCGGCGCTCCTTCTTCCGCTACTTCCCGGCCAAGGAGGACGTGGTCTTCCCGGACCACGAGCGCAGCCTCGCCGAGATGACGGAGTTCCTGGAGTCCGGCACCGGCGAGGAGGACCCGGTCAAGCACGCCTGCGACGCGGCCCGGCTCGTCCTGCGGATGTATGCCGAGCAGCCCTCCTTCTCCGTCCAGCGCTACCGCCTCACCCGCAAGGTCCCCGGCCTGCGGGCGTACGAGCTCTCGGTGGTCTGGCGCTACGAGCACACGCTCGCCGCCTACCTGCGCGGCCGCTTCGCCGACCGCCCGGACGGCCCGCTGCGCGCCGACGTGACCGCCGCCGCCGTGGTCGCCGCGCACAACCACGCCCTGCGCACCTGGCTGCGCTCGGGCGGCGAGAGCGACTGGGTGGCCGAGGTCGACGCGGCGATGGCCTTCGTCACCGGCACCTGGAACGACCGCCCGGACGGCGAGCACGGCGCGGGCGGGGAGTCCAAGGAGTCCGAGGCGGACGACGTGGTGGTGCTGGTCGCCAGCCGCCGGGCGCCGCTGTGGCGGATGGTCCAGGGCATCGAGAGCGCGCTCGGTGACGCCGACCGGGTCTGACCATCGGGTCTGACCGCTGGCTTTGACCACCGGCTTTGACCACCGGCTTTGACCACCGGCTTTGACCACCGGCTTTGACCACGGGCTCCGACCTTCGGTGACGCCCACCCGCTCCGATCGTCGCTCTCACCGGATCACCGCTCCCACCCGATTACTGCTCTCACCCGAACGGCGCAACTCCGGCAGCCCGGCGCCCGGTTGACGGTCCGCACGCCGTGCGGGCCGCCCGGCCCCGGGCGAGACTCGGTCGCAGGACGGGGGCCGCGCGCCCCGGGAGCGCGAAGGAGCGGCGATGCCGGGGACGCCCCAGCAGCAGAACGGTGGCCCCACCCTGCGCCAGGTGCTGCTCGGCAAGGGCTACCTCGGCCTGCTGCTGGTCGCCGCCCTGATCGGCGTCCCGGTCTCGCTGGTCGCCTTCGGCTTCGTCAGCCTGGAGCACGGACTCCAGCGCTGGGTCTGGGAGAGCCTGCCGGACGCCGCCGGCTTCGACCGCGCCCCCTGGTGGTGGCCGCTGCCCGCGCTGCTGCTGGCCGGACTGCTGCTCGCCCCCGTGGTCACCCGGTGGCCCGGGCGCGGCGGCCACGTCCCGGTGGACGGGCTGGGCGGCCCGCCCACCCCGCCGGGCGCCGTCCCGGGCGTGGTGCTGGCCGCGCTCGCCTGCCTGCCGCTCGGCGCGGTGCTCGGCCCGGAGGCGCCGCTGATGGCGATCGGCGGCGGCCTCGCGCTGCTCGCCGTCCGTTCCGCCAAGCGGGCCGAACACCCGCAGCTGGTACCGGTGTTGGGTACGGCGGGCGCGGCGGCGGCGATCTCCACCATCTTCGGCAACCCGCTGGTGGCGGGCGTGATGATGATCGAGGCGGCCGGGCTGGGCGGCCCGCGGCTGATCGCGCTGATCCTGCCCTGCCTGCTGGCCAGCGGGGTCGGCGCACTGGTCTTCACCGGCTTCGGCCACTGGACCGGGCTGTCGATCGGCGCGCTCTCGCTGCCGCACGTGCCCGAGAGCGGTGTCCCGGACCCGGGCGACTTCCTGTGGGGCGTCCCGCTGGCGGTGGTGATCGCCGTGGTCTGCGTGGCCGGGCAGGCCCTCGGCCAGCGGGTCAAGGCCTTCATCACGGGCGATCCGGACGGCCCCCGGCCGGTGCCGACCGCCCGTCAGACCGCCGTCCGGACGGTGCTGTGCGCGGTCGCCGTCGGCGCCTGCCTCGCGGCGTACGCCCTGCTCACCGGCCGCTCACCGGAGGAGGCCGCGCTCTCCGGGCAGGCCACCCTGGGCGCGCTGGCGGCCGACCCGGCGGCCTGGCCGATCGGCGCGCTGCTCGCCCTGGTGCTGTGCAAGACGGTCGGCTGGGGGATCGCCCTGGGCAGCCTGCGCGGCGGCCCGATCTTCCCGGCGATCCTGATCGGCGCCGCGCTCGGGGCGGCTTGCGCGCCGCTGCCCGGCCTCGGCACCGCGCCCGCGCTGGCCGCCGGACTGGCCGCCTCCGGCGCGGCCGTCACCCGGCTGCCGGTCACCAGCACGGTGCTGGCGGCGGCGCTGCTGGGCGGTCAGGCCGCCAACGCGATGCCGCTGCTGATCATCGCCGCGGTGACGGCCTTCGTCACCGGTGAGCTGATCCGGGGGCGGACGAGGCGCGTCCCCGTACCGTCCGGCCGGGGCGGTTCGGCGCCGGTCAGCTGACCGGTCCTCCAGGTCCTCCAGGTCCTCCCAGCCCCCGCACCCCACCCGCCCCCGTCAGGCGACCGACCCCCAGCGGAGCGTCCGCCCGGGCCCGTCGCCGTCCTCAGCCCGCGCTGCGGGCCTGGCGGCTCTGGGCGAGCAGCCAGGCGTAGACCTCGGGGTCGTCGTACGTCCGCGTCCAGGAGTCGTGGCCGACCCCCGGGTAGCGGGTGAACCGCACCGGACCGCCCACCTCCCGCAGCGCCTCGACCATCCGCTCGGTGTGCGCGACCGGGATGACGTCGTCCTCCCCGCCGTGGAAGGCCCACACCGGGAGGGCGGCGAGGCGCGGCGCCGCCTCCGTCAGTCCGGACCCGCAGATCGGCACGGCGGCGGCGAACCGGCGCGGGTACCGGGCGGCGAGCGCCCACGCGCCGGTGCCGCCCATGCTCAGCCCGGTCACGTACCGCCGGTCCGGGTCGATCCAGTACGTCCGCGCCACGTCCTCGACCAGGGCCGCCAACGTGCTCACCTCCGCGACCCACGAGCTGTGCGCCGGGCACTGCGGCGCCACCACCACGAACGGCAGCTTCGCCCCGGTGGCGATCTGCCGCACCGGCCCGTGCACGGCGAGCGCGTCCAGGTCCTCGCCGCGCTCCATGGCGCCGTGCAGGAACAGCAGCAGCGGCCACGGTCCGGGGCCCTCGTCGTACCCGTCCGGCAACGACAGGGCGTACCCCAGGTCGTTGCCGTCCTCGTCGACGGCGAACCGGTGGTGCTGAACAGGTGCGGACATCGGTCTCCTCCAAAAACGCCAGGGGTTCCACGGGGCGGACCCACCCTCACCACCCTTGCCCAGCAGGCTCTCCGAATGATGACGCCGCCGTCACGGTTGACGTCGCAATCACGCCGGACCGGACGCGGAAGGGCTGGTGGACTCGGACTGGCTGGTGCTGGTGGCCCGGGTCGTGCTCGGCGTGGTCATCGGCGCCTTCTGGTCGATCGGCGTCGGCCTCGCCCCGCGGCTGGTGCCCGAGCCCCGGCAGGCCAGGGCCAACGCGGTGGTCTTCTCGGCCGTCCCGCTCGGCTCCGTCCTCGGCGTGCCCGCCGGGGTCCTCCTCGGCCACCTCGCCGGCTGGCGGACCGCCTTCGCGGCCATGGCCGCGCTGACGCTGGTCGTGCTCGTCGCGCTCGCCGTGTCCCTGCCCCCGTTGCCGCCGCAGACCACCACCCGCCTCAGCGTGCTGCGCGACCTGCTCCGCACCCGGGGCGTGCGCACCGGGCTCGTCGTGACGTTCCTCGTCGTGACGGCCCACTTCGGCACCTACACCTACGTCACGCCGTTCCTTCAGGACGTCACCTACGCCGGCCCGAACCTCGTCACCGCGCTCCTGCTGGGGTACGGCCTGGCCGGCCTCGTCGGGAACTTCGTCGCCGGCACCTGGGCGGCGCGGGCGCTGCGCCCCGCGTTCGTCACGGCCGTGGGCCTGCTCGCCGCCTCGACCGTGCTGCTCCCCGTCGTCGGCACGACCGTGCCGGGCGCCGCCGTGCTCCTGGTCCTGTGGGGTCTCGCGTACGGCGCCGTCCCGGTCTGCTCCCAGGCCTGGTTCCGCACCGCGGCGCCCCACGCGCCGGAGGCGGCGTCCGTCGTCTTCACCTCCTCCTTCCAGGCCACCATCGCGCTGGGGGCGCTGGTCGGGGGAGCCGTGGTCGACACCGCCTCGACCCCCACGGTGATGCTCCTGGGCGGGCTCACCGGGGTCCTCGCGGCGGTGGCGGCCCGCCTCGGCGCCGGTTCGGCGAACTGACTGCCAGCCACCTTGCCCGCTGCCGCGCCCGGGAGCGCGTTCGACGGGCCCGAGGCAGGGCGGCGTGGCGACGCCGAACTCCCGGCGGAGCGCGGAGACGGCGGCGAGGTAGCCGCTCATGCCGTGGACGCCCGGACCGGGCGGGGTGGCCGCGGAGCACAGGTAGACGCCGGGGAGCGGGGTCGCGTACGGGTTCCACTGGAGGGTCGGGCGCATGAGCAACTCCACGTGCAGGCCGGCGCGGGCGAAGGTGACGGCCGCCGCGGGGCCGTTCGGCCCGCTGCCCACGATCGCGATGTCCCTGTTCCACTTCACGGCCAGTCCTTCAGGGCCAGTCCGCCCCGCGAGAGCAGGAGTTCCATGTTGCGTTCGACGGCATTGCTCGTCGGAAAGGCGGTGGCGAGCACGATCGGCTTGTCGGTGATCTGCAATGCCATGGTGGCGGGGGTGTTGCAGCGTCCCGCGGCGAGCCGCATGGCGAAATCGAGCGTCGCGGGGAAGACGGCGAGGACGTCGGCAGCTTGTCGTCCGGCAGGTTCTCGAAGAAGTTGACCAATTGCATTGTAGGCGGACATTCCGCGAATTCTGCGCAATGCCCCTTTTGTTGTGGAGTTCCAGGGTGTTCCTGTATTTGATCACCGGTATTCGCAGGTCAGGCCTTGATCGAAATCGGAGTGGCGGCGGATTCCGTCAAACAGTCCGTACGGCCTCAAATCGCCTCATTTGGCTTGGCGGCCTCCGGAGTGGCCGGCGGGTGCATATGGGTCGGGTTCGCGGGCTCGGGTCGTCTTGCTATGATCGGCCCAATGTTCAGAAAAGTGTGAAGATGGAAATTTTGATCATTCGAGAGAAGACGGCTCGTCGATTGAAAAAGGAAACCGGCAAGACGGCGGGCGCACCGCTGCTGCAACTCGTCGACGTCACACACGTGTACGGTGACAGCACCGTGCTCGACCGGGTCTCCCTCCGCATTCACCGCGGTGAGTGCGTTTCCCTGGTCGGGGAGAACGGATCCGGCAAGAGCACGCTGCTCCGCGTGGCGGCAGGCCGGGAGAGACCCTCCGGAGGATCGGTCGTCTTCGACGGGGGCGAGATTCGCGAGGATTCCCCGGACGTGCGCAAGCGGGTGGCGTCGGTGATGGACCCCGGCGCGTTCTATCCGGACCTCACCGTGCGGGAACACCTGCGGCTCGTGGCGCTGTCGCACGGCATGGGCGCCGGCGCCGACGCCGCGGTCGACCGGGTGCTGGAGTCGCACCGCCTCACGGCGCAGTCCGAACAGTTCCCCTCGGCCCTGTCCTCCGGGCAGACCCAGGCGCTGCTCCTCGCCGCCGCCTTCATCCGGCCGCACGACCTCCTCATCCTCGACGAGCCCGAACAACGGCTCGACTCCCAGGCCCGGACCGCCCTCGCCCACCTGATCGCCGAGCACCGCGACCGCGGGGTGGCCGTCCTCATGGCCACCCACCACCGGGCCCTGAACGAGGTCGCGGACCAGATCGTCGAAATCGGCTCGCGTTCGGCGCACTCGGGCCCGTCCGGGGCGGTGCAGGGGGAGGAACGAACGGTTTGAGCGACAGCGTGGCATCCGTGACCGAGACGAGGGAGCGGGTGGCCGAGGGGTCGGGGGACTGCACCACGGACACCCTGCTGTTCCTGCGCGAAGCCCGGAGCGGCACGCGCCGGGAGAAGCGCAGAAGCGCGTGGTTCATCGCCTACACGGTCCTCCTGGTGGGCGGATGCTGGGGCGTCCCCGCCCTGCTCCAGTGGACGAGTTCGACCCGGGCGGCGGACCAGCCGCCCGTGCAGATCGGAGAACAGGCGTCCGCGACGCTCCTGGCGCTGATCCCGGCGGTGCTGGTCCTCGCCCTGCTGCTCACCGCCCGGGGGGCGATGTGGCGGGGGCCGGTCCTGCTGGACCGGGCCACGACGAGCTTCCTGCTGCCCTCGGCCGTCGACCGGCGGGCCCTGCTCGCACCGAGGCTGCGGTCCTCGGTGGCGCTGGCCTCCGTGGTGAGCGGCGTCGCCGGCGCGGTCGCGGGCTTCCTGTTGCAGGACCTGGCCCCGCAGTCGTGGCTCCTGCTGACCCTGGCGGGCTCCTGGACGGGCATCTCGATCGCGCTCACCACGAGTGCGGTCGGCGTCCTGATCGAGCGGCACGACCAGTGGATGTCCCGGTACGGCCGCAGGGTCTTCGCCGCCGGGTGGCTCCTCGCCGTGATCGCCGCCGCCGGCGTGTGGACGGCACGGACGCAAGGGCGGACCGGCTGGCTGCAGGACCTCCTGCTCTGGTCGGGCCCGTGGGGGTGGGCGTCACAACCGCTCCTGTGGGCGCTCGGCCTCGTGGGTACGGCGGGCGCCGTCGGCACGGTGCTGTCGGTCGGCGCCCCGGTGCTCGCCCTCGCCCTCGCCTGGCGGGAACTGCCCGGGATCCCGCAGGCCGCCCTCAGGCTGCGCACGACGGTGGCCGCCCAGATCAGCACCTCCGTCCTCATGCTCGACCTCCGCCAAGCCCGCTCCGGAGTACCGCGGCTGAAGGAGCGGCGCAGCACCCCCCGGCTCCGCCTCCCCATGCCACGGCACCGGCTGCTGATGGTGCCGTGGCGCGACGTCACCTGCCTGCTGCGCAACCCCCGCCGCCTGGGGTGGGCCGTCGTCTGGAGCGGGCTCGCCGTCGGACTGGCCGCGGCGGCGCCCTCCTTCACCTCGACCGCACAGCAGATCGTCGTCGTGCTGTCGATGGCCGCCGAATACCTGGCGGCCGCTCAACTCGCCGAGCCGGCACGGTTGGAGAGCGATGACCTGCGGCGCTCCACCAACCTGCCCTGGACGTTCAAGTCGCTGGCCGTACAGCACTCGGTGGTGGCCGGCGGCCTCCTCCTCGCGCTCACCGGAGCCGGCGCACTGGCGTGCGCGCTCGGCGGCCGGGAGACGGCAGGACTCCTGCCACTCCTCGCCTCCGCGCCCGCACTCACCGCGGCCGCGCTGGTCAGCTCCTACCGGGGAGTCGTGCCCCTGCACCTGACGATCGGCGTCAACACCCCCATGGGCAACACCGGCCCCGGGCAGGTGGCCGTCTGGTACCTACGCGGCCCACTGGCGGTCGGCACCCTCCTGTTCCCGCTCGCCCACTCCGCAGCCCAGGGCCACCCGTACGGCGCGACACAACTCGCCTGGACCCTGGCCGTCGCCGCAGCCGCCCTCTGGTGGGCCCGGCACACCGCCCACCGCCTCCACACCAGGTAGCCCCAGCCGCCGTGTCCGCGCGGTGGCGGACGGCCCGGAACCGGATCCACCTGCCGGGCTGTCGGTCGCGCGGTCGGTCGCGCGGTCGGTCACACGCGGCCTGGAAAGCAAAAGACCCCTGTCAACAGGGGTCTCAGCTGGTGTCCGAGGACCGGCTTGAGCCTTACCTCCATGCCGGCACTGCGCGGGGAACTGCCTCTGGCGTACTAACAGGCCTGGTACTTGCCTGTCTCCCGATCGCGGTAGATCGTGCCCGACTTGCGCAGCTGCTCCAGGTCCCGTCGCACGGTGCGCGGGTCGGGCTCGACCACATAGCTTGCGCGGGCGCGCACCCAGTCCCAGGCGCCGCCGCCCTGCCGCATCGCCTGAAGGAGCTGGTCGCGTCTCTCGATGGCCGAGGTGGGTGCGCCGGGGGTGTTCTCGTTCATGGGCCTCATTCTCGCCCGAGACCGGCACACCGCCCAACTAAGGCGCCGATCTCACGAGGGCTTCGGCCTCAACTCGGCCTATGGCATGAAAAAGCGGACCGTGACTGTTGAGTCACGACCCGCAGATTTCCTCTACGTACCGAAGTGTCCGAGGGGGGACTTGAACCCCCACGCCCGATAAAGGGCACTAGCACCTCAAGCTAGCGCGTCTGCCATTCCGCCACCCGGACCGGGTGTTGTCTTTGCGGCTTTCGATCTCTCGTCGGCCGCGCTGACAGATGTAACTGTAGCAAAGATCGGCTTGGGGTCCCAAAACGGTTCGGGACCGGGATCGGGGGGTGGTGGCGGGGGCAAGGGGGCGTGTGTGGCGGGGGCGTGACCAGGGGGTTTCGGGGGTGCGCGGGGGGTGGATCCGGGTCGGGGGCTGGGGGAGGATGGACGGACGTGCTCGTACGGCCCGGGTGCAGGTCCTGGGGGTGGCGCGCTGGTGCGTCGGTGCGGGCCAGAGACGAGGAGTGACCGTGAGCGAGCGGAGCGAGTCGGCGGGGCCGAGGGTGACGGCTGAGTCGGAGGTCGCCGGGATCTGTCGCGATCTGATCCGGATCGACACCAGCAACTACGGGGACGGCTCCGGCCCGGGGGAGCGCAAGGCGGCGGAGTACGTCGCCGAGCAGCTCGCCGAGTTCGGGGTGGAGCCGCAGATCTTCGAGTCGGCCAAGGGGCGGGCCTCGACGGTGGTGCGGATCGAGGGCGAGGACCGTTCCCGCCCGGGCCTGCTGATCCACGGCCACACCGACGTGGTGCCGGCCAACGCCGCGGACTGGACGTACGACCCGTTCGGGGGCGAGATCGCGGACGGCTGCGTGTGGGGGCGCGGCGCGGTCGACATGAAGGACATGGACGCGATGACCCTCGCGGTGGTCCGCGACCGGCTGCGCACCGGCCGCAAGCCCCCGCGGGACTTGGTGCTGGCGTTCGTCGCGGACGAGGAGGCCGGCGGTACGTACGGGGCGCGGTTCCTGGTGGACAAGCACCCGGAGCTGTTCGAGGGCGTGACCGAGGGCATCGGCGAGGTCGGTGGCTTCTCCTTCACGGTCAACGACCAGGTGCGGCTGTACCTGGTGGAGACGGCCGAGAAGGGCATGCACTGGATGCGCCTGACGGTCGAGGGCCGCGCCGGGCACGGCTCGATGGAGAACGACGACAACGCGATCACCGAGCTGTGCGAGGCGGTCGCCCGGCTCGGCCGGCACAAGTTCCCGCTGCGGATCACCAAGACCGTCCGGGCGTTCCTGGACGAGCTGTCGGACGCGCTCGGGGTCGAGCTCGACCCGGAGAACATGGACGAGACCCTGCGGGTGCTCGGCGGCATCGCCAAGATGATCGGCACCACGCTGCGCAACACCGCCCAGCCGACCATGCTCGGCGCCGGGTACAAGGTGAACGTGATCCCCGGCCAGGCCACCGCGCACGTGGACGGGCGCTTCCTGCCCGGCTACGAGGAGGAGTTCCTGGCGGAGCTGGACAGCGTGCTGGGCCCGCGCGTGAAGCGGGAGAGCCTGCACTCGGACAAGGCGATCGAGACCAGCTTCGACGGCGCGCTGGTGGAGGCGATGCAGACGGCGCTGCGGGCGGAGGACCCGATCGCCCGCGCGGTGCCCTACTGCCTGTCGGGCGGGACGGACGCCAAGTCCTTCCAGGACCTCGGGATCCGCTGCTTCGGCTTCGCGCCGCTGCAACTGCCGCCGGAGCTGGACTTCGCCGGGATGTTCCACGGCGTGGACGAGCGGGTGCCGGTGGACGGGCTGAAGTTCGGCGTCCGGGTGCTGGACCGCTTCCTCGACGCCTGCTGAGCACGCCTGCTGAGCACGCCTGCTGAGCACGCCTGCCGAGCACCGTGGGTGGACGGCCCGTTCCCGGAGTGCCGGGGGCGGGCCGTCCGCATTGTCCGAGCTAATGATTTGGGACAGGGCGAAGGAGATCAACAGAAACGATCCTGCAAGGAAATGCTGATCGAGCAGGTGTGCGAGATCTCACCGTTGCGAGTGAATGGCAAATCTGTTCCGTACCCCGTTTGCCACACCCTCGTTCATCCCTGTGCAACCCGCCGAACGGGTTGCGTTGTCCATACAGGAGGAATGATGAAGGTCAAGAAGATCGCCGCCGTTGCCGCCGCCACCGGTGGCCTGGTGATCGCCGCCGCCGGTGTCGCGTCCGCTCACGGCGGCGCCGCCGCCGAGGGTGTGGCCGCCGGCTCCCCGGGTGTCGTCGCCGGCAACCAGGTGCAGATCCCGGTGCACGTCCCGGTCAACCTGTGCGGCAACACCGTCAGCGTGATCGGCGTGCTGAACCCGGCGTTCGGCAACCACTGCGCCAACTTCTGAGTCCTGCTCCGAGCCGCTGAGGCTCGTTGAGCCGACTCGCTCGGCCCCCGGGCGGCGGACGCGCCGCCCGGGGGCCGCTTGCATGCGGAGTGTAGGGGTGTGGGGTGCGGAGGGGCGATTGGAGGGTGATCGCTCGATCGGGTGAAGCCGGCTCGTTCGGCTCAACCTCCCCGCTGTCCTCTCGTTAACTCCTGTGCAGTCGAAGACCTTGCCGGATATCCGATATGCGGAAATTCCGACTTTCGGAAGGTAGTCACGTCAAGGTCGTCACGTCGTTCTCGATACGTCAGGGGATAAAGATGAGGAATGTAGCCAAGAAGGGGATCCTCACGGCCGTGGCCACCGGCAGTGTCCTGGCCTCGACCGCCGGCTACGCCTACGCGGGTGCCGAGGCCCAGGGAGGCGCCGCCGGCTCGCCGGGCGTCGCCTCCGGGAACTCGGTGCAGGTACCGGTCGAGGTGCCGATCAACGCCTGCGGCAACACCGTCGACGTGATCGGCGTGCTGAACCCGTCCTACGGCAACCACTGTGCCAACGTCAGCGGCCACCCCGAGGCCGGGAAGCCGGGCGGCTCCCACGTAGGCTCCGGCTCCCACACCGGCTCCGGCCGGGGCTCCTCGGTCTCGGGTTCGTCCGCCTCCGGCGCCGCCGCCCACTCGGCCGGCGTGGTCTCCGGCAACAGCGTCCAGGCCCCCGTGCACGTCCCGGTCAACGCCTGCGGCAATTCCGTCGACGTGGTCGGCGTCGGGAACCCCGCCTTCGGCAACGACTGCGCCAACATCGCGCAGCCCGCCCCGGCTCCGGCCCCGAAGCCGACCGACGACTGCCCCGAGAAGCACGGCCCGTCCGTCCCGCCGCAGGTCGGCGAGACCCCCCCCGGCAACCCGCGCGCCGGCGGTCCGTCCACCAGCATCCCCGAGGCCGGCGCGCACTCGGCCCCCGCCGCCGCGCCGGTCGCCGGCGGCCAGGCCGTCCCGGCCGCGGCCCGCACCGCCGCCCCGGTCGCCGCCGCCTCGCCGAGCGGAGCCGTCGGCGCCCAGCTGGCCTCCACCGGCGCCGGTGACGTCGAACTGCTCGGCGCGGCCGGCCTCGCCCTGCTGCTCGGCGGCGGCGTACTCTACCGCCGCGCCCGCGCCGGCGCCCGTTGAGCCGTCGGTAGGCCGGACCCCGCAGCGCCGCCGGAGCGTGACGCGCCAGCGGCCGCCTGGAGATACGGGCGGCCGCTGGCGCGTGAAAGCCCAGCGTGAAGGTCCAGCGTGAAGGCCTGGCGGGAAAGCCCAGCGTGAAGGCCTGACGTGAAATCCCCACCGCGACGGGCGCATTTCCGGCCCGGCCGTCCCCCGCCTGGGCCTTCCCCACCCAGGCGGCCTGTCAGCCCCGTCCGCCCCCGTCCGCAAGGGGCGGGCTCAGGCGTGCTCGCCCGTCACCAGCTCCGGACCTGCCGGATGATCCGCCGCCGCAGCCGGACCGTCCGGCTCCCGTCGGGGAACAGTCGCAGCCGGTCGAGCTCCCAGTGCCCGTACTCGGCGTGCTCGGTGAGCAGTTGGCGTGCCGCGTTGCGCGTGGTGCCGCGCGGCATGCGCAGCGACTGGTACTCGTACTCCGGTTGCCGGACCGGCTTCGGTGGGGTCAAAACGCTCCTCCTGAGGATCACCTGCACGCAAGCCTACGACCTGCCTCGGACAGTCGGCCCGGGTATTTCCGGACGTCCTCCCGGCCGCCCGTCCGACCCGGCGGAACGGTGCGAACCGGGCACCCTGCGACAGCCTGTCTGACAGTGCATCAGTTCCGTTGTGCCTCTGGACGGGATACCCCGATCCCGGCGCGCGAAGCGGCACCCGATCGGCCCCGCGCGGCCCGGCCGCACGCCCTCCGCGCCGGGCATGCGCGGGGACAGAACCACGCGGATCGGACATCAGGGGGGAAGTTGCGGTGAAATCGCGGGTGTAGGTGACAACCGCTGTGCGTACCGACACCGCGGGGAGATAGCGTCTGCACCATGTCTGATGCCGCGCAGCCCACCATTGCCGAGGTACGCGCCGCCGCCGAGGCGGTCAAGGCCGCCATCGACCGTCATCTGGAAGCGGTGTCAAGCCCCAGCGCAGCGGATGATCCCGCTGTGTCCGCCGCCTACGAGCAGCTCGCGACGGCGGCCATCGCCTACGACCAACTCCTCTACGAGGTCTACGACGAGGTCACCCCCTTCGAGATCCCCGGGGACGAGGGTCCGGGCGGCTACCACGGCCCCGAACAGCCCGAGGCGATCAGCGTGCTGATCCGCCGCGACTACCACGTCGCCGACCCCAAGCGGCTGCGCGCCCAGGCCGAGCGGCTCGACGAGTCGCTGACCCCCGGCGGGGGCGGCACCAGCGGGGTGAACGCCGCGATCGGGGTGCTGTTCGGCGAGTACGAGCCGGACGAGATCGCCGCCCGCAGCGAGGAGTTCGGTCTGGAGGAGGCGGACTCGACGCTCTGGGTCGCGGCGGCGGAGCCGACCGAGCCGGGGGAGTGGCTGCCGGAACCGTTCGAACACGCCGACCCGCAGATGCTGATCTGCCGGTTCGACGTGAGCGAGGTCTACGACGACGAGGACCCGGACGACTGAACCGTTCGCCGTGCCGACGCCCGAAGGGCGGGCCCCACCTGCCGGGGGCCCGCCCTTCGCGCGTTCCGAAAACCGCCCGGGGCGTGTCTGACGATTCCCGGCGGATCAGCGCCCGGCGTCGCGCGCCCGGCGGGAATTGTCAGACCCACCCCTAGTAGTGCTTGGTCAGGTGTACGCGCTGGTGGCGTGTCCTGCGGGGCTGTGCCGCGTTGATGGTGTGTGACACCTGGGGAGTTGGATAAGGT
>NZ_JBIVAX010000027.1:0-109010 GCF_044745805.1 Kitasatospora sp. NPDC086801
CTGGAGACGTCGTCATCAAGCCCGTTCCCAGGCCAGTCACTACAGACGCCAAGCCGCGACCCAAGCATGATCGTGATCTACAGCTGGAGTATTAGCGTGCCGCCGCCGGCTTCTCCCATCGCCGAGAAAGTGAGGTCGGGGCATGCGGGGCGCATTCTCCCGGCGGGGATTCCTGGGCACCGCCGGTGCGGCGGCGGCCGGGGTCTCCGCCGGCTCGACGGGCACGGCGGGCACGGCGGCGGCGGCCGGGGCGCGCCGGGAGCCGCCGGAGGGGCGGTCGGTCCTGCCGGGCGATCCCCGCTACCGGACGCTCAGCCAGGGCTTCAACCAGCGCTGGCGCAGCAGCCCCGCCCACATCCGTCTGGTGGGCAACGAGGCCGACGCCGTCGGCGAGTTGAACCGGGCGCTGGACCGCGGGCTGCGGCCGACCGTCCGTGGCGGCGGGCACTGCTACGAGGGCTTCGTCGACAACGACCGGGGCGTCATCCTCGACCTCAGCACGATGCGCGGTGTCGCCGCCGCCACGGACAAGTTCGGCCACCCGACGTACTGCGTGGAGGGCGGGGCCACCAACTGGGACGTCTACACCACGCTCTTCCGCATGTACGCGGTGACGCTGCCGGCCGGGTCCTGCTACTCGGTCGGCGCGGGCGGGCACATCTGCGGCGGCGGGTTCGGCCTGCTCTCCCGGCGGCACGGGCTCACCGTGGACCACCTGGTCCAGGTCGACGTGGTCACCGTGCGGGGCGGCACCGCCGTGGTGACCGAGGCGCACCGCGACGACGACGAGGGTTCCCCGGAGGCGGACCTCTTCTGGGCCCACACCGGGGGCGGCGGCGGGAACTTCGGGGTGGTGCTGCGCTACCACTTCGCGGCGGGCGTGCCGGAGCCGCCGCCCCGGGTCTGGCTCAGCAGCGTCGCCTGGCCCTGGGCCGAACTGGTGGAGCGGCCCGACGACTTCGAGACCCTGGTGCGCAACTTCGGCGCCTTCATGGCCGAGCACAGCGTTGTCGACCTGGGCACGGCCGACCAGCCGGACCCGGCCTACCAGCGGCTCTACTACAAGGGGAACTACCCGCGGTTGCAGCGCACCAAGGCGTACTGGGACGGGGTGGAGGTCTTCCACCACGCCCAGTCGATCACCCTCCCCGAGGCCTGACCAGCAGGAGGGAGCCCGCCACCGGATGCGCGAGCCGCCGCAGGGGCGCAGGGTCGAGGTATGAGCGGAGTGGTCGTGTTGGTCGAACTGGAGCCGTCCACGGAAGTGCTGGACGCCGGCGAGGTCGACGTGAGCGCGCGGGTGCGCTGGGTGCACGCGGCGGCGGCGGATCCGGACGTGCCGGAGGATCCGGGGCCGGTGACCTTCTGCGGCCTTGACACCGCGGGCCTCGAACGGGAGCCCTACCGCCCGGCCGGGCCCGGCGAGCCGTGGTACCCGCCGTCCCAGCGCACCCGGCGGTGCCGAGCCTGCGAGGCGGCCCTCAAGGCGTTCTGAACGGGCTGGCGGGAAGGCTTCGCGGGACGGGCTTCGCGGGACGGCTCCCGGTCCGCCGTCCGTGCCCGGGTGCTCCCACCCGGTCGGGCGGAGCACCCGGGCACGCCCCTACGCGGTCTGTCCGGCCGCCTCCTCCTCGACGATCCGCCCGTCACGCAGCTCGATCACCCGGTCGGCGAGTCCCATCAGCGTCGGGTCGTGGGTGGCGACCAGCACGGTGACGCCCTCGCTGCGGACGACGGCGCGCAGCAGCTGCATGATCGAGCGGCCGGTCTCCGAGTCCAGCTGGCCGGTGGGCTCGTCGGCGATGATCAGGCCGGGCTCGTTGGCGAGCGCGCGGGCGATGGCGACGCGCTGCTGCTGGCCGCCGGAGAGCTCGCCGGGCCGCTGGTTGGCGTGGTCCGCGAGGCCGACCAGGGCCAGCAGGGTGTGCGCGCGTTCCTCGCGTTCGGCGGCCGAGACCTTGCGCAGCCGCATCGGCACGCCGACGTTCTCGGCGGCGGTGAGCATCGGGATCAGCCCGAACGACTGGAAGATGAAGCCGATCCGTTCCCGCCGCAGGGCGAGCCGGCCGTCCTCGTCCAGCTCGGCGAGGTCGGTGCCGTCCAGGGCGATGCTGCCGCCGGTCGGGGCGTCCAGGCCGCCGACCAGGTTGAGCAGGGTGGTCTTGCCGGAGCCGGACCGGCCCTTGAGCGCGGTGAGTTCGCCGCGCTCGATCGAGAAGGAGACGCCGCGCAGTGCGTGCACGGCCCGCTCGCCGGTGCCGAAGCTGCGCCGGAGGTCGGTCACGGCCACCATCGGGGCGCCGGTGATGGTGGCGGTGGCGGTGGCCTGAGGCTGCGTCATTGAGGCTTCCCCCTGTGTGTGTCTACCCAGTGTCTACGGACGGGTGGCGCCACGGGTTCACGGTTTCGGGCGGCATTTTCCGAGGTGCGGGTCCGCGTTCCCAAAGACGTGCTGTGGAGCCTGACTTATGAAATGTTCATGGCATTCTGGCGGGCGCCCGGAGTGCGGGTGCTGCCAATGCAAGGAATTTGCTCATTACTTACTTGTTAGCGCAAGTCCCTTCCGTTCCTGGACCTGATCTGACAGAGTCGTCCGCTATCCGGTGATCAAATGCCGGTGATCATTGCGTTGATGTGCCCTAAGTGTGTCCATTCGTGACCGAGTTGTGTCGGAATTGGATCTGTGAACAGGGCTGGGACGCGACCTGGGGACGTAAAGACCGGGGAGGAACTTGATGCTCGGCTTCGTCGTGCGCCGACTGCGCGGGCGACTGCCGCTGGCTGCCGCCGTGCTGCTCGCAGTACTGATCACCACGGCCGTGCTGACCGCGCTGGTGGCGTTCAACCGCAGTGTCGGCGAGGCCGGCCTGCGGCAGGCGCTCCAGGGGCCAGGACATGCCCGGACCACGGTCGTCGTGACCGCCGAACACGGGCTCGACCAGCGTGCGAAGGACGAGGCGGAGCTCGCCGCCTACCGCGGCAGGCTCTTCGGTGACCTGCCCGTGCACACCGACAGCCTGCTGCGCAGCCGCTCCTACGGCCTGCCGGGCGGCACCGGCACCAGCGGCACCAGTGGCAGCGCCGGCGCCCCCGCGGCCGCGGGCCGCGGGCCCGGGGCCCAGCCCGACCTGACGGTCCTCGCCGACCTCGACCACGACCGGACCCGCCTGCTCGCCGGGGCGTGGCCCGCCGCGGCCTCCGGCCCGGTCCAGGCCGCGGCCCCGCAGGTCGCCGTCCCGCAGACCATGCTGGCCCGGCTCGGCCTCACCGACCAGGCCCTGCCCGCCGACGTGCAGGTGGCGGACCGCCTGGACGGCAAGCCGCTGACCGTCCGCGTCACCGGCGTCTACCGGGCCGTCGACCCGACCGACGCGTACTGGCGCATCGACCCGGTCGGCGGCCACGAGGTCGAGGTCGGCGGCTTCACCACCTACGGCCCGATGCTGGTCGACCAGAGCGCGTTCACCACCGCCGGGCTGGTGCAGAGCAGCCGCAGCTGGCTGCTCGACGCCGACTTCGCGGGCGTCGGACAGTCCGAGGCGGAGGCCATGGGCAACCGCGCCCAGGGCCTCACCGACGACCTGCAGTCCCGCGCCAGTCTCAGCGCACGGACCGAACTGCCCGACGTCATACGCGAGTTGTCCTCCAGCATGATGGTCGCCCGGTCCACCCTGCTGATCGGCGCCCTGCAACTGACCGTGCTCGCCGTCGCGGCCCTGTTGCTGGTGGTCAACCTGATCGCGACCCGGCAGACGGCCGAGAACGAACTGCTCGCCGCCCGCGGCGCCTCCGGCGCCCGGCTCGGCTCCTTCACCGCGCTGGAGTCGCTGCTGCTCGCACTGCCCGCCGCGCTGCTGGCGCCCCTGCTGACCCCGTTCCTGGTCCGCGCCCTGGCGGGACTCGGGAGCGACCACCCGGTGCCCCTGAACACCGGCGTCAGCTGGTCGCTCTGGCCGATCGCCGTGCTCTGCGCCTTCGCCTGCGTCCTGCTCGCCAGCCTGCCCAGCCTGGTGCGCGGCGCCGGAGCCGCCCTGCGCAGCCGCTCCGGCCGCCGCCAGGCCCTGGTCTCCGGCATCGCGCGCAACGGCGGCGACCTCGCCGTGCTCGCCGTGGCCGCCCTCGCCTACCAGCAGCTCAGCCAGTACGGCGGCGGGCTGTCCACCGACTCCTCCGGCCGGCTCGGCGTGGACCTGCTGCTGGTCGCCACCCCGACCCTGGCGCTCTGCGCCGGCACCCTGGTGGTGCTGCGCGTGCTGCCGCTCGCCGCCCGGCTCGGCGCCCGGGTGGCCGCCCGCGGTCGCGGCCTCGGCCCGGCCCTGGTCGGCTGGCAGCTGGCCCGTCGGCCCGCCCGCGCCACCGGCCCCGTGCTGCTGCTCGTGATGGCCGTGGCCACCGGCGTGCTGGCGCTCGGCCAGCACGCCACCTGGACCACCTCCCAGCGGGACCAGGCCGCCTTCAGTACGCTCGGCGGCCTGCGCATCTCCGCCTCGCACAACTCCCTGATGGGCCAGGGCGGCCGCTACGGCGCGCTGCCCGGCGGCGACCGTCTGGTCCCGCTCGTGCGCGAGGACCAGGCCCTGCCCAACGGCAGGGGTCAACTGCTCGCCGTGGACACCGCCGCCTTCGCCGAGCGCGTCCCGGTCCGCTCCGACCTGCTCGCCGGGCGCAGCCGCGAGGACCTGTTCGGGTCGCTCGCCGAGCCCGCCCCCACCGGGCCGCAGGCCGGCCTGGAACTGCCCGGCCACCCGCTGCGGATCGACGCCGAGGTCACCGTCCACCAGCCGGACCAGGGGGCCGCGCTGCCCAACGGCACGACGGTGCCGTCGCGCCACCCGGAGGCCCGGCTGCTGCTGCGCGACCGCTTCGGCATGGTCCACAAGGTCTCGTTCGGCACGCTCCCGCTGAACGGCGACGCCAAGGTCTCGGCCTCGCTGACCACGCTGGTCGACGCCCCGCTCGGCTCGGCCGCCGCGCCGCTGACCGTGGTCGGCGTGATCGCCTCCTTCGGCGACCGGTCCGACGGTGAGCTGACCGTCCACCGGCTGTCCGCCTCCGACAGCGCCGACGGCCCCGCGACCGCCGTCCAGGTGCCGGCCGGCTTCGGCTGGACGGCGACGGCGCCCGCCGTCCGGGCGACCGGGGACGTCGTACCCGGGCCGGCCGCCGCCCTCGGATCCGAACCGATCGGTGCCGACCGCCTGTTCAGCATCCGCTACCGCTTCGCCAACGGCATGGGGGACATGCTCCGCGCCGTCCTCAGCCCGGCCGGGACGAAGGCGCCCGCCACCGTGCCCGGCGTCGCCACCCGCGACTACCTGAAGGCCGTCAGCGCCTCGGTCGGCGACACCATCCAGGTGCCGCTGGCCGGGACCGTCCTGCCGGTCGAGGTCACCGCCGCGGTCGAGGCCCTGCCGGCGGCCGGGCCCACCGCCCTCATGGTGGACCTCGCCACCACGGCCCGCCTGGTGGCGGCACAGGGCGGCGAACTGCCCAGCCGCGCCGAGTGGTGGCTGCCCGCCACCGGCCCCGGCGACCGGACCCCCGCCGAGGCCGCCGCCGCCCTGCGCGCCGCTCCCGGTGCCCAGGACGTCCAGCTCTATGAGGAGGTCGCGGAGGACCTCCTCAGCGACCCGGTCGGCGCCGCCCCGCAGAGCGCCCTGATGGTCATCGCGGTCGTCACCGGGGTGCTCGCCGCGATCGGCTTCGGCGCCGCCGTGGCCGCCTCCGCCCGCGAACGCTCCCGGGACTCCGCCCTGCTGCTCGCCCTGGGCGCCCGCCGCAAGCAGGTGACCCGCACCATGGCCGCCGAACAGGCCCTCCTGGTCGCCCTCGGCGGGGCCGTCGGGCTGGGCCTCGGCACCCTGCTCGTCCACCTGATCGTGCCGTTCGTCGTGCTGACGCCGGCCGCCCGCCGCCCGACGCCCGAGGCGCTGATCGAGCTGCCGCTCGGCCAGGCCCTGCTGCTCACGGCCGCGATCGCCGTCGTTCCCCTGTTGTCGGCCTTCCTGATCGGACGCCGCCGTCGAGACGTGGCCGCCCGGCTGCGCCACGTGGAGGAGATGTGACCACCAAGGCCGGCACCACCGTGCCCACCCCCGAACCCGCCCCCGTGCCCGCGCGCCGTCCCGCGCCCTGGGTCCGCACCCGGCTGCGCGCGACGCCGCTGGCCGCCCTGCTCACGGCGACGCTCGCCTTCGTCACCGTGTTCATGGCGGCGGCCTTCCCGCGCGTCGTCGACCGGGGCGCGGACAGCGCCCTGCAGGACTTCGTGCGCCAACTGGGCGTCAACGCGACCAGCCTGCAGGTCACGGCGCAGCCGAGCCTGAGCGAGACCGCCTCCGACCTCGACGCCGTGCAGCGGAAGCTGACCGCGGAGGTCGGCCGGGACCTGCCGCTCACCCAGACCGGCCAGCTCTACGGCAGCCGGGCCAAGGCCTCGCGCGACATGCTGAACAAGGGCTACGCCCGACTCTCCGACCACCCGCCGGTGCTCAGCCTGATGTACCTGAACGGCCTCGGCGACGCCGTGACCCTCACCGACGGCGTCTGGCCGGGCCCCGCGGCCGAGGGCGCGCCGCTGCCGATCGTCATCAACCAGAAGGCCGGCGAGACCATCGGCGTCAAGCTCGGCGACGTCATCGACAACGGCAGCGACATGACCGGACAGACCCGGTCCACCGTGGTCGGCTTCTACCGCGTCAACAACCCCGACGACCCGCGGTGGGAAGACGTCGGCTGCCCGGCCCGCGCCTGCATGGACGGCCAGGGCTCGGAGCTCCGGTGGAAGACCACCGGCTTCGTCGGCGACGGCAGCCTGCCCCAGCTGATCGTCTGGGGCAAGGGCGGCCAGGACTTCTGGCGACTGCCCGTCGACCCCGGTGCCCTGCGGGCCGACCAACTGGCCGGGACCCGCGACGTCGTCGGCTCCTACCTGGTCGGGCGCGGCGCCACCGCCCTCGCGGACGCGACCCACCGCCCGGACCTGCACGTCTCCTCACTCCTGCCCGACGTCTTCACCCGGGCCACCGTCCGCTACAACGCCGCCGCGCCGCTGGCCGCGATCGGCCCGGCGGGGGCGGCGGGGGTGGCCGTCGTGGTGCTGTGCCTCGCGGCGGCCCTCACCGCGGACCGGCGCACCGCCGAACTCCGGCTGCTCCAGGCCCGCGGCGGCTCGCGCGGCGGCATCCTGCTGCGCCTGCTCGGCGAAGGCGCGGCGACCGTGCTGCCCGCCGCCCTGCTCGGGACGGCACTCGCGCTGGTCCTGCTGCCCGCCCCCCGGTGGGGCAACGCGGTGCTCGTCGCCCTGGCGGCGACCCTGATCGCCGTGCTGGCCTTCCCGGCCCGGGCCGCCGCGCTGCTGTCCCCGCCGAAGGCCGTCGCCGGCTGGCGCCGGCTCGTCGGCGAGCTCGCCGTCCTGGCCGTCACCGCCGCGGCCGTGGCCGAGGTCCGCCGGCGCGGCGTCGCCCCCGGCAACGGCCTGGACCCGCTGCTGGTGGCCGCCCCGCTGATGCTCGCCCTCACCGGAGGCCTGCTGCTGGCCCGGATCCAGCCGGTGGTGGTCGGTTGGCTGGCCGCCCTCGCCGGGCGCGGCCGCGGGCTGATCGGCTTCCTCGGGCTGGCCCGCTCCGCCCGTGACACCTCGGGCCGCCGGCGGCCGTCCGCGCTGCCGCTGCTCGCCCTGGTGATCGCCGTCACCACGACCGGCTTCGGGGCCACCGTGCTCGACACCGTGGACAGCGTCCGGATGCGCGCCGCCCGGATCGCGACCGGCGGCGACGCCTCCGTCTCCGTCCCGGTCTACGCGACCCTGCCGGAGACGTTCACCACGGCCGCCGCCGAACTGCCGGGCGTGCGGGCCGCGACCGGGGTCTGGGTCGAGCCCGGGGCCCACCTGATCGGCGCCGACCAGGACTCCACCTCGGCCATCCTGGTGGTGGCCGAACCGAAGGCCTACGCCGAGATCGCCCGGACCTTCGGGGTGGGCGAGTTCGACCCGGCCCTGCTCGCCGGCACCCCAGGCGGCCCGGACACCCCGGTCCCGGCGCTGTTCAGCACCGGCCTGTCCAAGGAGCTGGCCGGCGGCCCGCCCCGGCTGCGCACACCCAACGGGGGCGAACTGCGCACCACGGTCGCCGGGATCGTCGCCGGCACCCCCGCCCTGCCGGACCCCGGCAAGCCGTTCATGGTCGTGCCGGTCGGGCCCGCCTCCGAGCGCCTGCCGGAGCTCAAGCGGACGAACAAGTGGCTCTCCGTCGGCGACGTCGACGCCGGGCAGGTCAGGGGGCTGCTCCTGGAACGGGGCCTGACCGGCGCGACGGGCCTCGCCAAGCTGATCGGGGACGAGGCCGCGGCTGCGGGCAAGGGCAGCCACGGGCTGCCCCCCGGGTACACGGTGCGCAGCAGCCAGGAGGCGGCCGCCCTGCTCGCCGCCGACCCGCTGCAGCACTCCGCCGAGCGGCTGTTCTGGTACGCGGGCGCCGCCGGGGCCGGGTTCGCCCTGCTCGCCGTGCTGCTGACGCTGGTCCGGGCCGCCCCCGAGCGCACGGCCCTGCTCGCCCGGCTGCGCACCATGGGCCTGCGGCCCCGGCAGGGGCTGGCGCTGATCGTCACCGAGACGCTGCCGCAGGCCCTGGTGGCGGCCGTCGGCGGCGGGCTGGTCGCGCTCGCGGCGGTCGGACTGCTCGGGCCCGCCTTCGACCTGTCGGCGCTGGTCGGCGCCAACGTCGGCGACGTGCTGGCCCCGGTCCTGCTGCCGGTGCTGCTGCCCACCGCGGGCCTGGCCCTGCTGGTCTGCCTCGGGGTGGTGCTGGAGACGCTGGTCGCCGGCCGGCGCCAGATCGCCACCGAACTGCGGGCGGGGGACCAGCGGTGAGGGCGGGAGGAGCGGTACGGGCCGTGACTCCGGCGCCGGCCGCCGGAACGGTGGAGACCGTCAAGGTCGTCGAGATTTTCAGGACCGTCAGCACCTTCAGGACCTCTAGGACCTCTAGGACAGTCAAGACAGGAGACGAGCGGTGAACAGCACCCCCCAGGGGCAGACGGTCGCCGAGGCGCCCAGCCTGCAGGAGCTCCAGCAGCGGGCACTCGCCGCCGCCTCGCCCAAGGCGTACGGGGAGGGCGCGGCCATCGTCTGCGACCGGCTGGTGCGGATCTTCAGTGCCGAGGGCGTCGAGGTCCAGGCGTTGCAGGGCCTGGAGCTGACCATCCAGCAGGGCGACCTGGTCGGCCTGGTCGGCGCCTCCGGCAGCGGCAAGTCCACCCTGCTGACCATCCTGGCCGGGCTCGACGTGCCGACCGCCGGAAGCGCCACCGTGGCCGGCTGCGACCTGCTGGAGATGTCCGCCCGGGAACGGCTGCGCTACCGGCGGGAGGTGGTCGGCTTCATCTGGCAGCAGACCGCCCGCAACCTGCTGCCCTTCCTCACCGCCGCCGAGAACATCGCCCTGCCGATGCAGCTGCGCGGGCGCCGGTCCGGCGCCGGCCGGGCCAAGCAGCAGGCCGACCGGGTGGCCGAGCTGATGGAGGCGCTGGAGATCGGCGAACTCGCCCACCGCCGCCCCGACCAGCTCTCCGGCGGCCAGCAGCAGCGGGTCGCCATCGCGGTGGCGATGGCCAACAACCCGCCGGTGCTGCTCGCCGACGAGCCCACCGGCGAACTGGACTCCGAGACCGCCGGGGTGATCTTCGAATCCTTCCGCACCGTCAACCGCGAACTCGGTGCCACCGTCGTCATCGTCACCCACGACCCGATGGTCGCGGGCGAGGTCCGCCGCACCGTCGCCATCCGGGACGGCCGAACCAGCAGCGAGGTGCTGCGCCGCACCGTCACGGACGAGCACGGCGAGGAGTCGGTCAACGAGCGCGAGTACGTGATGCTGGACCGCACCGGGCGGGTGCAGCTGCCGGTCAAGTTCCTGGAGGCGCTCGGGATGGAGCACCGGGTGGCGGTCGACCTCGCGGCCGACCACATCGAGGTCCGTCCGGACGACATCGCCGGGCACTGAGGGGGCGGGTGGGCGTCGGCCGTCGCGCGGGCCGGCCGTCGCCGGCCCGCGCGTTCGTCAGCTGTCGCCGCCCATCCGCTGGAAGAGTCCGCTGCCTTCGGCGTCCGTGCGCGGGTCGGGTGCGTCCTCGCCGGCGCGCTCACCCCGGGCGGTGGCGGTGCAGAGGGCGAAGACGAGCACGGCACTGGCCGCGACGGCGAGGATTCCGAGTGCGGTCAGGACGCGTAGCCAGGTCAAGGAAGTGCCTCCTGGGGACGGTGCGGAGGAATGCCGCCGGGGTTGTATCGGCAGTTCGGCCCGCACGGTCGAGTGTCCACAGGCGGTTCTTCCCGTCGCCCGCCGCGCGAGAGGTCGCCCGCGCGGGCGCTCGAAGCATCTGTGGGGCGCGTCACACTCCCTCGCGCGCCCCTGTGGGGGTGGTGGCCCGTCCCTCCGGGGACGTGGCCAACGCCCGCAGTGCGTCGAGGTCCGGCTTCCCCGCCCCGGTCAGCGGAATCCCCGGCAGCACCAGGACGGAGTCCGGAGCACACCGCGGCCCGACGCGCTCCCGGGCCCAGCGGCGCAGTTCCTCCGCCGTCGCCCGCGACCCCGGCCCGGTGACCACCGCCGCGTGCACCCGCTCCAGCCGGTCCGTACCGGCCGTCGCGAACATCACCGCCTCCCGCACCTCCGGGTGCGCGCGCAGCGGCTCCTCGACGTCCCGGGGGAACACGTTGTGCCCGTCCACGATCGCCATCGGGCGGCGCCCGGCCACCGTCAGATAGCCGGCCGCGTCCAGGCTGCCCAGATCGCCGGTGTGCAGCCAGCCGTCCCGCAGCACCCGGGCGGTCAGCTCGGGGTCGCGCCAGTAGCCGACCATCGCCGTCGGGGTGCGGACGCAGATCTCCCCGGTCCGGCCCGGCGGCAGCACCGTGCCGTCCTCGTCCACGATCCGCACCCCGGTGTCCGGGAACGGGCGCCCGGCCGTCGCCAGCAGCCGCGGGTCCAGGTGTTCGTCCGGGCCCAGCCGGGTCACCGGCCCGCACTCCGTCAGGCTGTACGTCTGGTGCAGCACCCGGCCCAGCCGCCGCGTCGCCTCCGCCAACCGGCGCGGCGACGGCGGACAGCCGGTGTACGTGACGCGGCGCAGGCTGCCGGTGTCGGTCGAGGGCAGCAGCGGATGGTCCAGCACGCGGTAGAGCAGGTGCGGCGGCAGGTACACCCGGGACACCCGGAACCGCTCGATCGCCGCCAGCACCGCCTCGGCGGCGAAGCCCTCCTGCAACACCACCGTGCCGCCCGCCGCCAGCGCCAGGTCCGCGGTCGTACCGCCGCCGTGGCACAGCTCCGTACAGAGCAGGAACGTCGCACCGGACAGCAGCTGCGGCCGCGGCGGCCGGGCGAACCGGCGCAGCACCCCCTTGGGCCGTCCCGTCGTCCCGCCGGTGAACCGCACCGCCATCACGTCCTCCGGGCGGAACCGCGGGGCCAGCGGCTCCGGCGAGCAGGACGCGGCCGCCGCCGACAGGTCCACCCCGAGCGCCGACGGCCCCAGCGCGAACAGGCCCGCCGAGGGCAGCGCCCGCGCGATCCCCTCGGCGGCGGCCCGACAGCGGGCCGGATCGAAGACCAGCGCCGACGTCCCGGCGAACCCGGCCAGCGCCACCGACTCCCCGACCGGGCCGTCCGGATGCGGCATCGCCACCCGGCACCCCAGCAGGTTCGCGGCCAACCGCACCAGCACCGCCTCCGGCCGGTTCCCGGCCAGCACCGTCACCCCGTCCCCGCGCCCGAGCCCGGCACCGGCCAGCGCCCGGGCCGTCCGGTACACCCCGTCCAGGCACTCCCGGGCGGTCAGCGCCTCCTCCCCCCAGCGGATCGCCACCCGCCCGGGATCCCGCTCCAGCCCCGCCAACACCAGCCCGGTGTACGTCGGCCCCGACTCCGCCATGCTGCGGCCTCCTGTCTGATGGGACGTCAGCTTAGGGCGGGCGCGGCGGCGGAGTGATGCGGGGGATCCCGCGTGCAGCGGCCGCCGCCGCGGCTGCCCGCCGGTGGCCGTGCAGCGGGCCGGGGGCGCCGGACAGCGGCCGGACCGGGAGGGTGCCGTACCTGCGACGGCGACCGCTGGACGCGGGGGAGCGGCCGGGAATTGTTAGGGTTCCCGGTCGGGCAAGGACGGGGACAGGGACGGGGAGACACGTGGGCACCAGCACGGGCACGGCCGAGGCGCCGGGCGGGCAGGGGGCCGAGGAGCGGCCGCACGGCGTCCTCGACCTGCGGGGCGCGGCCGGGGCGGCGTTCACCGTGGGCTACCCGCCCGACGCCGTCGTGGTCGTGTCGGGCCTGCCGGGCGCGGGCAAGAGCACGCTGCTGCGGCGCTGGTCCGCGGCGGGGGCGGTGCCGACCGTCGACCCGCGCGCCGTGCACGAGGCCTGCGAGGCGATCATGCCCGCGCGCCTGCCGTACGCGGTCTACCGGCCCTGGGCCCGGCTGGAGCACGTCCGGCTGCTGCGCTCCGCCGTGCGGCGCGGCGGGCCCCTGCTGGTGCACGACTGCGGCAGCCGGGCCTGGATGCGCCGCTGGCTCGCCCGCGAGGCCGCCCGGCAGGGCCGCCGACTGCACCTGGTGCTGCTCGACGTCGGTGCCGCCACCGCGCTGGACGGCCAGCGCGCCCGGGGCCGCCACGCCTCCGCCCGGGTCTTCGCCCGCCACCGCCGGGGCCTGGACCGGCTGCTCGCCGCCTTCACCCGGCACACCCGGTCCGGCGCGCCGACGCCGGCCCCGGAAGCGGCCTCCGTCCTGCTCCTCGACACCGCCTCCCGCTCCCGCGCCACAGCCGTCCGCTTCGGGACGGCGGGTTGAGGCCTCCGGCGTCGCCCCTGCCGTGGTGGCGGCAGGGGCGCTGTGTGGCGCGGGCGGCCCCTGGCCGGAGCGGTGGTCAGAGGAGCCCGAGGTCGGGGTCCACGGCCGCCAGTCGGCAGCTGGCGTCCCACAGGTGTTCGGCGACGGCGCGGTCGGTCAGGTGGGGCTGGGCGGGTTCGAGGCGGGGGGCGCCGCGCAGGCCGAAGACGCGGGGGCCCCAGAGCTGGCCGCCCTGCGCCTGCGGGTCGAGGACGGCCCGGACGATCGGCCACGCGCCGTGGTCCTTGCCCTGGAGGAGGAGCCCGGCCGGCAGGCCGCGCAGCCCTTCGCCGACGGTCCGCGCGTGGACCGTCGGGCGGGACGGGGTGAGGGAGTCGAGTGCCCCGCCGGGGTGCGCCACCAGGCTGAGCACGGTGCTGCCGGCGGCGCGAAGGCGTCGGTCGAGTTCGAAGCCGAAGGTCATCTGTGCCAGTTTCGAGCGGCCGTAGGCGCGTTTGGGCCGGTAGTCCACGGCCGACTGGAGATCGTCGAGGTCCAGCCGCTCCGAGCGGGCCGCGAAGCTGCCGACCGTCACGATGCGGCCCGCCGGCGCGGCCGCCAGCAGGGGGGCCAGCCACCGGGTGAGCGCGACGTGCCCGAGGTGGTTGGTCCCGAACATCAGCTCGTGCCCGGCCCTGGTCTCGCGCCGCGGCGGATCGTCCAGCGCGACCCCGGCGTTGTGGACGACCGCGTCGAGGTGATCGAGGGCGAGCCCGTCCACGGCGGCCCGCAGGGACGGCAGGTCGGCGAGGTCCAGCGGGAGGTGACGCACCAGGGCGCCGGGGACGCGGGAACGGATCGACACCACGGCGGCCCCGGCCCGACCGGCGTCCCGGCTGCCGAGCACGACCACGGCGCCGGCACCGGCGAGCTGCTCGGCGACGAAGTAGCCGATGCCGGCGTTGCCCCCGGTGACCAGGACGCTCCTCCCGGCGGCGGCCGACGGCCGGTGAACATCCCATGGCCGGTTGCGGGTTGTGGACGACATGCTGGTGACCTCCTGGCGTATTCGGGGCCGCCGGGCCATCCGCGATTCGGGGCCGCGGCGCCGCCGACAGCCCCACGATCACAGGCCTGACCGGCAGATCGCTGACAGATCGCCGTCAGATCGCCGCCACTCGCCGACGGGGCCTCAAGATCGTCGAACCGCCCGGTTTCGGGCCCGTAGCGGTCGGAGCCCTGCGAGACTGGGGGCAGCAGAGTCCGTCACGGAGAGAGGTCCGCATCCGCATGTCCAGCAGTGCCGCCGTCGACAACCCGTGGTTCCGCCGCTTCAGTCCGTCCGACTCCGCCCCAGCCCGGATCGTGATCTTCCCGCACGCGGGCGGCTCCGCCAGTTACTACATGGAGTACGCCAACGCGCTCGCGCCCTACGCCGACGTGCTCACCGTCCAGTACCCGGGCCGTCAGAACCGCTTCGCCGAACCGGCGATCGACTCGGTGCTGGAGCTCGCCGAGCAGCTCTACCGGGAGCTGCGCGAGTGGACGGACCGGCCGCTGACCTTCTTCGGGCACAGCATGGGCGCGGCCGTCGCCTTCGAGACCGCCCGCTGCTTCGCCCGTGACGGCCTCCCGGGGCCCGAGCGGCTGTTCGTCTCGGCGGGCCGCGCGCCCTCGCTGCCCCGGGAGACCGCCGTCTACCGGCTGCCCGACGACGGGCTGCTCGACACGATCGCCCGCCTCGGCGGGACGGACGAGCGTGTCCTCACCATTCCGGCGCTGCGCGAGCTGATCCTGCCGGCGCTGCGGGCCGACTACACCGCCATCGAGACGTACCGCTGCGCGCCGGAGGCGACCGTGCCGCAGCCGATCACCGCGCTGGTGGGGGAGACCGACCAGAACGCCACGGTCGACCAGGCCGCCCAGTGGGACCGGCACACCACCGGCGGTTTCGACCTGCGGGTCTTCCCCGGCGGGCACTTCTACGTGGCGGACCAGACCGCGGCCGTGGTCGAGGTGCTCACCGCGCACCTGCGCGGCTGAGCCGGCCGCGCCGGAGCGGCCGGGCCCGCCCGGCCCCGGTGACGCACCCCGGCGGCTCGGCTACTGTGCCTGCGTGACGGGCCGTCAGCCGTGCCGCGGCCGGCGCCGTCAGCCGAGATCGTCCACCCTGGAGGCCGCCATGCGCCGGATCGCCGTCGTCGGAGCGGGCCAGGCCGGCCTGCAGCTCGCGCTGGGGCTGGCGGCCGCCGGCTACCGGGTGACGCTGGTCGCCGAGCGCACCCCCGAGCAGGTGCGCGGCGGGCGGGTGCTGTCCACACAGGCGATGTTCGGCCCGGCGCTGCGGACCGAGGCGGCGGCCGGGCTGGACCTGTGGGCGGGCGAGGCGCCGACGGTCCGCGCCGTCCGGTCGGTGCTCGCCGTGCCGCCCGGGGTGCGGGCACTGGAGTTCACCATGACGCTCGACGAGCCCGCCCAGTCGGTGGACCAGCGGCTGAAACTGGCGCGCTGGCTGGAACTGCTGGCGGAGCGCGGCGGCCGGGTCGAGTACCGCTCGCTGGACCGGGACGGCCTGCGCGAGCTCGCGCGCCGGCACGAGCTGACGGTGGTCGCGGCCGGGCGCGGCGAACTGGCCGGGGTCTTCGAGCGCGACGCCGCCCGCTCGCCGTTCGACCGGCCGCAGCGGGCGCTGTCCTGCCTGTACGTCCACGGGGTGGGCTCGCCGGATCCGGCCACCGAGCCGCGGGCGCGGATGCACGCGCTGCCCGGCCTGGGCGAGCTGTACCTGCAACCGGCCCTGACCCTCTCCGGTCCGTGCGCGATCCTGCTGTGGGAGGCGCTGCCCGGCGGGCCGCTGGACGTGTTCGGTGACGCCCCGCCGCCCGCCGCCCAACTGGCCCGGATCCGCGCCCTGTTGCGCGAGCACCTGCCGTGGGAGGCGGAGCTGTGGGCGGACGCCGAGCCGACCGACGCCGGGGCCGGCCTGTCCGGCGCCGTCACCCCGGTGGTGCGGCGGCCGGTGGCGGAGCTGGGCACCGGCGTCGACGCCGTCCACGTGCTCGGCCTCGGCGACGCGGTGGTGGTGAACGACCCGATCGCCGGCCAGGGCGCCAACAGCGCCGCGCGGGCGGCGCAGGCGTACCTGCGGGCGATCGTCGAGCACGGCGACGCCCCCTACACCGCGGACTGGATGTGCCGCACCGCCGAGTGCTTCTGGCGGCAACACGCGCGGCACGCGGTCGAGTTCACCGCCGCGATGCTCACCGTGCCGGATCACGTGCAGGGCGTGTTCGCGGCCGCCGCCGAGCACGAGACGGTGGCCCGCCGGCTCGCCAACACCTACGCGGAGCCGAGCGACCACGCCGCCTGGCTGGCCACCCCCGACCTGACCGCCGCCTACCTCGCCTCGGTCCGCGGCTGAAGCGTCCGGAGGTTACTGCGGTTGCCTCCGGGCACCCCACGGGACGAGGCTGGAGGGGGAACGGCAACGGGGGCGGGAGGCGTCGCTCGTGGACGGTCACGGACCTGCGGGGCGTGCCGGCAGCGGCCACCGGACCGTGCCGCACACGGCGGACCTGCGGGTGGAGGCCTGGGCGCCGACGGCCGAGGGCTGCATCGGCGAGCTGGTGCACGCCGTCGTGGGCGGCTTCGCGGACCTCTCCGGCGCGCGGATCGTCGGCGAGCGCGGCTGCACCGTCCTCGCGGCGAGCGACGTGGACCTGCTCGCGGGCGTCCTGGAGGAGGTCGTCTACCGGATGGACGCCGACGGCGAACTCCCCGCCGGGCTGGCGCTCGGCCCGATCCGCGGCCTGGACGGCGCCCGGACGGTCGAGGTCCGCTTCCGGATGGCGGACGCCGCCACCGCGGCCCTGGTCGGCGCCGTGCCGAAGGCCGTCTCGCTGCACGACCTGGACCTGCGCGCCGGCCCGGACGGCTGGACCTGCCGGGTGACGGTGGACGTCTGAGCGGGGCGGTGTGATCTCGCCCGGCGGGGTCGGCTTCGACATCTCCTGCGGGGTCCGGCTGCTCAGTGCGGGCGTCGGCCGCGACCCTCGGCCGGGCTCACGGCCGTCGGCCCGGACTGCGGCGGGGTCGGGCCGAAGTGCGCCGCCTCGCGGACGCCGTCCCAGGGTTCGGGCCGGCCGACGTGCTGACGGCCCTCGACCGGCACCTGGACGGGCTGTTCGCCCGTTTCCGACCGACCGCCCGGTCGGTGATCCGGCCTGCGCGGAGGGCGGTTGACGAGGTGTCAGGCATGGACGAAGGGGCACGTTTCACTGTATGAACGGGCCATGCCGTTTGCCCGTTCGGGCGAGAGTCCGGTCCTGGCGGGCCCGATGGGCCCGCCAGGCTTCCGGGTGAGTGTCGCTCACGTCACTCTCTGTCCCATCGAGACCGGGTTGGTGTTAGAAACGACTTCTGAAACTCGCCGGTAGGGTTCTGAAAAGCGCAGGTGGGGCTGCGCTCCGTTGGCAGGTGCATGGTGTGAACGAGAAGTGGGGGAGAAGTGCGGCTTCAGCGCTTGATATCGCTCAACTGCCCACTGACGTTCAGCAGTTCGTGGCACTGGCTGGCCTGCTTCCCCGAGGCGGGCGTGCCCGGCTGCTGGCAGACCACGCTCGCCGTCACGGTCTGGTCCTCGGGGACCTCGATGGGAGTCACCCAGTGATAGTCCTGGTTCCGGAAGGTCTCCAAGGCGATGGTCGTGATCGTCTGCTCGCCGAACTTGATGGTCAACAGCCCCTGGTCGCCCTGGAAGTTGGCGGCGACGATGTCGGTGATGCGGAAGACCTTGCCGTGGTCCACCCGGTAGGCGCCCACCGCGGAGCCGCCGGTGTTGGTGGTCACGTCGACCGTGGTGGAGAACTGCTGCTCCGTCCCCGGCACCGACCGACCGGAGCCGCCGCCCGAACCGCCGCCGGAGCCGCCGCCCGTCGCACCCCCCGGCTGGCCCTGGCCGCTCGGGGTCGCCCCGGGGGCCGGCGGGGTCGGGACCGGGGCGGGGGCCGGGGTGAACGAGGCGGCCTTCTGCTGGACGGCCTCGTCGGCGGCCTGCTTCGCGGAGCTGCGCACCGCCGGCCGGACCAGCGTGAGCCAGGCCAGCAGCAGCGCGATCAGCGCCGCGAGCAGCGCGAGCAGCCACTTGGGCAGCAGGGCGTGCTGGACGAACTCGCCCTCCAGTACGTGCTGCCGGTCGGGCGGCTGCGGGCCGTCCGGCTTGGTGGCCTCGCCCTCCTGGCCGACGGTGACCTCGAAGGGCCAGGTGGCCGACTTGCCGAACCAGATCAACTTGCGCGCGCGGACCCGCAACCGGGTCTCGGCGGACTCGCCCGGTGCGAGCCGCAGCCGCTCCGGGGTGAATCCGAAGCGCAGCTCCTCACCGGGCTGGGCCGGGGCGAACGTCACGACGGCCGCCGTGTTCCCGAGGTTGCGCACCGACGTCCGGTAGCGGGCGCGGAGCCAGCCCCGGCGGCGCCGGGGGGCGAGCGCGGTGCGCAGCTCCCGGAACGGCGTCACGGTGACGGTGGTCTCGGGCACGGTCACCAGCTCGGGGCGCTCGGCGGGCAGCACCCGGATGCCGAGCGGGAACTCGCCCGCCCGCACCTCGTGGGAGCGGGCCGGCGCGAGGCGTATCGTCACCGTCTCGGACGTCCCCGGAAAGAGCGAGAGGCGGGCCGGCTCGACCGTCGTCCACGCGGCGCACTCCCCGACCACTTCCAGCGAGTACGCCTCAACGATATCCGTCTCGTTGCGTACCGTCAGGGTCGTCGTGGCCACGTCTCCGGGCGACACCGTCAGCGCGGGAAGGCCGGGTTCGGCTGGTGCGGTCATACCGTGACGGTAGGACCGGACGGCCCCCCGAGGAGAGAGCCCCGCGGGCAAGCCGCGGGCACACGCCTTGCCCGCGGGAACAACCCGGGCCTGCCCGGCGCCGCCGTCCCGCCGCCCGGGCCAACGCTCCCCACCCCGCCGCCCGAGCCGACGCTCCCCACCCCGCCCCCGGCAACACCTGCGGCCGGCTCCATGCCATGGCGCCCGGCCGTCCTCACCATGCGTCCGGTGACGCAGACGAAGCAGAACGGAACAGTTGGATGACGATGATCGAGACCACCACCCATGAGGCCGTCGGGGCGACCAAGTCCCTCCAGACCCGACCGCGTGGATCGGCCGAGCCCACCGCGGTGCGGGTCAAGCCGGGCCGGGTCCAGGTGGCGGTGTACGCGGAGGACATCATCCTGCACACGGGCGTCGTCCAGCAGTTGAGGCAGCGGCCGGAGGTGGAACTGCTCGCGGACGGAGACGTCGCGCGCGCACAGGTCTCCCTGATGGTGGTGGACGGGCTGAACGACGCCGTGACCGACCGGCTGCGCCGGCTCCGCCTCAACACGCAGAGCCGGACCGGGCTGGTGGTCGGCCACTTCGAGGCCGGCGGCCTGCAGACCATCATCGAGTGCGGCGTCGGCGCCGTGCTGCGCCGCTCGGACGCCGACCAGGACCGGCTCGTCCACCTCATCACCGCCCTGGCCAACGGCGAGGGCGTCATGCCCGGGGACCTCCTCGGCAAGCTGCTCGACCGGGTCGGAAGCCTCCAGCGCACCATGCTCGACCCGCGCGGCCTGACCCTGTCGACCCTGACCGCCCGGGAGGCCGAGATGCTCCGGCTGGTCGCCGACGGGCTCGACACCAGTGAGATAGCGGCCCAGACCTCGTACTCCGAACGCACGGTCAAGAACGTGCTGCACGAGATCACCACGCGGCTGGGACTGCGCAACCGCGCCCACGCCGTCGGGTACGCGCTGCGCCACGGCCTGATCTGAGGACGGCGCCGGATTGCCCTCAGGGGCACCGGTCGCTACCCCCGGCTCGGGTGCCCGGGGCCTGTCGCCCGCGCGCCCGGGCCGGGGAGACTGCCGGACGTACCCTTCTCGGTCTGTGAGGTTGAGTGTGATCGGCGCCACCGGCACTCCCCGCCCCCTCCGGCGGTCGACGCGAGCCGCCGTCGCGATGTTGCTGTCCCTGGCCGTGGCCGTGGTGACACTGGGCACCGCGAACTCCGACGGCGACGGAAGAGGCGCCGCCCCGGTGGCCGCCGGAGCCTCGGCGGAGAGCGGACGGATCGTCTACGCCGGCACGGGTCACCGCAGCCTGGCCCGGGCGACCGGGCCGACGTCGAGCGCCCCGCTGTTCGGGCCCGGCCCCGTCCACTTCGACACCGAACCCTCGGCGCGCGGTGACCAGTTGGTGTTCACCAGCCTCCGGGACGGCCCGCTGCCCCAGGTCTACCTGCGAGAGGCGTCGGGCGCGGTGCGCCGGCTCACCACCGGCATGGACACCGCGGAGCCGACGCTCACCCCGGACGGCAAGGCCGTCGTGTTCGACGCGGTGGAGCCCGGCGGACGCAACGGGCGGACCCAGCGGGACCTCTGGGTGGTCAACACCGACGGCACCGGGCTGCGCAGGCTGACCGACACCGCGGACTCCGAGGCGCACCCGACGGTCTCGCCCGACGGCAAGTGGGTCGCGTACACCTGCGACGTGGACCCGGCGCACACCCAGGTCTACGTCATGCCGCTGGCCGGCGGTGCGGCGCAACGGATCACCGCGGTGACCGCCGGCAGCGCCGTCGAACCGGCGTGGAACCCGGTGGACGCACCCGACCTCCGCGACCAGATCGTCTACACCTGGGACCAGGGCGGCCAGGCCGGCCCGCAGCTGCGGGTGATCTCGCCCACCGGCACCAACGACCGGGCGTTCTTCCCCGGCATCGGCGGCGACTGGCGGACCAGGTCCGCCGGCTGGCTGCCCGACGGCAGCGGGGTGCTCTTCCTCAGCGCCAACCGGCTCAACGCCGACCCGACGCCGTACGAGAACGTGTACCGCGCCCTGACCTGCTTCTGCGGCGGGGCCGAACTGGAGTTCAGCGAGGACCGCGCCGTCCGGACCCCGGTCTGGCTCGGCCCCCTGAAGGGCGGCGGGCCCGTCGTGGACCGCAACAGCGCCGGCACCCCCAACGTGGCCGACCTGTCGGACATCCGCCCCGACGGAGCCGACCCGCGCGACCTGGGCGTCAGCGTGCTCCGGGAGGACCCGGCCGCCGACACCAACACCGACCCCGGGGTGGACCCGCTGTTCGACCCCCGCCCCGGCTACGACCCGTGGGCCGAACGGCAGACCTACACGCCGGACGGCCGGGGGATCGTGGTGACCCGCTTCGAGGACTCGCCCGCCGGCCGGATCGAACGGATCTGGCAGACCGGCGCCGACGGCTCCGACCCGCGCCCGATGAACCTCGCCGGGCGCGGGCCGAAGGACTGGGACACCGACCCGGCCCTCTCACCCGACGGCCGCCTGATGGCCTTCACCCGGACCTCGCCCGGCGGCGTCGGGGCGGCCTCCGGTCCCGGGCGGGTGCTGATCGCGAACGTGGCGACCGGCGCGATCGTCGGCACCGTCGAGCCGACCAACGACCAGCCGGCCGCCTCCATGGCCCAACCCTCCTGGTCCCCGGACGGCAAACTGATCGCCTACACCAGGACCGAGGTCATCAACGGCAACGGCGGCAACAAGCACGTGTGGACCGTGCCCGCCGACGCCCTCGACCGGCCGACCGACCTCAGCCGCGCGGCCTGCCCGGGCGCCTGCGACGTCATCGACGACAGCCCCGCGTTCTCGCCCGACGGCCGGCGCGTCGCCTTCAACCGCAAGGGCGGCGACGGCGGGCTCAACCAGCAGAACGGAGTCCTCGTCACCTCGACCACCGGCGACGACTGCACGGTGGTCCTGCCCGCCGGGCTGCGCCAGGACCGGAACGCCTGCCGCCGCCCGCTGCCGGACACCTCCACCACCGGCCCGTTCCAGCCCCGCGACGTCGCCTGGACGGCGGACGGCGGGCAGCTGGTGCTGACCTCCCGCCGGGCCCTGCCGGTGAACTCGCCGGAGCAGATGTCGAGCTACGACTTCGCGACCGACCGGCTCACCCCCGTCAACAGCAGGCTGCCGGGGCGGCAGAAGGAGCCGAGCGTCCAGCAGTCCGTCGACCTGGCGCTGAGCTCGCCGGCCGGCACGACCCCGGTGCCGGTCGGGGGCTCCACCACCGTGGACATCACCGTCACCAACCACGGCCCGGCTCCCTCGCCCGGCACCGTGTTCACCGCGTCGGTGCCGGCGGGCGCCCGGCTCACCGGGCTGAAGGCCTCGGTCGGCACCTGCGCCGCCGACGCCCTCCGGTGCGAACTCGGCACCCTGGCCCCGGGCGCGGTCGTCCGGGTGACGGCCACCGTCGCCGGCACCGTGGCCGGCGACCAGCGGTTCGGCTGGTGGGTCACCGGGGCGGTGGTCGACCCGAAGCCCGAGGACAACACCGGGCAGACGGTCGTACCCGTCGTGGCCGCGTCGCCGTCCCCGACTCCGACCGCCTCGCCCTCGCCGTCCCCGTCCCCGCCCGTCTCCTCACCGCCGGCCCCGCCACCGCCGCCCGCCCCGGCCCCCGCGCCGCAGCCGGCGCCGCCCGCGCCGAAGGCCGGACCGGCCGTGACGGTCGGCGCCCAGCCGAACCCCGGCTACGTCGGCGGCCGGGTCACCGTCACCTACACCGTGCGCAACGACGGCCAGGCCCTCGCCACCGGACTGCGCGTCTCGCTCGGCCTGCCCGCCGGCGTCCCCACCGGGCCGCTGCCACCCGGCTGCACCGGCGGCGTCTGCGACGTGGCCGACCTGCCCCCGGGTGGCAGCGCCGTCGTCCAGGTGGTGCTCGCCCCCGAGGCGACCCTGGACACCACCATCACCTCCGTCCTGACCACCACCGGCACCGACGCCAACCCGGGCGACCACGTCTCCCGGACCCGGCTGCGCATCCTGCAGCCCCGGATCGTCGCGGTGCCGCCGATCGGCAAGCCCGGCTTCGTGACGTCCGTCCGCGGCGTCGACTTCCCGCCGGGCACGCCGGTGACCTTCACCTGGACGCCCGGCATCACCGCCCTCGCGGCGCCCACCATCCCCAAGGCCGACGGCACCTTCGCGGGCCAGTTGCTCATCCTCCCCAAGGACGAGACCGGCCCGCGGACCATCACCGCGAGCGGCCCCGGCTTCTCCCCGGTGACCACGCCCTTCCTCGTGGTGGTCGGCAGCGTCGGCCCGCCGGGGGAGGTGCAGCGCCGGTGATCCACGAGGTCGACGAGGCGCTGCGGCTGCTGCTCGTCGAGAGCGGCCTGCAGGAACGCGGGATCGAGCTGGTCTTCGACTCGCCCACCCGGGACTGGGCCGCCCGGCGCAACGCCCCCACGGTCAGCGTCTTCCTCTACGGCATCCGCGAGGACGTGACCCGCCGCCAGGCCGGCGCCGCCGAGCAGCACGACGCCGACGGCGTGGTGGTGGCCTGGCGCAGCGCACCCCGCTGGTTCGAGCTGGCCTACCTGGTGACGGCGTGGACCAACCGGGCCCAGGACGAGCACCGGCTGCTGTCGGAGGTGCTCCGCTGCCTGACGGCCACGGACGCGCTGCCCGCCCGCCTGCTCACCGGCACGCTCGCCGAACTCGGGCTCACCGTCGGCCTGGAGACCGCCGGGCGCGGCGAGGGCATGCCGTCGGTGTCCGACGTGTGGTCGGCCCTCGGCGGTGAGCTGAAACCCTCGATCGACCTCAGGGTGCTCGCCCCGTTGTCCGGCCAGCGCGCCCCGGCGGGGCCCCCGGTCACCGACGGGCTCGTGCTGCGGGCCGTCGACAAGGGTGACAAGGGCAACCCGGACGGCCTGGACGGCCCGGACGACCTGGACGACCCGGACGGCACGGACGACCCGGATGGCACGGGCGCCTCGGGCGAGCTGGGCCGCCGACTGCGCTACGAGGGCGCCACGGACCCCGGTGCGGACGGCTTCGCGGCGCCCCGGGAACGCCGGCTGCCGCCCGGCCGCCGTCGGCGCGGCGGCGCGCCGCGATGACCCTCGACCTGGAGCCGGCGGCCGCCATCGGGCCCGCCGCCGACCTGGACGACCTGTGGGAGCGGCTGCGCCGCCTCGAAGAGCGGATCCGGTCCGCCGTCCGCGAGCGCCGGGCCGACGACCCGGACCCGGACGACCCGTACCGGGGCCAGTACCTCACCCCGGAGGCGGCGGAGCGGATCCTCGCGGCGCCCGCCGCCTCGGGCCGGGCCGGTGCCGCCCTCGGGGAACCGCCGCCGCCACCGCCCGGATCGAGGACCGAACGGCTCGTCGACGGCTTCGGACTGCTCCCGGTGGACCTCGAACTCCTGCTGGTGGCACTCGCCCCCGACCTCGACACCCGCTTCGAACGGCTCTACGGCTACCTCAACGACGACCTGACCCTGCGCCGGCCGACGATCGGGCTCGCGCTCGAACTGTGCGGCCGGTCCGGGGCGGGCGCGGGCCGGTTCCGCTTCTCCACCCAGGCCCCACTGATCGCCGGCGGCCTCCTGGAGATCACCGAACCGGAGCGTCCGCTGCTCTCCCGGGGCCTGCGCCTGCCCGACCGGGTGACGGCCCATCTGCTCGGCTCGGACGAACCCGACGGCGCGCTGCGCGGACTGGTCCGGGTCGGCCGGGCCGGCGCCGGCACCCCGCCGCAGGCCGCGCGCCGCCTGCGCGCCACCGTGGCCAACGGCGGCGGACTGGTGCACCTGCTGGACCGGGGCGGCAACGCCGGACGGCTCGCGGTCGACGCCCTCGCGGGCCTCGGCCGCCGGGCCCTGGTCGTCGACGTCGCCGTGCTCGCCGCCCGCCCCCCGGACGCCGTGGTGCGGGCGCTCGCCCGGGAGGCGCGGTTGAGCGGCAGCGGTGTGGTGCTGGGCCCGCTGGAGCGGCTCGAACCCGAACGCCCGGAGCGGGCCGGGCTGTTGCGCGAGCTGTGCGCGGAACTCGCCGAGGTGCCGCTGCTCGTGCACGGGTCGCGCCCGTGGGATCCGACCTGGGCGCAGGAGAGCCCGGTGGTGCTCGTGGCCCCGCCGCTGGACCCGGCGCAGCGCGCAGAGCGCTGGGCGCACGCGCTGGGCGGGGCTTCGGGCGATCCTGCGGGCGAGCCTTCGGAAGGCCCGCACGAGGGCGTGCTCGGCCCCGGGTTGGCCGAGGCCGTCGCCCCGTACCAGTTGGACGAGGACCAGGTGACCCGGGCCGCCGGGGTCGCGACCAGGACGGCCGCCGCCGAACACCGCCCGGTGACCGCCGACGACCTGCGGGCCGCCGTACGGGCGCAGAACGGGGCGGGGCTCGCCCGCCTCGCCCGCCGGATCGAGCCCGCCGTCGGGTGGGACGACCTGGTGCTGCCCGAGCCCACCGCGCGCCAGCTGCACGAGCTCGCGCTGCGCGCCAGGCACCGCGACCAGGTGCTCGGCCAGTGGCGGATGCGGCCGGGCGGCGGGCGCGGGCGCGGGGTGATCGCGCTGTTCGCGGGGGAGTCCGGCACCGGCAAGACCATGTCGGCCGAGGTGGTCGCCGCGGAACTAGGCATGGAGCTGTACGTCGTGGACCTGTCCACCGTCGTGGACAAGTACATCGGCGAGACCGAGAAGAACCTGGAGCGGATCTTCACCGAGGCCTCGCAGGTGAACGGCGTCCTGCTGTTCGACGAGGCCGACGCCATCTTCGGCAAGCGGTCGCAGGTCAAGGACGCCCACGACCGCCACGCCAACGTGGAGTCGGCGTACCTGTTGCAGCGGATGGAGTCCTTCGACGGGATCGCCGTGCTGACGACCAACCTGCGCGCCAACCTCGACGAGGCGTTCACCCGAAGGCTGGACGTCATCGCGGAGTTCCCGGTGCCGGACGAGGAACAGCGGCACGCCCTGTGGGAGCGCTGCCTGGGCCCGCGGATCCCCCGCGGTGACGACCTCGACCTGGCCTTCTGCGCACGGCACTTCGAACTCGCCGGCGGCTCCATCCGGGCCTGCGCGGTGACGGCGGCCTACCTGGCCGCCGAGACGGGCCGGCCGCTGGGCATGGCGGAGCTGGTGTTCGCGGTCGAGCGGGAGTACCGCAAGCTCGGCCGGCTGGTCCTGGAGAGCGAGTTCGGGCCGTGGTCGCGCGCCGCCGGGGACGCCGGGCGGGCCTGAGCGCGCGGGCGGGCGACCACTGCGCCGCGGACCGGCGACCACCGGCCGACGGCGGCCGGCGACCGACCGGCGACCGACCGGCGACCGACCGGCGACCAGTGGGCCCCTGCCGGGGTGCCCGCCGGGGCAGCGGCTTTGCCCCTGGTCCGGGACCTGGGGACATGTCGCGGGAGGCGGCCCGGCAGCAGACTCGGTGGCGACTGATCGGCCACCCCGAAGGAGCGAGCATGCCGTCGTACCTCACCCCGGGCGTGTACGTGGAGGAGGTCCAGTCCGGTGCCCGGCCGATCGAGGGCGTCGGCACAGCCGTCGCCGCTCTGGTCGGCTTCGCCGAGACCGGCCCCTTCCACGAGCCCACCCTGGTGACCAACTGGGACCAGTACGTCCAGCAGTTCGGCGGCTTCTCCGAAGGCACCTATCTGCCCCACGCCGTGTACGGCTTCTTCGCCAACGGCGGCGGCGCCGTCTACGTCGTCCGGATCGGCCAGCCCGGCGGTGCGGCGGCCGGCGGCAGGCCGGAGGCCGTCCGACCGGTGCCCGCGCCCACCGCCCACGCCGGCTTCCTGTTCTCGGCCCTGCCCGGCGCGGGCGGCGACCTGTCCGTCGAGATCGCCGACGTCGAGGGGGAGAACGTCCCCGACGACCGGTTCCGGCTGGTGGTCCGCAAGGGCGCCGAGGTCGTCGAGACGTACGAGGTCTCGACCCGCAAGAACACCAAGGGCTACGTCGTCACCCAGCTGCGCGAGTCCAAGCTCGTCGCGGTCAGCGAGCAGCCGGGCACCGCGCCGAGCCGCCCGGAGCGCCAGACGCTCGCCCTCGCCGCCCCCGCGACCGGGCCGATCGCGCCCGCCGGCACCCGGCTGAGCCCCGCCGAGTACGTCGGTGACGCCGCGGCCAGGACCGGGTTCTCCGGCCTGGAGGCGATCGACGAGATCACCATGGTCGCGGTGCCCGACCTGATGAGCGCCTTCCAGCGCGGGGACATCGACGCCGAGGGCGTCCGGACCGTCCAACTCGCGGTGATGTCGCACTGCGAGCAGATGGGCGACCGGATCGCCGTCCTGGACGCCCCGCCCGGGCTGAGCGCCCAGCAGGTGCGCAACTGGCGCAACAACGAGGCGGGCTTCGACTCCCGCTACGCGGCCCTGTACTACCCGTGGATCAAGGTGTTCGACCCGGCGACCGGCCGCAACACGATGGTCCCCCCGAGCGGTCACGCCGCCGGGGTGTGGGCGCGCAGCGACGCCGAACGCGGCGTGCACAAGGCGCCGGCCAACGAGGTCATCCGCGGCGCGGTGGACCTGGAGATCCGCCTCAGCAAGGGCGAGCAGGACCTGCTGAACCCCATCGGCGTCAACTGCGTGCGGGCCTTCCCCGGGCGCGGCATCCGGATCTGGGGCGCCCGGACCCTCTCCTCGGACCCGGCGTGGCGCTACCTCAACGTGCGGCGGCTCTTCAACTACCTGGAGGAGTCCATCCTCCTGGGGACCCAGTGGGTGGTGTTCGAGCCCAACGACGACCGGCTGTGGTCCAGCATCCGCCGCAACATCACGGCGTTCCTGACCGAGGAGTGGCGACGCGGGGCACTGTTCGGCGCCACGGCCGCGGAGGCCTTCTACGTCAAGTGCGACCGCGAGAACAATCCGCAGGAGTCCATCGACCTCGGGCAGGTGGTGTGCGAGATCGGGGTCGCTCCGGTGAAGCCCGCCGAGTTCGTGGTGTTCCGGCTGTCCCAGTTCTCCGACAGCACGAGCCTCGTCAACGAGTGACCAGCAGGCCAGCACAGACCGGAAGGTGACAGGAAGTCATGGCAGAAGGCGATCCGCTCTCCACACACATATTCGGCGTCCAGCTCGGCGGCTACAACGTCGAGTCGGTCAAGGAGGTCAGCAACCTGACCGTCGACCAGGACGTCGTCGAGTACAAGCAGGTGACCCAGCAGGGCAAGCTGATCGTTCGCAAGCAGCCCGGCGCGCGGCTGCCGGGCGAGGTGACGATCACCCGCGGGCTCGACAAGAGCGGGGCGTTCACCAAGTGGATCAACGAGACGCTCAACAACGGCGCGATCAACACCGCGCGGCAGAACCTCACCATCGAGGTCAAGGACACCACCGGCGCCACCCTCCGGCGGATCCAGCTGATGAACGCCTGGGCCAGCCGGTGGGAGGGCCCCACCCTCACCGCCGGTGAATCCAGCGCCGCGTCCGAGACGGTGACCATCGTGTTCGAGGAGATCCACGTCGAATGAGGCGACGGATCAGCCTTGACGAACTCCTGGAGCAGGCCCCGGCACCGTCCCCCGCTGCGACCCCGGCCCCGCAGGCCGCCGCGCCGCAGCGGGGACGGGGCCCCCAGGGGCACGGACTGCACACGGAGTTCGAGTTCGAGCTCCCGCGCGGGTACCTCGACGACGAGGGCACCCTGCACCGCCACGGCGCCATGCGCCTGGCCACCGCGCGGGACGAACTGATGCCCCAGATCGACCTGCGGGTCAAGGAGAATCCGGCGTACCTGAGCGTGGTGCTGCTCAGCCACGTGATCACCCGGCTCGGCACCGTCACCGACGTGCACGCCGGCGTCGTCGAGCAGATGTACGCCACCGACGTCGCGTTCCTCCAGGACTTCTACCAGCGGATCAACAGCGAGGGCCACACCCGCGCCGCGGTGACCTGCCCGCACTGCGACGGCTCCTTCGAAGTCGACCTCGCTGGTGGGCGCCTGGGGGAATCGTGACGTACGCGACCACCCGGCTGTACGAGGAGATCGCGTACATCGCCTACCACTTCCACTGGCAGCGGGAGGACATCCTCGACCTCTCCCACCACGAACGCCGTGCGTGGGTGCGGGAGATCGCGCGGATCAACACCCGCGTCAACGAAGGCGGGTGAACGGGATGGGGATCCGGGACCGGTTCGGACGCCGGAAGGCCGGCCGTCCGGGCGAGGTGGGCGCTCCCGGTGCTTCGGGCGCCCCGGGTGTCTCGGGCGGCACGCGTGACGCGGCCCCGGCGCCCCGGGCCGACGTGCCCACTGCGGACGGCGGCTGGCGCGCGGTCGCGCCCCTGGCCCCGACCCTCGCGGGGGCGGCGGCCGGGGTCAGCGACGGCCTGCGGTTCCGGTCCCGGCTCGCCTCCTGGCAGAACCCCTCGCTGACCGGTGCGCTCGGGCACGCGGTCCTGCCGTCCGCCCCGGCGGGCATCCTGCGGGCGGTGGCTCGGCCCCTCGGCCCGGCGGCTTCCGCCGGGGCGGACGGGCCCGCGCTGTCGTACGCCGCACCGGCGGTGGCGTCGTCGGCTCCGGCTCCGGTTTCGGCTTCGGCTCCGGCTTCGATGGAGGACGGGCCGAGCGAGGCGGGTGGGCCCGGGCAGGCGCGGCAGGTGCAGAGGTCCGGCGCCGTGGTGCGACGGCTGCCCGTACGGGCGGTGACCGCCGAGGGCGGCGCCGTCCCGGCTGCCCCGGAGGCCGCCCACGGCTCCGAGACGCCGTCTGCCGGGCCGACCCGGCCGGTCCCGCCGCGCCGCATCGGAAAGCCGCTGACCGTCGCACCGCGCCCCCGGTCGCTGCCGTCGCGCGCGGTGGCCGTGATCCCGCCCCGGCCCGTGCAACGTTCCGAGGGCGCGAGGCTGGCGGAGCGTTCCGAAAGCGCGGCGCCGGTGGATCGGCCCGAGGGCGCGAAGCCGGTGGAGCGTTCCGAGGGCGCGGCGCCGGTGGATCGGCCCGGGGGCGCGAAGCCGGCAGAACGTTCCGCCGCCGTCGTGCCGCCCGTGGCGGAGCCGGGTGTCAGCGTGCAGCCGGCCGGGACCTCCGAGCCGGCGCCGGTGCGGCCGGCCAGTACCCCGACCCCGCGCGCCGGCAACGCCGTGCAGCGCTCCGCGACGGGAGGCGCCGCACCGCGCCGACCCGTCCTCGGGGCCCCGCTGACCTCGCTGCCCGCCAGCGCCTCGCCACGGCTCAACGCCGACGGCGCGGCAGGCCCCGGCCCTGGGCACGGACCCGGGCACGGGCACGGGCCGATGCCGATCGTCTCCCCGCCCGCGCACCCGCCCGCGCACCCGGCCGCTCCGGCGGGGAGCGGGCCGGCCGGCGCGGAGCCGTCCGCACCGGGCAGCCCGGTGCACCCGGCCCGCCCCGACACCGGTCGGCGCGGGGACACCCCCGTGCAGCGCGCCGCTCAGACCGGCGGCGGCCCGACCGCCGCGCAGCGCGGCGCACAGCCGCGCGCCGAATCCTCCAACGCGCGTACGCACGGGGGCCTGGGCGCGCCGCTGACCGCGCTGCCGCCGACGGCGGGTGCGGCACCCGGAGCACGGGCCGCCCGCGCGGCCGACGGTCGGCGCGGCCCCGTCCGGCGGGTCATGACCCCGGGCCACGGCGCCCCCGCGACTCCCGACACCCCTGCGACTCCCGGCTCCCCCGCTCCGTCCGCGCCGTCGCAGTCGGCCGGCCGAAGTACGGTGACCCCGAGCCGGGAAGGCGCCCCTCGGGCGGCGGCCACTGCCGCCGCCGAGCCGGGTGCCACGGCAGTCCAGCGTGCGACTGCGCCCGGCGGGCAGAGCGCTGACACGAGCGGACAGGTCGGCCCCACCGCGCCTGGTCCCGCCGTAGGGCCGCAGCCGTCCTCCGGGACGGCACCGCAGGACGCGGCCCGCCGCACCCGAGGCGCCGGTAGTACCGGTGGTAGCAGTGGCACGAGTGGCACGGGTGGCGCCCGGAACGTGCGGTCGGCCGCTTCGCTGGGCGAGCACGGCCCGCTGGTCGTGGCCCGCTCGCCGATCGGCGGCACCGCCGTACGTCCGGTGGCCGCGCCCGGCCACCGCACGCTCGGCCTGCTCGGCGAGCGCCGCCTGGCGTCCACGCTCGCCGCACCGGCGGCGGTGCCCACACCGGGGCCCGGCCCCGTGCCTGCGCCCGCCCCACCTGTCGTCAGGGCCGCCTGGCCGCAGGAGCCGCCCGCGCGCGCCGAAGGTCCCTCGGCCCCGGAACCGGCGACACCCGTGAGCTGGCGGCACCGGGCCGCCGCCGTTCTGCGGCTCCCCCGACGTGCACAGACGAGTCGGCCCGAGGCCGCGCGCCCGGCGGCAGCGGCGGACCCGGACGGCACCGGACCGGCGGTGCGGGGTGCGCGGGGTTCGGCGGTCGGCGGGTCTGCCGGGTCTGCCGGTTCTGGTGCGGTCGGGCGTTCCGCTGCTGTGAGGCGTTCGAGTGTGCAGCGTTCGGTGACCGGCGGCGCCGGGCCGTCGGAGCCGGATGCGCGGCCGTCGGAGCCGGTCGGCTCGGTGGCGCGGACGTTGCGGCCGTCAGGGCGCGGTGGTGCCGCTGCGGGGCGTCCGAGCGTGCAGCGTTCGGCATCCGATGGCTCTGGTCCGGTGGCCGCCGGTCCTGGCACCGGCCGCTCGGTGAAGGCGGATACGCGGTCGTCGGAGCACGGCGGTCCTCCTGCGGGGCGGGCGGGTGTGCAACATTCGACGACGGCCGGGGGCCCTCGTGCGGAGGCGTCGGCCGGGCGACCTGTGGTGCCCGCCTTCGCCCCTGCCGGGCGGGTGCGGCGCGGGGAGACTCCCGTGCCGCCGGTGGTCGTGGAGCGTGGCGGTCACGGTCCGGCGGTGCGGCGTTCCGTCGCCGGCGGCCCGAGCTCCGTCGAACCGGGCGTCCGGTCGGCGGAGCCGCGAGGCGCTGCGGTGCCGATCGTGGCTCCCGTTGGTCGGGTGCGGCGCGGGGAGCGTCCAGCACCCCCGGCCGGCGTGGTCGATGGCGGCCCGGCGGCTGTGGGCGCCTCCCGTGCCGGGCGCGCTGTGAGCGTGCAGCGGTCGGCGTCCGCCGGCCCCGTTGTCGCCGGCCCGGCCGCTGGCCTTGCCGCTGCCGCTGCCGCTGCCGCTGTGGCTGCCGCCGGCCCTGGTCCTACCCCTGGCCCGGCCGAACCGTCCGTTCGACCGGCGTCCTCCGAAGGTGCGTCGGCGCCTGCCACAGTCCCCGCCGGTCGCGGGGGCCGTCCTGCGTCGGTGCCGGCCTCCTCCGGTGGCCGTGCTCCGAGCGTGCCGCTGGTGCGCCTCACGCCGCCGAGGGCCCTGGCGTCCCCGGCGGTCCCGGGGGTGATCCAGCGGCTGCCGGTCGCCGGTCGCGCCGGTCACGTTGGCCCCGCCGTGCCCGCGTCCGCGACGCCGCCGCTGCCGAGCGGCGGCACCCGGGTGCCGGGCGTCGCGGACGGCGGCCTCGGTGGGCCGGGGGCGGGCGGCGATTCGCCGCTGCGCACCGGTTCGTGGTCGTGGACCGCGCCGTCCCTGGGCGGCGCGGGATCGTCTTCCGCGCCGACCGGGCCGACCGGGCCGACCGGGCCGTCCACGCCGTCGCGGCCGTCGGCGGAGACGGCACGGGTGCTGCAACGGGTGGCGGAGCAGGCGGGTCTGTCCGGGGTGCCGTTGACCGCCGTACCGGCCCGCACCCCGGTGACCGTCCAGACCGCCTCGTCCCCGCCGCCGACCGCGGCCCCGCCCCCGCAGCCGGGCGGCGGGTCGTCGACCGGGTCCCCGTCGGGGGCCGACCTCGACGAACTGGCCCGGCGCCTGATCGAGCCCGTCGGACGGCTGCTGCGCGCCGAACTGCGCAGGGGAAGGGAGCGCGCCGGGCGGCCGTACGACGGCCGCCGCTGAGCGCTCAGGGCGCGGCGGGCAGACGGGCAGCGGTAGGCGGGCAGGCGACGGAGGCAGGAATGACCGACAACATCTTCGCGACGAGCGTGTTCTTCAGGCTCACGATCGGCGGCAACGACCTGGGGGAGTTCACGACGTGCTCGGGGCTGGGTGCCGAGGTCGAGATCCATCAGTACGCCGAGGGCGGCAACAACGGCTTCTCCTGGCAACTGCCGGGCCGCATCACCTGGTCGAACATCACGCTCACCCGCGCGGTCACCGCGGACACCGCCAAGATCGCGCGCTGGCTGGACGAGACCGTACGGCGGGTCCAGCCCAAGAACGGCGAAATCGTGGCCCTGCGGCCCGATTTGAGCCCCATCGTCAGGTGGCAGGTGCTCGGTATCGTGCCCGTCCGCTGGCAGGGCCCGTCGTTCGACCCGGCGAGCTCGCAGGTGGCGATGGAGTCCCTGGAGATCGCCCACGTCGGTCTGCGCCCGTCATCGTGACGGCGCGTCGCACCCGGCGCAGGCCACCCATCGGACGACGAACGGAAGGAGGTGCGGGATGTCCTCAGTGGTCCCCGCGAGTGTCACCCGGGCCCAACTGGCCATCATGGAGCCCCCGGCGACGGTCGGAGCGCAGCCCGGCGGGGTGATCGCGCGGCTCCCGCTCCAGTTCAACCCGTCGAGCCTGGTGCTGCGGAAGTCCTCGGAGTGGCGCCGCACCCCGTCCCGGATGGCCGCCGAGTCCGCGTTGCCCGAGTTCGTCGGCAGCGGGCCCCGCTCGCTGTCCATGGAGGTGTTCCTCGATGCGACGGCGACCCATGACGACTCCGTGGAGAAGGCGGTGGAGCAACTGATGACGGCCTGTGTCCCGACTCCGGCCAGCCTGGCGCGCAAGAAGCCGGCGAGCCCGTGGATCCGGCTGGACTGGGGCACGTCGTCGACGACCTCGTTCAACGGGGTGCTGACCGGTCTTCAGGTCACCTACTCGCTCTTCGACGTCGACGGCAAGCCGCTGCGGGCCACCTGCTCGTTCACCATCGACGAGGCCAGTGTCGACACGCCGGGCCAGAACCCGACCTCCGGCTCGATGGAGGCGCGCAGCACCCACCGGGTGATCGCGGGCGACAGCCTGCCGCTGCTCGCCTGGCGCGAGTACGGCGACGCGACGGCGTGGCGCACCATCGCGGAGGCCAACGACATCGACGATCCGATGGTGCTCGTCCCCGGGGTGGAACTGATCGTGCCGGGGATCGACGAGCCCACCCGAGGCGGGCGGTCATGACCACTCCCGAGGCGCGCGGCGGCCGTTCCTTCGCCGCGGATCCGATCGTCGAGGCGCCCGGCCCGCTGCCGCCGGTCTGGGCGGCCCAGCTGGTCTCCTGCGACATCGAGGAGAGCGTGGGCCTGCCCGACACCGCCGTGCTGATGTTCCGCGACGCGGACCACACCTTCCTCTCCGCGACCGGGGTCACCATCGGCACCCGGCTGCGGGTCTCCGTGATGACGGTGCAGGGCAACGCGCAGGTGCGGCTGTTCACCGGCGAGGTGACGGCGCTGGAGCTGGACGTGGACACCACCGGCTCGTTCACCGTGGTGCGGGCGTCCGCCATCACCCACCGGCTGATGCGCGGGCGCCGGGTGAAGGCGTTCCGCAACATGTCGACGGCGGACGTCGTCCGCCAGGTCGCCGCGGGCGCCGGGCTCGGCTGCGGCCGGGTCGACGCGTTCCCCGTGGTCCACGAGCAGCTGTCGCAGGCCAACGTCTCGGACTGGGAGTTCCTCCAGTACCTGGCGCAGGAGAGCGGCGCGCAGGTGCGGGCGGACGACGAGGGGCTGCTGGAGTTCGTCAAGCCCGAGCAGGCCTCCTCGGCCCCGGCCCCCTCGACGCCCGCTCCGCAGAACCCGATGGTCCTGGAGTACGGCCGCAACCTGCTGGAGCTGCGCGGCGTGCTGACGGGTGGCGGCGGGGCGGACACGGTCGAGGTGCGCGGCTGGAACGTTCTCACCAAGAAGGCCCTGGTCGCCACGGAGCCGTCGGTGGCCAGCGAGACGGTGCGGCCCGGGATGAGCCCGTCGACGGTGGCCGCCGCCTTCGCCGGACGGGCGCGGATGACCGTCACCGACACCCCGTACCGCACGCAGGCGGAGACGGCGGCCGCGGCCGGGTCGGTGGCCGCCTCGGTGGCCGCCGGGTTCGGCGAGTTGGAGGCGGTCGTCGAGGGCAACCCGAAGCTGCGGGCGGGCGTTCCGGTCGCCCTGGGCAACGTCGGCGCCGCCTTCTCCGGCCGCTACACGGCCACCGCGGTGCGCCACCTGCTGGAGCCCTACCGCGGCTACCGGACCACCGTCGTGGTCAGCGCGGCGCCGGACCGCTCCCTCGCGGGGCTGGTCACCGGGGGCAACGCGGTCCCGCGCGGGCCGCGGATGCCCGGTCTGGCCATCGCCGTGGTCACCGACGTCCGGGAGCCCGGGGGCGCGCAACGCGGCTGGGTGCGGCTGAAGTTCCCGTGGCTGGACGACACCTACGTCTCCGACTGGGTGCGTACCGTCCAGTGGGGCGGGCAGGGCGGCGGCGGAGTGTTCAGCCCCGAGGTGAACGATGAGGTGCTGGTCGGCTTCGAACAGGGCTGCCTGGACAGCCCGTACGTGCTGGGCGGCCTCTACAACGGCGTCGACAAGCCCTCGCCGCACGAGGTGCCGCTGGTCGACCCGGCCGGCGGGAAGGTCAACCGCCGTTCGCTGGTCTCCCGTTCGGGCCACCGTCTGGAGCTGCTGGACGTGCCGGGCGGCCAGTCCGGCGTCCGGCTGGCCAGCGGGGACCGGAAGCTGGAGGTGCGGCTGGACGAGCAGCGCGGTGAGATCGTCCTGACCGTCTTCGGCGCGGCCGGTGCGGCGGCGGCGAGTTCGGTGCGGCTGTCCTCCACCGGCATCACCATCGACGCCGGCGCCGGGGCGGTGAACCTGCGCGGCGGATCGGTGAACGTCACCGGCCGCACCGAGGTCACCGTGGACGGCGGCGCGCTGGCGGTGCTCAAGGCGGCCCTCGTGCGCATCAACTGACTCGCCGTCATCGACACTGCCCCTCCGGCCCCCTCGAACCACCCGATAGGAGAACGCAGATGCCCCCCGCAGCCCGGATGGGTGACACCACCAGCGACGGCGGTGCCATCACCACCCCGCCACCAGGCGCCCTCGCGGCGGAGACCGTGCTGATCGGAGGCCGCCCGGCCGCCGTCACCGGCAGCCTGCACGTGTGCGTGCCGCACGTGGAACTCGGGCCCGGCAACGTCGTCATGCCCAGCCCCAAGGCGGCGGCCGGCGGCCTGGTCCTGATCGGGGGGCTGCCCGCGGCGCGGGTGGGGGACCAGACGGCCTGCGGCGCGAAGATCGTGACCGGCGCGTTCAACGTGCTGATCGGAGGGGTCGCGTGAGCGGCTTCATCGGCCGTGGTTGGGCCTTCCCGCTGCGGGTGAACGCCACCGGCGGCATCGGCATGGTGGACCGGGACCGGGAGATCGAGGAGGCCATCCGGCTGATCCTCGGCACCGCCCCCGGGGAACGGCCGATGCGCCCGGAGTTCGGCTGCGGCATCCACGAGTACGTGTTCGCGCCGAGCGACGGCGGCACCGCGGGCCGGATCGCGCGCGAGGTGCGCACCGCACTGGACCGCTGGGAGCCCCGCATCGAGGTGGACGACGTCGTGATCGCCTTCGACACCGTCGACGACGGCACGCTCTACATCGACGTCCACTACACCGTGCGGTCCACCAACGACCGCCGCAACCTGGTCTTCCCCTTCTACACCATCCCGAGCTCGCCGGACGCCCCGGAGGTCCAGGACACCCCGGGCGCCCTGGGCGCCGTGACCGGGGGAGTGAGCTGATGGCGCTGCCCTCCCCGAACCTGGACGACCGCCGGTTCCAGCAACTCGTCGACGAGGCCAAGCGGTTCGTCCAGCAGCGGGCCCCGGAGTGGACCGACCACAACGTGTCCGACCCCGGGGTCACCCTGATCGAGACCTTCGCGTACATGGTGGACCAACTGCTCTACCGGCTGAACCGGGTGCCGGAGAAGAACTACTCCGCCTTCCTCGACCTGCTGGGCGTGCGGCTCTTCCCGCCGGCCGCGGCGACCGCGGAGGTCGACTTCTGGCTGTCGGCCCCGCAGCCCGAAACGGTTCTGCTGCGGGCGGGCACCGAGGTGTCCACGCTGCGGACCGAGACCGAGGAGGCGGTGGTGTTCTCCACCGTCGAGGACCTGCCCGTCGTCCCCAGCTCCCTCGACCGGCTGGTCACCGTCTCCGCCGCGGGGGAGCAGACCGACGCCACGGCGCGGCTGGCCGACGGCGTGGACGTGCCGTGCTTCCAGCCGCGCCCCCAGGTCGGGGACGCCATGCTGTTCGCGCTGCCGGCCGTCGTGCCGCGCTGCATCCTCGTCGTCCGGCTGGACAGCCGGGTCGAGGGCGTCGGCGTCGACCCGCGCCAGCCCCCGCTGGCCTGGGAGGTGTGGGACGGCGCGCGGTGGATCGCCTGCGAGACCGGCTCCGACACCACCGGCGGCCTCAACCGGCCCGGCGAGGTGGTGGTGTTCGTGCCCGCCGGGCAGGTCGCCTCGGTGGTCGCCGGGCGCCGGGCGGGCTGGCTGCGCTGCCGGGTGGCCGCGCCGGAGCCGGGCCAGCCGTTCTACGCGGAGTCCCCGACGATCCGCCGCGCGGAGGTGTTCACGGTCGGCGGCACCGCGACCGTCGTGCACGCCCAGACCGTGACCGACGCACCGCTCGGCACCTCGGAGGGCGTCGCGGGCCAGCGCTTCCGGCTCGCCAGGCCGCCCGTCCTGCTCGACGGCGGGCCCCCGGTGGTCGAGGTCGCGGCCGGCGAGGGCTGGGAGCGGTGGACGGCCGTCGAGCACTTCGGCGACTCGGCGCCGACCGACCGGCACGTGGTGATCGACGCGACCACGGGCGAGTTCGCGTTCCCGCCCGCCGTCCGGGAACCCGACGGCGGCCTGCGCGCCTTCGGCGCGGTGCCGCCCAAGGGGGCGCACCTGCGGGTACCGCACTACCGCACGGGCGGCGGCACCGCCGGGAACGTCGCCCGGGCGACGATCACGGTGCTGCGCAGCTCCGTCCCGTACGTGGCCAGGGTCGACAACCGCGAGGCGGCCCGGGGCGGGGTCGACGGCGAGACGGTGGAGAACGCCAAGGTGCGCGCCCCCCACCTGCTGCGCCTCCAGGAACGGGCCGTCACCGCCGGGGACTTCGAGCTGATCGCCCGGCAGGCCGCCCCCTCGGCGGCCCGGGTGCGCTGCGCGCCGGCCGTCGCCGGGGAGGCGGGCGCGGTGCGGGTGCTGGTGGTCCCCGACGCGGTCGCGGACGAGGGCGACCGCCTGCGGTTCGAGCAGCTGATCCCCGGCGAGCAGGTGCTGTCGGCCATCGCGGCGGCCCTGGACGAGCGACGGCTCGTCGGCACCCGGCTCGTCGTCCAACCCCCCGACTACCAGGGGGTGACGGTGGTCGCCCGGCTCGCGACCCGCTCCCCGGACGGCGACCGGGTCCGGGAGGCGGCGCTCGCGGCCCTGTTCCGGCACCTCAACCCGCTGCGCGGCGGCGCCGACGGAAGGGGCTGGCCGTTCGGCCGGGCCGTGCAGTACGGGGAGGTGTTCGCGGTGCTCCAGCAGGTGGCCGGGGTCACGGCGGTCGAGGAGCTGCGGCTCTTCCCGGCGGACCCGATCACCGGGCGCCGGGGCGCACCCGCCGAACGGGTCGACGTCGCCCCGGACGCGCTGGTCTTCTCCCACCAGCACCAGGTCGTGGTCGCCGCGCTCCCGGCGGACGGTCCGCGATGAGCAGAGCGGCCGTCCCCGGGCTGCCCAGCCCGCATCCGATCGGCGAGCTCCTGCCCGCGCTCTACGCCGAGGACGACTTCGCCCAGCGGTTCACCGCCGGCCTGGACACCGTCCTCGCCCCGGTCTTCGCCACCCTGGACAACCTGCCCGCCTACTTCCAACCACGCCTGGCCCCGGCCGACTTCGTCGGCTGGCTGGCGGACTGGGTCGCCGTCGAGGCCGACCAGGCCTGGCCGGAGGAGGTCCGCCGCGCCGTGGTCGGCCGCGCGGTCGAACTGCACCGGTGGCGGGGCACCCGGCGGGGGCTCCGGGAACGGCTGCGGCTGATCCTCGGCGTCGGCGCGCAGATCGTGGACGGCGGCGGGGTGGCCTGGTCCACCACCCCGGGCGCGGAGTTGCCGCCCGCGCCCTCCGGGGAACTGCTGGTGCGGGTCTGGCCCGAGCGCACCCCGACGGTGGACGAGGAGCAGGTGCTGGCGGTCGTCCGGGCGTCCTGCCCGGTCCACCTCACCTGCCGGGTGGAGGTCCTGCCCGGTCCACCTGGTCCATCCGGTCCACCTGATCCACCTGCTTCACCTGGTCCACTCGGTCCACTCGGTGCGGAAGAGAGCTGAGCGATGCGTACGTGTCCCGAGTGCGGAGTGGCCAACGAGGACGGGGACGACTTCTGCGGCAACTGCGGTGCCTACCTCGGCTGGTCGGGGACGGCTGCCGCCACCTCTGCGGCTCCCGCCTCCGCGGCTCCCACCTCTGCCGCCGCCCCGCCTGCCGCCGCTGCCCAGCCTGCTGCTGCCCCGCCCGCCGCCGCTGCCCGCGCGGAACCGCCCGCGCGGCCGTCCTCGGCGCCCGCCGCACGGCCCGCCGCACGGCCAGCCGAGCCGCCCGCCGCACGGCCAGCCGAGCCGGCGAGGCCGTCCGCCGCCGCGCCCGCCGCGGTGCCCGCGCCTACCCCCGCAGCTGCCCCCGCCCCCGAGGTGCCGCCGGTCCGCCCCCGGGCGGTGCCGCCGCAGCAGCCCGAGGCCGCCCGGCCGCCGGTGGCGGACCCGGTGGCGGTGCAGCCCGCGAAGCCCGTCGCGCCCCGCCCGATCGTCCGCCCGGCAGCGGCCGACGAGGCCCAGGTCGGCCCGCCCTGCCCCCGGTGCGGCACGCCCAACCGGCCCGACCGGAAGTTCTGCCGGCGCTGCGCGGAGCCGCTGACCCCCGCCGAACCCGTGGCGGCCCTGCCGTGGTGGCGCACCCGCTGGCCGTTCCGGCGCCGCGTGCGCATCGGCGGCTCCGGCAACACCCTGCGCCGGATGATCGCGCTGCTCGTGCTGGCGGCGCTGGTGGTCGCGGGGGTGCTGTTCTACCCGGAGGGCCGGAACCTCTACGAGGACGTGCTGGACAAGCTCCGCAACGCCTCGGCGATCACCCCCACCGGGGCGTCGGCGAGTGCGGAGGTCGAGGGCCATCCCGCGAAACTGGCCGTCGACGGGCTGAGCAACACCTACTGGGGGGCGCCGAACGTCGGGGACTCGATCAGCTTCCCCTTCGCCCGCCCGTTCCGGCTGGTGGACGTCATCGTCCACACCGGCGCCTCCACCGACCAGCAGCAGTTCCTGAAGCAGGCACGGCCCACCGCCCTGGACCTCCAGATGACGACCTCGGACGGAAAGGTGCACGAGCAGAAGGTGACCCTGAACGACAAATCGGGCCCGCAGACCGTGCTGACCGGCGTCAGCGACGTCGTGAAGGTGACGCTGGTCGTCCGCGCCGCCGCCGGGACGGGGCCCGGAACCTCGATCGCGCTGGCCGAGGTGGAGTTCTTCAAACGCTGACCGGCGGGCTGCGCAGGTCGGTCCTGTCCTCCGGGTCACGCCGGGCGCCGAGCCGGCGTGACCCGGAGGGGAGGGTCGGACCCGGGTGCCGGCGTGGGAGGCTACCCGGGTACCGCCGCAGCCCGCGCCCAGGAGCACCGCCATGCACCGACCCCCCGCCTTCCGTCTCGACGCCACCGCCTCCGGGCACCCGGCGGGGATCCTCGACGCCGCCGAGCGGGCCGAACGCCGGGGCATGGACCGCCTGGTGGTCGCCGAGACCGCGTACGACCCGTTCCTCCAGCTGGCCCGCGCCGCCGACCGGACCGAGCGGATCGAGCTGGCCACCGGCATCGCGGTGGCCTTCGCCCGTACTCCGATGACGCTCGCCTACCAGGCCTGGGGGCTGCACGCGGCCTCCGGCGGACGGGCCGTCATCGGGCTGGGCTCGCAGGTCAAGCCGCACATCGAGAAGCGCTTCGGGATGCCCTGGGACCGGCCGGCCGCGCGGATGCGCGAGTACGTGCACGCGGTGCGGGCGATCTGGCACAGCTGGCAGACCGGCGAACGGCTGCGCTTCCGGGGCGAGTTCTACACCCACACGGTGATGACGCCGGTCTTCTCGCCCGACCCCGTCCCCGCCGGGGTGCCGAGGATCCTGCTGGCCGGCGTCGGGCCGCTGATGACCCGTACGGCCGGGGCGGTGGCCGACGGGTTCCTCAGTCACCCGTTCTCGTCGCCCGCCTACCTGGCCGAGCAGGTGCTGCCCGCCCTGGCCGGGGCCCGGGCGCAGGCCGAGGCCGAGGGTGCCCCGTGGACGGCGCGGCCGTTCGAGATCGCCGGCAGCGTGCTGACCGCCACCGGCCGGACCGAGGAGGAGCTGGCGGCCAACCGGGCCGGGGTGCGGGAGCGGCTGGCGTTCTACGCCTCCACCTCGGCCTACCGCCCGGTGCTGGCCCAGCACGGGTGGGAGGGGCTCCAGGAGGAACTGCACACCCACTCGGTGCGCGGCCGCTGGGCGGAGATGGCCGCGCTGATCGACGACGAGGTGTTCGACGCCTTCGCGGTGTCCGGCCCGGTCGAGGACGTCGCCCGCGAGCTGACCCGCCGGTACGCGGGCCTGGTCACACGGCTGTCCGTGAGCCTGCCGGAGGAGGCGGACCCGGAGCTGGGCCTCGACGTCCTGGAGGCCGTCCGCGCACTCGGCTGACCGGTGGCGGCCTCACCGGTCGTCACCCGACCCCGCCGTCTGCCCTCCCGTGCCCTCCTGTGCCCTCCCGTGCCCTCCTGTGCCCTCCTGTGCCCTCCCGTGCCCTCCTGTGCCCTCCCGTGCCCTCCCGAGCCCTTTCGTCCCGCCGCGCGTCCGACCGGAAGCGGCCGCCGATCGAACGTGGTAGGTGATCAATCGGGCATGAGGCAGTCAAGTCCGGGCAGATTCGGGCAACGGGTTCCCGGTGGTGACGGCGGGCGGCAGGATCGCGCTGGCTGACCGTGACGGGCCGCCGACTCCATCCGTCCCACGGTCTGTCATGTCTTGGCCACCCTTCGACGACCATGGGGGTGCCCGCGTGTCCGTGCCAGACGACCATCCTGCCGTTGACTGCCTCGCCGAGTTCGGGGCGTCCGACGACCTCGCCGACTTCGACGAGTTCCTGCGCGTCTGCGCCGAACTGACCGGCTTCGACGAATCCGAGCTGCGCGCCACCGGCATGGCGCACGAGCACCACCGCACCACCCTGGCCCACCGGGTCCGGGACGACCACGCCCTGGTCCACCTCTGGTACGTCGGCGCCTGGCCGGGCGAGACCCCCAGTTCCGCCCACGCCTACGACCAGGGCCTGGCCTGGCGGACCTTCCGTGCCGACCCGCCCGGCACCGCCGCCCCCGGCCACGGCAGCTGGGCCGAGGCGCCCCGAGGCGGCGAGGACCAGTGACCGCCCGCTGGGACGCCGTCGTGGTCGGCGCCGGCTTCGCCGGGACACTGGTCGCCCACCGCCTCGGCGCGCAGGGCTGGCGGGTCCTCGTCCTCGAAGCCGGCCGGGCCGCACCCACCGGGCCCGAGACCGCCGCCGCCTTCCGCGCGGCCGGCGGCGGCCCGCCCACCTCGCCCTACCCGCACAACCCCGACGCCCCGTCCCCCGACGTCACCGACCTCGCCGGGCTCCCCGGCGGCGGCTTCACCGCCACCGGACACCTCCGGCAGTACGGCCCGCTGCCCTACGCCAGCGGCTACCTGCGGGCCAACGGCGGCACCGGACTGCTCTGGACCGGCCTCACCCCGCGCATGCACCCCGAGGACTTCCGCACCGGCGACCTCGGCCGCGGCCGCAACTGGCCGATCGGCTACCACGACCTGGAGCCGTACTACCGCGCCGCCGAACACGAACTCGGTGTCGCCGCCGACGCCGGGGAGCAGCGCCGCGCCGTCGGCCTGCCGATCCCGGACGACTACGCCTTCCCCATGCGGTCCATCCCGGCCAGTCACCTGGACCGCAAGCTCGCCCACGCCCTCGACGGCCGGACCGTCCACGACCCCGCCATGTCCGACCCCGCCCGGCTCGCCGTCACCGGCACCCCGCACGCCCGCAACGGCCTGCCCACCCGGCCCGGCGACACCTTCGGTCCGCCCTGCGCGGGCAGCGCCAGTTGCGTCCCGGTCTGCCCGACCGGCGCCAAGTACACGCCGCTGCGCACCCAGGCCCGCTGGGCGCCCTGCGTCGAACTGCGGACCGGGGCCGTGGTCGCCCGGGTGCTCGCCGACCCGGTGACCGGGCGCGCCACCGGGGTGGAGTACCTGGCCGGCGGCACGGCCCACCGGGTGGACGCGGACCTGGTCGTCCTCGCCGCGCACGCCGTCGAGAACGCCCGGCTGCTGCTCCTGTCCGGCCTGGCCAACCGCAGCGACCAGGTGGGCCGCAACCTGATGGACCACCCGGCGCTGCTCACCTGGGGGCTCATGCCGGGCCAGGTCGGCCCCTACCGGGGGCCCGGCTCCACCAGCGGCCTGGAGGCCTTCCGCTTCGGCCCGGCCCGCGCCCGCCGGGCCCCGTTCCGGATCGAGATCGGCAACTGGGGCTGGTCCTGGGCCGGCGGCGCCCCCGAGGCGGAGACCGCCGCACTGCTGGCCGCCGGGCTGCGCGGCAAGGAACTGCGGGCACGCCTCGGCGACCGGCTCGGCCGTCAGTTCTCGTTCCAGTTCGAACTGGAGCAGCCCGCCGACCCGGCCAACCGGGTCACCCTCGACCCGGACCGGCGCGATCCGCTCGGCCTCCCCGGCCCGGCCATCCGCTACGACCTCGACGAGTACGTCCGCGCGGGCATGGTCTCGGCCCGGGCCGTCTCCGACCAGTTGTTCGTGCTGCTCGGCGCCGAGGACCACACCGCCTACCCGGCCGGTCCGCAGTGGCCGGGCCGCCTCGAGCACCGGGGAGTCGCCTACGGCTACCGGGGCGCGGGCCACGCCGGCGGTACCCACGTCATGGGCGACTCGCCCGCCACCTCCGTCGTCGACCACTGGCAGCGCTGCTGGGACCACCCGAACCTGTACGCCGTCGGCTGCGGCTCGATGCCCTCGCTCGGCACCTCCAACCCCTCGCTCACCATGGCGGCCCTCGCCCTGCGCAGCGCCGACCGGATCCACCAGGACCTGCTGGACCTGCGCCACCCGCTGCCCGCCGGCACCCGGCTGCCGTCCCCTGCTGCCCCCCGTTCGCCTGCCTCCCCTTCGCCCGAAGCCAGTTCGTCCGCCCCCAGTTCGTCCGCCCCCAGTTCGTCCGCCCCCAGTTCGTCCGCCTCCCCTTCGCCCGTCCTCCCGGAGACACCATGACCGGCCTGCCGCTCCCGCCCGTACCGGAGCCGTACCACCTGCCCTTCCACTACGGCGCGCTGCACAACATCGGCGTCGACTACCTGGTCCAGCCCGAGCGGGCGCGCGAGCTGCTCGGCAAACGCCACCCCGGCCTGACCGCGGCCGTGTTCGACGGCGGGGCCTGCGTGTCCCTCAACTACCAGCTGTACTTCGCCCAGTACCCGAACGGCGGTGGCATCACCGAGGAGCTGGAGATCAATCTGGTCGCCCACCCGGTGTTCGCCGGGGACCGCCTGCCGGTCCTCAACTACGGCCAGTACGCCCGGGGTTACGATCAGACCAAGCTGCTCGGCATCGCCCGTCTGCACGTCCTGTGCGACAACCCGCTCGCCATCGACGCCGGGCGCCGCCTGTACGCCGAGCCCAAGCACCCCGGCTGGTTCGAGACCGCGCTGCCCTCGCTCAACGCCCCCGCCGTGCGCGAGCGCTGGTCGGTCTCCTGCCGCCGGGCCACGATCGGGCCGGACGGGCTGCGCCGCCACGACGAGCAGCTCCTGGCCCTCGACGTGAACTTGATCGGCCTCACCGCCGAATCCGTCAACAACACCCCGATCACCGGCTACGGCACCGACGACGAGGGCAAGCTGCTCGCCGGCCCGCTCAACGTCTACCACCCGTACCGCTACTACGCCCTGGACGACCGCACCGCCGACCGCGTCCGGCTGGACCTCGGCAACCCCGCCGAGGAGTCCGCCCGCGACCTCGCCCACCTGCTCGCCGACGCCCCGGCCGCCGGGGTCTGGACCTACCAGTCCCCGCCGGTCGCCGCTCACAACCGCGCCTACTACGTCCGGTGACGCCCACGCGCGGGTAGGCGGGTTCACCGAACCGGCGGCGCCATCCTCCGTGTACCCCCGACCGCCCCGGCGCGGTCGGGGGCGTGTGCGTGAGTGTTCACTGACAAGGGTAGCCTTGCTCACTGCGCAGGTGATCTGCAGTGGGGAGGCACCCTTGTTGGAATTCCGGCTGCTCGGACCCGTCGAAGTCCGGTGCAACGGGCAGTGTGTCGAGATCGGGCCACCGAAGCGTCGTACCTTGCTGGCGATGCTGCTCCTCGCCAACGACGCGCTGGTCACGAATGACCGCCTCACCCACGCCCTGTGGGGCCAGCAGCCGCCCAGGCACGCCAAGACCGTGATCCAGGGCCACGTCTCCCAACTTCGCCGGCTGCTGCCCCCCGAGGAGCCGATCACCATCGCCACCGCCTGCGACGGCTACCTCCTCCAGGCGCCGGCCGACCGCATCGACGGCGAGCGGTTCCGCGCCGCCGTCGCCGAAGCGCGCACCGGCGACGGCGCACCGAGCGGGATCCCGTCGCTGCGCAAGGCCCTCGCGCTCTGGCGCGGCCCGGCGCTCGCCGGACTCTGCGACACGCCCCTGGTCGCCGCCGCAGCAGCGGAGTTGGAGGAGACGAGGCTCGGCGCGGTGGAGGAACTCGGCCTCGCGCTGACCGTCGGCCGGCGCGCCGAGGAGGCCGTCGCGGTGCTGCGCGGCCCGGCGGACCGGCATCCGCTGCGCGAATCCCTGGTGGCGCTCCTGCTCGACGCCCTGCTGGCGACGAACCGGCAGGCCGAGGCCATCGAGCTCTACCACCGAACGGCCCGACTGCTCGGTGACGAACTGGGCGTCGACCCCGGCCCCGCGATGGTCGAGGCCTACGACCGGATCCTCAGCCCGCCGCGTGTCGTACGCGCCGCACGCGCCGCACGCCGATGGGAGGAAACGCTCCGGCCCGGGGACGCTCACCGGCCCGGGGACGCTCATGGACAGGAGGGCGCGCACCGCAGGGACGGTAGCCACCGCCAGAAGGACGCGCACCGCCAGACGGACGCGTACCGCGGCGCGGGGCAGCCGGGCGCGAACGACCTGCGGCGACCGCTCCTCCTGCCCCGCCGACCGGCCGGCTTCACCGGCCGGGCGCGCGAACTCGCCGCCCTCCACGCGGCCGTGCGGTACACCGCACACGACTCGCCCATCTGCCTGGTCACCGGGCCCGCCGGGATCGGCAAGAGCGCGCTGGTGGCTCACTGGGCCCAACAGACCGCGGCCGACTTCCCGGACGGCGTGCTCTTCGCCCGGCTCGGCGGCTTCATCGACACCGCCCCGGCCGCCGACCCGGCCTTCGTCATCCGGGACTTCCTCGGCGCGCTCGGCATCCAGCCCGACGACATCCCGCAGAACACCGCCGCAGCCGAGGCGCTCTACCGCTCGCTGCTCCGGAACCGCCGCCTCCTGGTCATCCTCGACGACGCGCTGAGTTACGACCAGGTGCGCCCGCTGCTGCCCGGAGCCCCCGGCTGCGCCACGGTCGTCACCAGCCGCAACCGCCTGGAGAGCCTGATCGCCGGCGACTGCGCCCGCCCGCTGCTGCTGGACCGGCTCGGGCCGGGGGAGGGCGAGGCGCTGTTCGCCCGCATCCTCGGCCCGGACCGGGTCGGGGCGGAGCCGGACGCCGCCGGGCACCTGGTGCGGCTGTGCGACGGGCTGCCGCTGGCCCTGCGGCTGGCGGCGGCCCGGCTGGCGGTGCGGCCCGAGCGCTCGCTCGGCGACGCGGTCGAGGAACTCCGCGACGGGCAGCGGCGGATCTCGTTCCTCGCGGTGGACGGCATCGACTTCGCCTCCGTCCTGCGGGTCAGCGTCGACCACCTCCCGCCGGACGCGGTCGCCGTCCTCCGGCTGCTGGCCCACCACTTCGGCCCCGACATCGACGTGGCGGCGGTCGCCGCGCTGGCGGGCGACAGCCCCGCCGACAGCCGCGCGGTGCTGGAACGCCTCGTCGCCGCCAACCTGGTGGAGGAACGGGGACACGACCGCTACGCCCTGCACGGACTCATCCGGCTGTTCGCCCGCTCGCTCGGCCCCGCCCCCGGGGGCGACCGCCTCCTCCCGCTCCTCGACCACTACCTGTACGCCGCGCTGGCCGCCGCGACCGCGGCGGTGGCGGGCAGCCAACCCTGCTGCCGGCTCCCGGAGGACTTCCGGACACCGGTGTCGACGCCCGCCTTCGCCGACCGGGAGGAGGCCATGGCCTGGTACGCCAGGGAACGGCGCAACCTCGTCGCCGCCACCGCGGTGGCCGCCGCCGGCCGTCACCACGACCGGGCGTGGCGACTCGCCCTGCTGTTGTGGCCCCTGGTCGTCCAGCAGCCCGGAGCCGACTGGGAGGCTCCGCTCGGCCACGCCCTCGGCTCCGCCGTCGAACTGGCCGACGCCGACGCGGAGTCCCGTGTCAGGAACCTGCTCGGCTGGGTCCTCGGACAGAACGGCCGGTACGAGGAGGCCATGCCGCACCTGCTGCGTGCACCCGTGCTGGCGCGGTGCGCCGACGACACCGAGGGCGAGGCGATCGCCACCGCCAACCTGGCCCAGGCCCGGGAGGCACTCGGCGACACGAACCTGGCCGGCCTCGGCTACGAGCGGGCCGCGCAGCTCGCCCGCAGGGCCGGCAGCCCGCAGACCGAGATGCTGACGACCTACCACCTGGCCCGGTACCACCTGCTGAACGAGCGCCCGGCGGAGGCGCTCGCCCTCGCGCGGAACGCGCTCGACCTCGCCCCGGAGGACCAGGTCGTCGCGCGCCGCGCGATGCTCCTGGACATCTGCGGGAGGGCCCTGTCGACCCTGGACCGCAACGGTGAGGCGTGGCACCACTTCGATCGCGCGGGCCGGCTCGCGGAACAGGACGGCTTCACCGCCGACGCGGCCGACTACTACGCCCGCGCCGCCGCGGTGCGGACCTACGGGAACGGGTAGCGGCCGCCGGCCCCGGTGTCCGGCGGGACACCGCGGCCGGGTGCCGCCGCCCGGCCCCAGGCGCTGGGTCACCCGGGAACGGGCGGCCCGCCCGGCCCCGTGAGCGCGGCCGGTACCCGGTCGGCGGACGGGGCCTGCCCGGCGGCCGTGGCGGCCGGTGCGCGGGCCCAGCGGCCGGCGAGCACGGTGCCGGCCACCAGCTGGAGCTGGTGATAGGCCATCAACGGCAGGACCAGTAGCCCGGCCTGGGGTCCGAAGAGCACGGTGGCCATCGGCAGGCCGTTCGCCAGGCTCTTCTGTGAGCCGCACAGCACCGCCGCGATGGTGGCCGACCGGTCGAGCCCCAGCAACCGTGCGCCGATCCCGGTGGCCGCGAGCGCGGCGGCCAGCAGGGCGAGCAGCACCGCGAGCAGGCCGAGCAGGGCGCCCGGGGTGACCAGGCCCCAACTGCCCTGGGCCATCGCCGCGCTGAACGCGGTGTAGACGACGAGCAGGATCGAGCCCCGGTCCACCGGTGTCAGCACCCGTTTGTGCCGGGTGAGGAAGGCGCCTATCCACGGCCGCAGCACCTGTCCGAGCAGGAACGGCGCGAGCAACTGGGCCCCGATCCGCAGCAGCCCCTCGGCCGACAGCGCGGTGCGTACGTCCAGGAGCCAGGCCGCCAGCAGTGGGGTCAGCAGCAGCCCGGCCAGGCTGGAGTACGTCCCGGCGCAGATCGCCGCCGGGACGTTGCCCCCGGCGGCGCCGGTCAGCGCCACCGAGGACTGCACCGTCGACGGGAGCAGACAGAGGAACAGCACCCCGGTCTGCAACTGCCCGTTGAGTGGGACGGGTGTGAGCAACGCGGTGGCCACCCCGAGCAACGGGAAGAGGCCGAAGGTGGCGGCCAGCACCAGCCCGTGCAGTCGCAGGTGGCGCAGCCCGGCCAGCGTCTCGCGGGCGGAGAGCCGGGCGCCGTAGAGGAAGAACAGCAGCGCCACCGCCAGGTTGCAGGCCACTGAGGCCACCCGCGCCGAGCCCCCGGAGGCCGGGAACAGGGCGGCCAGGCCGACCGCCCCGGCGAGCGCGGCCAGGTACGGGTCGAGCCGGCGCGGCCACAGCCCGCGCCACCGGCCCCGGCGGGCGGTGCCGTCGGTCATCGGCCACCCCCGACCGCCGCCCCGCCCGGGCCGGACCCGAGCAGGCCGCCCACCAGGGACCCGGCGCCGTCGTGGTCGCTGCCCGCCGAGCCGCTGCCGTTCTGGACGTTGGCCGTGCGGTCGATCTCCACCCAGGAGTCGGCGTTGGAGTTGTCGACGAGCGTGACCAGCCCCCCGCCCGCCGCCGCGGGCGCCGCCGCGCCCGCGAGCAGGCCACAGGCCCCGGCCAGCCCCAGCGCGGTGGCCCGCAGGACGGCCGCCGCCGAGGGCGGGGCGGGACCGCGCAGCCCGGCCGTCACACCGTCACCCCCGCGAGCGGGCGGGAGCGTGCGATGTTCCGCTCCAGCAGTTCGGTGGACTCCCGCACGCCGATCTGCCGGCTCTCCCCGGCGCCGGCCGGCAGCCGCCCGTCGGCCACCTTCAGCCCGGCCAGCGCCTCGTCCATCGCCCGGTGGGCCGCGAACAGGCAGGGCGTGCTGTAGATCGCGACGTCCACCCCCAGCTCGGTCAGCTCGGAGAGCGACAGCCGGGGGGACTTGCCGCCCGCGATCTGGTTGAACAGCAGCGGCTTGTCGCCGACGACCCCTCGGATCCGCCGGATCCACTCCTCGCTGCGCACCCCGTCGACCAGCACCACGTCGGCGTCGGTGGCGGCGAGCGCCCGGGCGCGGCGCAGGATGTCCTCCTCCTCGGTGGCGTCGGTGCGGGCGACCACCAGGAGATCCGTCCGGTTGGCGAGGACGAGCTCCAGCTTCTCCAGGTACTCCTCCAGCGGGAGGACCTGCTTGCCGTCGGCGTGGCCGCAGCGGCGCGGCCGTTTCTGGTCCTCCAGGATGACGCCGGACGCGCCGATGCGTTCGAGCCTGCGCACGACGTGGCAGGCGACCTCCGGATCGACGTAGCCGTCGTCGATGTCGACCAGGAGATGGTGCTGGGGGAAGGCGCCGCGCAGCCGTTCGACGAAGCCCACCATGTCCGGCCAGGCGATGAACCCGATGTCGGGCAGGCCGTAGTAGGAGGCGGCGAAGCCGAATCCGGAGACGAACATGCCGTTGTAGTGCTCGGCCGCGATGGAGGCCGAGTACATGTCGTAGACGCCGATGAGGGGCGTGGCCCCCGGGCTCGCGATCTCCTCGCGGAGCCGCTGCCCGTGGCCAGACGCCGTGATTCCGTGGAACAAGGCCTTCTCCTCACTCGCGATGACTTTGCCTGATCTTGGTCTTCCCTAGACCTAACTGAGGTGTCATCACTATGTGGCCTTTAACGTTCCGTGGGCAAATCTTTAAAGGAGATTCACTCATTCGAGTGAGGCAAGGAATTGAAAATATGCCAGTCATATGAAAAGGGTGGTGGCGTGGGCAATCCACGCCACCGCCGCGACCCGGTCGGGCCCGAGGGCTGGGTCCCGGGTCCGGGGCCCAGTGGTTCAGCCGCCGGCGACCGGTGTGCGGGCCCGGCGCACCGTCACCCGCGCCCGGCAGCCGGCCGGTCCGTCGGACCGTCGGGCGTCAGCAGGTGCACGGCCGCCCGGATCGGGTCCGAGGGGCCGCGGGGTGCGGCGAACACCGGTACGGCGAACACCGGTACGGCGAACACCGGTACGGCGAACACCGGTACGGCGAACACCGGTACGGCGAACACCGGTGCGGCGAGCAGTGGCGCGCCGCCGCGCAGCCGTTCGGCGGCCGCCGCGGTGTCGGCGACCTCGTGGGCTCGGTCGTGGCCGTGGGACTCGGGGTGGAGGGGGGCGGACCAGTCCAGGGCTGGGGCGGTGAAGGTGTTCTGGCGGACGGTCATGCGAGGCTCCGACGGTGCGAAGCGTGCTGCCCGGGCGGCGCTCGGCCTCCGGAGCGGTGGACCGAAGAAGGTCGGCCCCCAGTGGCGAGGAGGCGGGCGGGGCCGACCGTGGGGGAGTGCGGGCGGGCGTCGGTGTGTCAGGACGCCGGAACCGGGCGGACGGCGCGGCGCTCGCGCAGCGTCCGGAGCACCCGGCGGGTCGCCCGGGTGGCGACCGGCGGCAGCAGGTCCAGGGCCAGCCGGCGCGAGGTGGACTGCTGCACGGGGGCCTTGACCTGGTAGTTGAGCCGAAGCACCTGCTCCCCGGCGATGGTGTCGTCGTCCGCCGTGTAGCCCTCGGCCCGCCAGTCGCGGCCGAGCAGGACCTGGCGGACGGCCGCGGCGTCGCCCCAGGTGCCGTAGAACTTCATCGGGGTGAGCAGCACCGGCCGCAGGCCGCCGGTGAAGACCGCCTCCCAGACCGCCGCCGACACGCCGGGGGTGTGCTCCGAGCGGTAGTCGTCCAGCGCGACGACGCCGTTCTCGGTCAGCGCCGCCTTGGTCACCGCGATGTCCCCGGCGACCTGCTCGTACAGGTGGGAGGCGTCGACGTGGACGAACCGGCAGCTCCCGGCCGGGATCCGGCCGTCGGCCAGCACCGAGGTGGGCGCCTGCACGATCTCCGGCAACTCACTGTGGAAGGCGAGGTAGTTGGCCTCGAAGGCGCTCCGGGTGAGGGTCTTGCGGTAGGACATCGCCATCTCGGCGGCGTTGTCCGCGTCGCCCGCCTCGGAGTCGAACAGGTCGCAGACGGTCAGTCGCTCGCCGGTCTGGAGGTGGTCGCCGAGCAGGACGGCGCTGCGACCGAGGTAGCTGCCGAGTTCGAGGATGTCGCCGGTGTCGCCCGCCGTGGTCTGGGCCGCCAGCAGGTGGCCGAAGGCCGCCCGGTCGAGACGGAAGAACCAGCCGGGGATGTCGTCCCGGGTCAGTGGCGCGGGGCGGGCGGCTGCGGTCTCGGCGGTGGGCACGGCGGCCTCCAGGAGGGCGGGCGGGGCGCGGTGGCGGGTTCACGCCGCGGAGGGGACGCCGTGGACGTGAGGCCGATCATCATAGCGACGCGGGAGCCGGCTGGGAGCCGGTTCGGGACGGCGCCGTTGCGCGCGTTGAGGCTGCTGCGGGAAGACGCGCGCCCGGTCCTGTCCGCCCGATCTCGGCCCGCCGAGATCGACCGGGACCTAGCCGTCCAGCTCGGCGATGGTCTCCACCAGCCAGGCCCGCTCGGCCGCCGTGGCGGCCCGGGCGACCAGCAGCATGCCGCGCCGGAAGGGGTTCGGCTCCAGCTCGGCGGTGACCGGGCGGCCCTCGCCGTCGTGGAAGAAGCTGCTCGGCTCGTCCAGGAACGCCAGCCGGCGTCGGAGTACGGCCGCCTGTCCGGGCGGGTCGGCGAGGTGGTGCAGGAAGGCGGCGTGTGCGAAGAACCGGATCTGGTCCGTGATCTCGGCCTGCTCCGGGTCGGCCAGCCGGCGCCGCAGCTCGGCCCGGCCCTCCTCGGTGAGCTCCAGCGTCTGGCGCGGTGCGGCCCCGATGCCCGGTTCGGCGCGGCGGCGCAGCAGTCCGGCCTTCTCCAGCCGGGCGATGGCGGGGTAGAGCGCGCCGTCGCTGACCGGCCGGACGTGGCCGGTGAGGCCGGTGATCCGGGACTTGAGCTGGTAGCCGTGCAGCGGCTGGTCGTACAGGAAGCCGAGGATCGCGAGGGTCAACACGGTCGAAGCCCTTTCGTCGGAGTGCGCCCTGTGGCGCGCCCATGCTACCTCTTGTCGAGGTGCCTCGATAAGAGGCATCTCTATTCGAGGCTTGCCGTGGGACTCGACGCGGGGCCGGTCCGGGCGCGTCCGCGGGGCACGCCCACGCATCACCCCGACGCGGATCACCCTGGTCGCGGGCTTGCCGACCGCTGGTGCTCTCCGTGCTGTTCGGCCCGGGCGCCCAACTCGCCGCCTCCGCAGCCCTGTCGGGGCCGCTCGGGGCGACCGGGCCCTGAAACCGGTCGGATGATCGACTCCGATCGCCTGACTGTGTCACAGTGGAGGCCATGGGACCGACACTTGACGGGCGGCCGCTCCCGCCCCCGCACGCAGACGAACGCGCCATGCTGGAAGGCTGGTTGGAGTTCCACCGGACGACTCTCGTGCAGAAGGTCAGCGGGCTCGACGACCGGCAGGTCCGGCTGGCGGCCGTCCCGCCGTCGACGATGACGCTGCTCGGCCTGGTCCAGCACCTCGCCGAGGTCGAACGCAACTGGTACCAGCGGGTGTTGGCGGGCCGGGACGCGTCGCCGCTGTACGGCGCGGACGGCGAGGGCGGCTACGCGCTCACCCCGGACCGGGGGATGCCCGAGGCGCTGGCCGACTGGCGGGCCGAGGTCGAGCAGGGGCGCGAACTGACCGTCGCGGCGGCGCTGGAGGACACCGGGCGCCTCTCCGAGCGGGCGGCGGCCGTGTTCGGTTCGGAGACCGTCTCGCTGCGCTGGATCCTGGTGCACCTGATCGAGGAGTACGCCCGCCACAACGGCCACGCGGACCTGCTCCGGGAGAGCATCGACGGCCTCACGGGCGTGTGACGGCCCCCTGGGGGAGAGCCCCGGGCCGAGGTGGGCGTCCGGAGCGGCGCGCAGCAGCGGTTCGACGTCCTCGCCGCCGGTGATCAGCCGAAGGCTGCCCCAGGCGTGCCACTGGGCTGCGCCCCGGAGCGGCCCCGGCCTGGAGCAGCCCGGCCCCGGCCTGGAGCAGCCCGGCCCCGGCCCGGAACAGCCGGGCCCCGGTCCGGCCGGGCGGGCCGGACCGGGGCCGCAGGCGTACGGCGGGGTTCGGGCTGCTACTGCTGCGGCGGCTGGTCGCGGAACTGGTTCTTCACCTGCTCCTGGGCGGAGTCCACCTGGCTGCTGTACTTGCCCTGGGTGCGCTCGTCGACGGCGTCCCCCGCCTTGTCGACGGCCTTCTCGGCCTGGTCCTCGTGGCCCTTCAGCAGGCCCTTGAGCTTATCCAACATGGACATCTGGTCACGCTCCTGGAAGAGACGGCCCCACCCCTCCAGGATCACCGTCTCCGCCGCCGTCCGCATCCCGCGGCCGCGCGGCGGGCTTGGCAACGTGATGCCGGTCATGTCAAATCGGGAGTTCACGGACCGCCGGAAGGAGTCGCCTTGAAGCCACGAGCCCGCCGCCTGATCTCCCAGTCCCTCCGCCCGACCAGCCTGCTCGACCGTTCCATCCCGATACCGCACCAGCACCAGCACCAGCACCGGGACCAGCGTCCGCGCACCGCCACCGTCCGGAGCGCGGGCGCCGCACTGACCGTCGCCGCCCTGGTCGCCCCGCTGCTGCTGGCCGGGGCCGGCGGTGCGGCCGCCGACCCGGACCCGGCGCGCAGAGGCGAGAAACTCGCCGCGAGACTGGTCGAGGCCGCCGACGCCGAGAGCGCCCACGACACCCTGGCCGTGCTCCAGCGGATCGCCGACCGCAACGGCGGTACCCGGGTGGCCGGTTCGAAGGGGCACGACGAGTCCGCGCGCTACGTCTACGAGCAGGCCCGTCGGGCCGGGCTGAAGGTGTCCCGGCAGGACTTCGAGTACACCTTCTTCGAGGCCCGTTCGGCGCGGCTACAGGTGCTGTCCCCGCAGGCCGAGACCGTCCCGCTGATCGCCATGACGTACTCGCCCGGCGGCCCGGACGCCGGCCTGGACGCGGACCTGGGGGTCCTTCCGGTCGGAGCCACCACCGGGTGCGCGCCCACCGACTACCCGGCCGGTGTGTTCACCGGCCGGATCGCGCTGATCCAGCGCGGCGGCTGCGGCTTCGCCGCCAAGCAGGCCGCGGCCGCGACGGCCGGCGCGGTGGGCGCGATCATCTACAACAACACCGACGGTGACCTCAACGGCACCCTCGGGGACCCTGCGGCCGGAAGGATCCCCGTCGGCGGGATCACCCGGGCCGCCGGGGAGGCGCTGGCCGCGAAGGCCGCCGCCGGCCAGGTCCGGCTGAACCTCGACATCCGCACCTTCATGGAGCCGCGCAAGACCTGGAACGTCATCGCCGAGACCCGGGGCGGCGACCCGGCCGACACCGTGATGGTCGGGGCGCACCTGGACTCGGTCGCGGCCGGGCCCGGCATCAACGACAACGGCTCCGGTGCGGCGGGCATCCTGGAGGTCGCGCGCAACCTGAGCGTCCACCCGGTGAAGAACAAGGTCAGGTTCGCCTGGTGGTCCGCCGAGGAGTTCGGCCTCAAGGGCTCGGAGGCGTACGTGAAGTCGCTCTCCGAGGCGGACCGGGCGAAGGTCAGGCTCTACCTCAACTTCGACATGATCGCCTCTCCCAACTACGCGCAGTTCGTCTACGACGGCTCGGGCAGCACCGGCGGCGGCGCCGGCCCCGAGGGCTCGGCGCAGATCGAGCGGGACCTCACCGGCTACCTGGACGGCCGGGGCCTGCCGCACGAGCCGACGGCCTTCGACGGCCGCTCCGACTACGGCCCGTTCATCGACGCGGGCATCCCGGCCGGCGGCACCGACACCGGCGCCGAGGTGATCAAGTCACCGGCGCAGGAGGACCGTTACGGCGGCACGGCGGGCGTGGCCTTCGACGCCTGCTACCACAAGGCCTGCGACGGCCTGAAGAACATCGACATGGACGCCTTCGACGTCAACATCGACGTGATCGCCCATGCCGTCGGCACCTACGCCTGGGACCTCTCCTCGCTGAAGCGGCCCGTGCCGCCGCAGCACCCCGCCGGCCAGGCGGGTGGTGGCGGCGGTATGAGCGGGGGCCATGCCCACGAGGTGACGGCCTGACGCCCGGGTGGGCCCGCTGCCGTCCTCGGGCGGCGGGCCCACCCGCCCCGACCACCGGCTCCGCCGCGCTCGTCCGCCATCCGGCGCCTCCCTCCCGGTCGCACCCGCGGACCCCACCCCGGATCCCCGGACCCCACCCCGGATCCCCGGACCCGGCCCCGAGCCCGGTACGGTGCCGCGCGGAGCGCATCCGCCGAGACCCGGTGGGTGCGTCGAACCCGGTCCTGACACCATGGGACCGAGATCACGAGACCGTGACACCCCCGGAGGAGTCAGCAAGATGAGCACGCACTACGACGTCGTCGTCCTCGGCGCCGGCCCCGGCGGCTACACCGCCGCCGTCCGCTCCGCTCAGCTCGGCCTGAAGACCGCCGTCATCGAGGCCAAGTACTGGGGCGGCGTCTGCCTGAACGTCGGCTGCATCCCCTCCAAGGCCCTGCTGCGCAACGCCGAGCTCGCCCACATCTTCACCAAGGAGGCCAAGACCTTCGGCATCAAGGTCGAGGGCCAGGTGACCTTCGACTTCGGCGAGGCCTTCCGCCGCAGCCGCTCGGTGGCCGACGGCCGGGTCAAGGGCGTCCACTACCTGATGAAGAAGAACGGCATCACCGAGTACGACGGCTGGGGCACCTTCGTCGACGACCGCACCCTCCAGGTCGCGCTCAGCGGCGGCGGCTTCGACGTCGTCACCTTCGACCACTGCGTCATCGCCGCCGGCGCCACCACCCGGCTGCTGCCCGGCACCAGCCTGAGCGACCGCGTGGTCACCTACGAGGAGCAGATCCTCACCGAGCAGCTGCCGGAGAGCATCATCATCGCGGGCGCCGGCGCGATCGGCGTCGAGTTCGCGTACGTGCTGCACAACTACGGCGTGAAGGTCACCATCGTCGAGTTCCTGGACCGCATGGTGCCGCTGGAGGACGTCGAGGTCTCCACCGAACTGGCCAAGCAGTACCGCAAGCTCGGCATCGAGGTGCTCACCTCCACCCGGGTCGAGTCGATCGACGACAGCGACCCGAACGCCAAGGTCAAGGTCACCGTCACCAGGGACGGCCGGCAGCAGGTGCTGGAGGCCGACAAGGTGCTCCAGGCGATCGGCTTCGCGCCGCGCGTCAACGGCTACGGCCTGGAGAACACCGGCGTGAAGCTGACCGACCGCGGCGCCATCGCGGTGGACGGCCGCGGCCGCACCAGCGCCGGGCACATCTTCGCGATCGGCGACGTGACGGCCAAACTGATGCTCGCCCACGCCGCCGAGACGATGGCCGTGATCGCCGCCGAGACCATCGGCGGGGCGGAGACCATGGAGGTCGACTTCGCCATGGTCCCGCGCGCCACCTTCTGCCAGCCGCAGATCGCCTCCTTCGGCTACACCGAGGCGCAGGCCCGCGAGCTGGGCCACGACGTCAAGGTCGCCAAGTTCCCGTTCACCGCCAACGGCAAGGCGCACGGCCTCGGCCACCCGGTCGGCTTCGTCAAGGTCATCAGCGACGCCGAGTACGGCGAGCTGCTCGGCGCCCACCTGATCGGCCCCGAGGTCACCGAGTTGCTGCCCGAGCTGACCCTGGCCCAGCAGTGGGACCTCACCGTCCACGAGGTCGCCCGCAACGTGCACGCCCACCCCACCCTCGGCGAGGCGGTCAAGGAGGCCATCCACGGCCTCGCCGGCCACATGATCAACATGTGACGCACACCGCATGGCGGCGGGGCCCGCCCGACCTCCGGGGCGGGCCCCGCCGTTCTCCGACGGACCCGGCCCCGGTTCCGACGGCGGAGTCGCCCCGACCGCCCGTCGGGAGCGGGCGTGCGGGCGTGCGGGCGTGCGGGCGAGAGGATGACGGGCGTGACAGACGTGACGCTGAACCTCTGGCGCCGGCCCCTCGGCGCGGTGCCAGCCGAGGTGTGGAACCGGACCGACCTGACCGTGCTCATCCTCGCCGAGACCGACCTGACCGAACTGCCGCCCGAGGTGGGCAGGTTGCGGCGGCTGCGCACCCTCGACCTCGGACACAACCGGCTCACCGGCGTGCCCGCCGAACTGGGCGAGCTCACCGGGCTCGGCGACTTCCTCTACCTGCACGACAACGCGCTGACCGCGCTGCCGGCCGCGCTCGGCCGCCTCACCGCGCTGCGCTACCTCAACATCGGCGACAACCGGCTCACCGAACTCCCCTCCACCATCGGCGAGATGACCGCCCTGGTCGAGCTGCGCGCCCAGCGCAACCGGCTCACGACGCTGCCCGACCGCTTCGGTGAACTGACCGCCCTGCGCGAACTCTGGCTCTGTGGGAACGACTTGGCGGCCCTGCCGGACACCTTCGGCGGGCTCACCGCCCTGCGCGAACTCGAACTGCGGGACAACGCGCTCGCCGAGGTCCCGCCGGTGCTCGCCGGGCTGCCGCTGCTGCGCCGGCTCGACCTGCGGGGCAACCGGATCACCGAACTGCCGCACTGGCTGGCCGAACTGCCCGCGCTGGAGAAGCTGGACCTGCGGTGGAACGAGGTGCACCCCTCGCCGCGGCTGCTCGACGCGCTGGGCGCGCGCGGCTGCGCCGTCCTGTTCTGAGCGGCCCGGACAAAGATCACCACGACGGCCGGGGCCCTGTTATCGTGGATCGCATGAAGCGCGCTGCACTCGCCACGACGACGCCGGAGAGAGTCCCGGCGCGCTGACTGCTGACCTAGTCCGAAGCCCCGGGGCGAGTGCCCCGGGGCTTCGCCGTTTCCGGACCACTCGCCCGCCGACCCGAGTGGAGACCACCCCATGCACGACCACCCCGTGCCCGCCCACCCCATGCACGACCACCGCAAGCTCGGCCGCGAACTCGACCTGTTCGACACCGACCCGCTGATGGGCTCCGGCCTGCCCTACTGGCTGCCCGACGGCGCCGCGATCCGGCACACCCTGGAGGAGTTCATCCGCGAGCGCGAGCGCCGGGCCGGCTACCGCCACGTGTACTCGCCGGTGCTCGGCAAACGCGAACTGTACGAGATCTCCGGCCACTGGGCGCACTACCGCGAGGACATGTTCCCACCCATGGAACTGGGCTCGGAGGAGATGGTGCTCCGGCCGAGCCTCTGCCCGCACCACGCCCTGATCTACCGCTCCCGCCCCCGCAGCTACCGGGAACTACCACTGCGGATGGCCGAGTTGGGCGGCATGTACCGCTCCGAGCTGTCCGGCGTGCTGGGCGGGCTGACCAGGGTGCGGGCGATCCAGCTGAACGACGCGCACGTGTTCTGCACCCCGGAGCAGGCCGCCGACGAGGCCGTCGCCGCACTGGAGCTGATCCGCGCGGCACACCGCGCGCTCGGCGTCGAACCGGTCCGCTACCGGCTCTCGCTGCCCGGCGCGGGCGGCAAGTACGTGGCGGACCAGGCCCTCTGGGAACGGGCCACCGCGCTGCTCACCGACGTGCTGGAACGCTCCGGCGTGCCGTTCGAGGCCGCGGAGGGCGAGGCCGCCTTCTACGGGCCGAAGATCGACGTGCAGATCGCCGACGGCGCCGGGCGCGAGTTCACCCTCTCCACCGTGCAGATCGACTTCCACCAGCCCGAGCGGTTCGGCCTGCACTACATCGGCCCGGACGGCGCGAAACACCGGCCGGTGATGGTCCACCGCAGCGTGATCGGCAGCGTGGAGCGGGTGGTCGCCCACCTCATCGAGCTCTACGGCGGCGCGTTCCCGGCCTGGCTGGCCCCGGCACAGGTGGTCCTGCTGCCGGTCTCCCAGGGCGAACTGCCGCAGGCCGAGCGGCTCCGGCAGCGCTGCCTCGACCTCGGGCTGCGCGCCGAGGTCGCCGGGCCCGAACACGGCAGCCTGGGCGCCCGGATCCGGGCGGCGCGGCTGGTGCCGTACCAGGCCGTGATCGGGGCCGAGGAGGCCGTGGACGACCGGGTCGCGCTGCGGCTGCGTGACGGCCGCAGGCTCGAACCGCTGCCCGCGGAGGAGGCCTGGGCCAGGATCGGCGCACTGGTGGCGGCGTGCAGCGCCGACCTCTGGGCGGACGACCCCGCGCTGACCGACCCCGCGCTGACCGACCCCGCGCGCTGAGCGGGTCGGCCGGAGCCGCAACCAGGAGGCATCCGTACGACGGGTGCGGTTCGCGGCGTGTCGGCCGGACCGGGGGAGGCGGCCGCCCGGCGGCTCCGATCGGGGCCGCCGGCCGGGCCGGTCAGTAGGACTGGAGCTCGATCAGGTGGCCGTCCGGGTCCCGCAGGTGGGCGCTGCGCAGGTTCGGGCCCCACGCGGGGCGGTCGGCCGGGCCGACGACCGGGGTGCCGCCGTGGCGCAGGCAGAGGGCGAACGCGTCGTCCACGGAGGCCACCCGGAGGACCAGCATCGCGCCGTCCTGGGCGGGGGCGGTCGGGCGTTCGGGCAGGCCGGCGGTGCCCAGGGCCGAAGCCATCGCGGCGCGGTCGTAGAGCACGAGGACGGCCTGCTCGTCGACGTCCCAGTTGGCGTAGGGGCCGTCTGGGGTGCCCTTGACCAGGGCGGCGCCGGTGAGCGGCGGCAGGACCGCCCGGTAGAACCCGAAGCACTCGGCGAAACGGGTGACGAGCAGGCGGGGGTACAGGGCGTCCACGGTCGAAGCTCCCGGGCTCGAAATCCAGCGGGTCGGATATTGGTGGGCCGAATATTAGTGGGTCAACACCCACTATAGGGGTGAACCCTAGACTGGCGCCATGGCCTCCGAACCCCCGCTCCCCGCCCCCTCCCTGCCGCCGACCCTGCTCGACCTCAGCACCTACCTGCTCTCCCGGATCGGCCGGACCGCGCGGGGCCGCCTCGCCGAGCAGCTCGCCGAACACGGCCTCCGGCTCTGGGACATGGCCGTGCTGGCCGCACTCGCCGACTTCGGGCCGCACGCCCAGCGGGACCTGGTCCAGCGGCTGGGCGTCGACCCGAGCGACCTGGCCAAGGTCGCGGACCAGCTGGCCGCCGCCGGGTACGTCGAGCGCATCCGGGACCAGGCCGACCGGCGGCGGGTCTCGGTGTCGGTCACCGCCGCCGGTCGGGCGCTGCTCGCGGAGCTGGACACCCGGGCGCGCGCGGTGCAGGACGAGGTGCTGGCACCGCTGGACGCGCGGGAACGCCAACTGCTGCACGGCCTGCTGGTGCGCGTCCACCAGGGGCTGGGGGAGCGGCGCGGCCCCTGACGACCGCTCAGGCGACCGGCCCGGGGCGGCGGGCACCGGCGAACTCGCCGGCCCAGCGCGGGACGTCGAGGACGTGCTCGACCCGGGCGACCAGCGTCCCGGTGCGCTCGGCGTGGATCATCGCGCCGTCGCCGACGTGGATCCCGACGTGGTGCAGCGTCGCGTCCGGGCGGGAGAAGAACAGCAGGTCGCCCGGGGCGAGGGCGTCGCGCTCCACCGGGGAGCTGCGGTGGAACTGGGCGACGGTGTAGTGCCCGAGCTCGACCGTGCCGTGGCTGGCCCGGTACCAGCAGTAGAGGGACAGGCCGCTGCAGTCGAACCCGACCGTGCTCTCGCCCAGGCAGGCGCCGTCGAGGTAGCCGTTCTCGTCGTCGCAGAAGCCGAGGCCCGCCCCCAGTCGGTCGCCGCCGCCCCAGGCGTACGGCACGCCGAGCTGGGCGGCGGCCACCTCGGCGACCCGCCGGCCCAGGGCGGCGGACGCGACCGCCGGGCTCGCGGCCCAGGCGGTCGCGGTCGCGGCGAGGGCCGGGGCGAGACCCGCCCCGAGTGCCAGGCCCAGCATCCGGCGCCGGCGGACCCCGGAGGCCTCGTCGCGGTACGGCGGTCGGGGTTCCATGGGTGACCTCCTGGTGTCGGCGCGGCGTCGACGCGTTCGGGTGGCGGGCACCAGGATTCCGGCCGGGTGGGTCGGCCCGCCATCACCCGCAACGGTGAATCGTGGAGGCACCGGGCCTGCGACGGAGGGGAAAGCACTGGTAAATGGTTTGACGGTTGTTCAGGAGAGTCCAACGATGGGCGCGAACGTTCGGCCGCGACCCTTCGGAGTGCCCCATGAGCAGCGCCGTCAAGCTGATCCGCAGCTCCCGCCTCGCCCCGGCCGTCGACTACGCCTACGCGGCTCTGGTCGACGCCCCGGCCCGTTCGCTCTGGCTCGCCGGCGCCTGCCCGCTCGACGCCGAGGGGCGGACGGTCGCCGTCGGCGACTACGCGGGCCAGGCGCACCAGGTGATGCGGAACCTGATGACCGCGCTGGAGGACGCCGGCGCCGGGCTGACCGACGTGGCCCGGACGACGGTGTACGTGGCCTCCGCCGACCAGGCCGACCTGGTCGCGGTGTGGGACGTGTACCGCACCTACATGGGGGAGCACGACGCACCCAGCACGCTGCTGGGGGTGTCGGTGCTCGGCTACCGCGACCAGCTGGTGGAGGTGGAGGCGGTGGCCGTCCTGCCATGACGCCCGCAGGCGGCCTCAGCGGCCTGGTGGCCTCAGCCGCCTGGCGGCCTGGCGGCCTGGCGGTCAGGAGGTGGCGAGCAGGGCGTCCAGCTTCTGATGGCCCTCGACCACGCCGTGCTCCATGCCGCCGGCCAGGATGGCGTCCCGGGCCTCCCTGCCGGTGACCACCGACAGCACGGTGACGCGGGTGCGGCCCTCGCCGGCGGGCTCGAACACGGCGGTGTCCAGTGGGACGCCGTCCGGGTGGCCCTCGAAGGTGAAGGTCGAGACGAGGCAGCCGGCCGGTCGGACTTCGTGGAAGGAGCCGTAGAAGGCGGCGACCTCTTGGCCTCGCGGATGAGGAAACCGATCGTTCGGATTTTTCCTGGGTGGGCGATGCATGGTGCTGGTGCCGCTTTCGGCCGTCCGACGAGGGAGCGGCGGCCCGTGGGAAAAATGCGGAGGATTCGGGTGGGGGCAAGGAGTGTTTGAGGCGATTCCCCGACATCATCTTGTCGTCCGTAGGCCACCGGTAGCTAAGATACGGGGTGTTTGGTTTTGTTTTCCGGGAGCTCTGGGTGGGGTGGTTGCGGTGGTTCGGCAGGAGCGGGCGGTCCGGACGCGTCGGCTGATCCTGGAGGCGGCGGCGTCGGTCTTCGACGAGTTCGGCTACGAGGGCGCCACCATCGGCGAGGTGGTCTCGCGGGCCGGTGTGACGCGCGGTGCGGTGTATTTCCATTTCGCCTCCAAGCGAGATCTGGCCCAGGGCGTCGTCGAGGAGCAGTTCGTCCAGGACGGTGTGCCCGAACGGGGCTGCAAGCTCCAGGAGTTCGTGGACACCGGGATGGTGGTGGCCTATCTGATGCCGCGTGATCCGCTGCTGAGCGCGGGGGCCCGGCTCTCTCTGGGCCAGGACGTCTTCGACGACCTCGGCGGCGGTGCGATCCCCGGCTGGATCAGCCGGCTGGAGGCGCTGCTGGTCGCGGCCGGCGAGCGGGGCGAGCTGCTGCCGCACGTCGTCCCGGCCGACACCGCGTGGCTGGTCACGGCGGCGTGGACGGGTGTGCAGATCCAGTCGCAGAAGCTCTCCGGGCGGGCGGACTTGGAGCGGCGGGCCGCCGGGCTGTTCCAGCACCTGATGCCCAGCATCGCGGTGCCGGGTGTGCTCGGCTCTCTGCAGATGGGCCCGGACCGCGGCGCCCAGGTGGTCGCCGAGGTGGCGGCCGCCCGTGCGGCGGAGGGCGCTGAGGCGCAGGGCGGGGCGCGAGGCGAGGCGCGGGGCGGGGCGCAGAGCGGGGCGCGGTCGGCGGCCCGGGTGGTCGCGAACGAGGTCGGCGTGGGCTGACGGTCCGGCATCGGCCGGAAATCGCCTCGGCCGGTGTGGAGCTGACCGGGGTTCGGGGCCTCCCCGGGTGCGGGGGCGTCCGGGTGGTGGTCGGCGGTCGGCGGTCGGTGCCGGGGCCGGTACGGGGTGCGGGCGAATTGGTGGCGGCGCGGGATCCACAGGGGTCCGACGCCGCCTTCGGTTTGCCCGCCCTCCGCTGCGCGTGGTGCCCGGGTCGTGGCGCAGGGTGGTCGTCGCGTCCGCCCGTCCGGTGGAGGCCACTCATCCCACAGAAACAAACAGCGCGTTCGGTTTTGTATTGACAAACCGCGCGTCCTGTTTTTGACTGGTGACAGTCGCCCTAGGGGTGTCGACCCGGGTGCCGGCCGCGGCGGATCCGCCTGCGGCGTTCCGTGTGATTGGGGTGGTCATCGTGGAAATTCGGGTGCTCGGGGCCTTGGACGTCCGGGTCTGCGGGGTGTCGGTGGTGCCATCGGCGCCGAAACCGCGTCAGGTGCTGGGACTGCTGGCCCTGCGGGCCGACCAGGTGGTGTCGGCCGGGGTGCTGGCCGAGGAGCTGTGGTCGGGCCGCCCGCCGCGCAGCGCACGCACCACCGTGCAGACGTACGTGCTGCAACTGCGCGACATGATCGACCGGGCGCTCGGGCAGGTCGGCCCGGCGGCGGGGGTCTCCTGCGCCAAGGACGTGCTGGTGACCTCGCCGGGCGGCTACATGCTGAACAGCGGCGGCGGGTTGACGGACGTCCGGGAGTTCGAGCGCCTGGCCGGCATGGGCTACCGGGCCATGGACGGCGAGGACCACCCGCTGGCCGCCCGGATGCTCGGCGAGGCGCTCGGCCTGTGGCGCGGACCGGCCTTCGCCGACGTCCCGGCCGGCGGCCAACTCGCCGTCGAGGCCAAGCGGTTGGAGGAGACCCGGCTCTGCGCCCTGGACCAGCGGATCGAGGCCGACCTGCGGCTGGGCCGCCACCGCGTCCTGCTCGCCGAACTCACCGTCCTGGTCGACCGCTACCGCACCCACGAGAGCCTGCACGGCCAGTACATGATCGCCCTGCACCGCTCCGGCCGACGGGGCGAAGCCCTGGAGGCCTACCAGCGCCTGCGCAACACCCTGGTGCGGGAGTTGGGCATGGAGCCGTCCACCGGACTGCGACGGCTACAGCGCTCCATCCTGCTGGCCGGCCCGGAGCGCCCGGAGCGCGACGCGGTCGTGGCCGGTTCGCCGGAGGCGCCCGTCGCCCGGTTCACCCGGGTCGGCTGAGGGCGCGCCGAAGGCGCCGTCGCCGCCGGGACGCTGCTCGTGTGTGGTCGGAACGTGCTCGTCGTTGTGAGGGGTTGTGGGTCGGGTGGTGCAGGAGAGGTCGGAACGGACACGCGGACGGCTGGTGGAGGCGGGGGCGGTGCTGTTCGACCGCTGCGGCTACGCCGGGGCCACGCTCGGCGAGATCGCCGGTGCGGCGGGAGTGACGAAGGGCGCGCTCTACTTCCACTTCGCGTCCAAGGAGGAGCTGGCGCAGGCGGTGTTCCGGCAGGCCGAACGCTCGCTGCGGGGCGCCTGTGGCGCCCTGCGGGCCACCTCCTCCCCCTTGCAGACACTGATCGACGCCGACTACTGGCTGGTCGACGCCCTGGGGTCGGACGCGGTGATCCGGGCGGCGTTCCGCCTCGGCCGGGAGGGCGGCTGGCGGTCGCAGACCGCCGTGCCCGCTCCCGCCGCGTCCGCCTCCGGTGCCCCGGTCGCGGGCGTGCGGGGCTTCCACGGCGTCTGGGCCGGTGTCGTCCGGGACCTGCTGACCGGTGCCCGGCGCGCCGGCGAGCTGCGCGACCGGTCGGGCGGCCCCGGCCCGGAGACCCTGGTCGTCGCGGCCGCCTGCGGGCTGGAGGTCGTCTTCGGTGACGGCTGCCCGGGCGAGGAGCGCGCCCGCCGGGTCGGCGCCCTGTGGGAGTGGCTGCTGCCCTGCCTCGTCCCCCCGGGTTCCTCCGACGCCTACCGGACCAGGCCGCTGGCGCCGCTGCCAGGCTGAGCGCTCGGTGCGGATGGCTCACCGGTGGACGGGCGGGGCGTTCCGTGCGGAGCGCCCCGCCCGGGGCCCGGTCACGCGGTGTGGAGGCGCTCCGCCAGGCCGGCGGCCGTGAAGGCGGCCACCAGGTCGTCGCGGCCTTCGGTGAAGTGGGCCCAGCTGTCGTGGTGGACGGGGACCACCCGGCGGGCGTCGAGGATCCTGGCGGCCTCGGCGGCCTGCACGCTGTCCAGGACGAGGGGCGCACCGTCGAAGAGGGCGGGGAAGCGGGGAGCCCCGGCGAACAGGATCGCGGTGTCCACGGGCGCGAACCGTTCGGCGATCTCCTCGACCGCCGGGAGCGAGGCGTTGTCACCGCTGACGTAGACGGTGGGCAGCCCTTCCCCGGTCAGGACGAAACCGACGACCTGGCCGGTGGCCGCCTCCACCTCTTCGCGGGCCCCCGGGCCGTGGAGGGCGGGTACGCCGGTCACGGTGAGGGTGTCGCCGCCGGGGCGGTCCAGCGTGACCGACTCCCAGTCGGCCAGTCCCCGGGCCGTGCCGCCGAGGCGCAGGCCGCCGCCGGGGGTGGTGAGGGTGAGCGGGACGTCGGCCAGCAGGGCCCGGCCGGAGTCGTCGAGGTTGTCGGCGTGCTCGTCGTGGGAGAGCAGGACGACGTCGATGCGGCCGGCGTCGGAGGGACTGCCGGAGGAGGGCGCGGTCTTGGTCAGCACCGGGCCGCCGGGCCGCCGGTAGTCGCCCGGGTCGTCGAAGGTCGGGTCGGTGAGGAACCGCAGGCCGCCGTACTCGAAGAGGGCGGTGGGGCCGCCGAAGAGGCGGACGGGGAACTGCTCGACGGTCGTGTCGGAAGAAGCCATGGTGAAGCAAACCTCACGGTTGGGAGCGGTTTATCCGTGAGGAACGCTAACCGGTTCTCATGGATGAGCGCAAGCGCTACCATGAGACTCATGACGGACACCGCGGACACCGCCACCGACGAGACCGCCGTGCCACCCGCGCCGGGCGAGCAGCAGTACCCCTCGCTAGCCCTGGTCAACAGCGCTGTCACGCTGCCCGGCGGACACGTCGTCGACCGCCTCGGCACGCCGGCCGCCGCCGGCCGGTGGCTCCTGGAGCACGGCCTCGCCCCGGCCGACGCCGGTCTTCAGGAGATGTGCACGGCCCAGGTGCGCTCGATGCGCGAACAGGTCAGGACGTTGTTCGCCGCCCGCGTCGCGGAACTGCCCGCGCCCTCCTCCGCGCTGGCCGCCGTCAACGACGCCCTGACCCGCCTCCCCACGGCCCGGCTGCTGCGGTGGGACGACGGCAGCGGCCCCTACCGGGCGGCCCCCCACCCCACCACCGAGATCGTCGACCACGCCCTGGCCACCCTCGCCGCCGACGCCGCGGACCTGCTCACCGGCCCCGAGGCCGCCCGCCTCACCGCCTGCGGCTCCACCCCGTGCACCCGGTACCTCCTGCGGCACGGCCGGCGCCACTGGTGCTCCACCCGCTGCGGCGACCGCGCCCGCGCGGCCCGCGCCTACGCCCGGCGCACCCGGCCCCAGCCGGACTGACCGGGCGGCCCCGCTCGCGCCCCTGACCGGCGCCCTCGAACAACGCCCCTGACCGGTGCCCTCGATCAACGCCCTGACCGGAGCCCTGTTCGGTGGGCCTTTGGCCGGTGGCCTTTGGTCGGTGGCCGTCACCGACGGCCCCGCCCGGCGCGAACCGCCCCCGCCGGGCCCGGCCCGCGCGGCCCGCGTTCGAACGGGCCGAATGTCAGTGCGGCTCGCCATGATGGCGGTATGAAGGACGCAGCCACCATGGCCTCTCCCGCCGCCCTGGCCTCCCCGCAGGCCTACGCCGACGCCGTCGCCGCCGCCGTGCGGGCCGCCGCCGCGTACTACGCCGACGGCTCCGCCCCGCTCGGCGACGACGAGTACGACGCCCTGGTACGGGCGATCGAGGCCTACGAGCGCGAGCACCCGGACGAGGCGCTGCCCGAGTCGCCCACCGGCAAGGTAGCCGGCGGTGCGGCGGTCGGTGACGTCCCGCACAGCGTGCCGATGCTCTCCCTCGACAACGTCTTCTCACCCGAGGAGCTGGAGTCCTGGGCGCTCGGCCTGGAGCGCCGACTCGGCCGACCGGTCGCCGCCTGGTGCGTCGAACCGAAGCTGGACGGCCTCGCCGTCGCCGCCCGCTACCGGTCCGGCCGGCTCACCCAGGTGCTGACCAGGGGCGACGGCCTGGCGGGGGAGGACATCACCGCCGCCGCCGACGCGGTGCTCGGCCTGCCCGCCCGGCTCGCCGAGCCGGTCGACGTCGAGCTGCGCGGCGAGGTGCTGCTCACCCACGAGCAGTTCGAGCAGGCCAACACCGTCCGCACCGCGCACGGCGCCACCCCGTTCGCCCACCCGCGCAGCGGCGCGGCCGGCACCCTGCGCGCCAAGGACCGCCCCTACCGCGTCGAGCTCACCTTCTTCGCCTACGACGCCCTCGGCCTGCCCGACCTCGACCACGCCGACCTGCTCGCCCGGCTCGCCGCCCTCGGCGCCAACACCGCCGCCGCCACCGACGCCGCGCCCCGCCGCTGCGCCACCCTCGCCGAGGCGCAGCAGCGGATCGACGAGATCGCCGGCCTGCGTGCCGCGCTGCCCTTCGGGATCGACGGCGTCGTGGTGAAGGCGGACGCGGTGGCCGACCAGGAGACGGCCGGTTCCGGGTCCCGCGCACCGCGCTGGGCGGTCGCCCGCAAGCTGGCGGCGCAGCACAAGGTCACCCGGCTGCTCGGCGTCGAGTGGAACGTCGGCCGCACCGGGATCATCGCGCCCCGGGCCGTCCTCGAACCGGTGGTGATCGACGGCGTCACCGTCACCTACGCGACCCTGCACAACCCGGCCGACATCGGGCGCCGCGGGCTGATGATCGGCGACCAGGTGTTCGTCTACCGGGCCGGGGACGTGATCCCGCGGGTCGAGGCGCCGCTGGTCGACCAGCGCACCGGCGCCGAGCAGCCGATCGCCTTCCCCGAGGTCTGCCCGCGCTGCGGCGACGCCATCGACACCTCCGAGCAGCGCTGGCGCTGCGTGCGCGGCCGGGCCTGCCAGGCCGTCGCCTCGGTGATCTACGCGGCCGGGCGCGACCAGCTCGACATCGAGGGCCTCGGCGGCACCCGCGCCGTCCAGCTGGTCGAGGCCGGGCTGGTCGGCGACCTCGCCGACCTGTTCACCCTCACCAGGGAGCAGCTGCTCACCCTGGAGCGGATGGGCGACACCAGCGCCGACAACCTGCTCGCCGCCATCGAGACCGCCCGCAGCCGCCCGCTGAACCGGGTGTTCTGCGCCCTCGGCATCCGCGGCACCGGCCGGACGATGTCCCGCCGGCTCGCCGCACACTTCGGCAGCATGGTCGCGATCCGCGCCGCCGACGCCGAGGCGCTGGCCGGCGTGGACGGCATCGGCGCCGAGAAGGCCGCCGTGATCGTCGCCGAACTCGCCGATGTGGCACCGCTGTTGGACCGGCTCGCGGCGCAGGGCGTCGGCGCGGCGGTGACCGGGCCGACCGCTCCCGCCGCCAAGACCGCGGACGGCGGCGCGGCGGCCGCGGAGGACACCGCGGCGGGCCCGCTGGCCGGCCAGAGCGTGGTCGTCACCGGCAGCATGACCGGAGCCCTCGCCGAACTCTCCCGCAACGCGATGAACGAGCTGATCGAACGCGCCGGCGGCAAGGCCTCCTCCTCGGTGTCCAAGCGCACCACCCTCCTCGTCGCGGGCGAGAAGGCCGGCTCCAAGCGGGCCAAGGCCGAGGAACTCGGAGTGCCCGTCATGACCCCGGAGGAGTTCGCCGCCCTGGTCGCCGAGCAGCTCGGCTAGGGCCTGTTCCGTACGAGGCCCGGAGCACTGGCTGATCGCCCGCGCGGGGGGTGCGGTAGGGTGGCCGACGCCGTGTATGACCGCGACTCAAGGAGGTGAGCCCCATTACCGGTAGGTCCGAGCGGGTGCTCCCGGAGCGCGGTCGTGCGGGCGCCTCGCGCGCGTAGCGCGGACGCGTCGGCGCGGTGCCGGCCCTTGCGGGAGCCCTGACGGAGTCGTTTCGTCCTCCTCCCGATTCCCCCAAGGGGTCCTCTTGTCGGTTTTTGCCTCCGCCGCTCTCCGTTCCTCGGTCGTCACCCGGCTGCGCGCCGCCGGTTGCGTGTTCGCCGAGGACGAGGCGCGGGTCCTGCTCTCCGCCGCCGCCACACCGGCCGACCTGGCCGTGATGGTCCGCGCCCGGGCCGAGGGCCGGCCGCTGGAACACGTCGTCGGCTGGGCCGAGTTCGCCGGGCTGCGGATCGCCGTCGACCCGGGCGTGTTCGTCCCGCGCCGCCGCAGCGAGTTCCTGGCCGCCACGGCCACCGCGCTCACCGGCCCGGGCGCCGTGGTCGTCGACCTCTGCTGCGGCAGCGGCGCCCTCGGCGCCGCCGTGGCGGCCGCAGCCGCGCACCCGGTCGAGCTCTACGCGGCCGACGTCGACCCGGTCGCCGTCCGCTGCGCCCGCCGCAACCTCGCCGGGCCCGGGGCTCCGGTCTTCGAGGGCGACCTGTTCGTCGCGCTGCCCGCCGCCCTGCGCGGCCGGATCGACGTGCTGCTCGCCAACGTCCCGTACGTCCCCAGTGCGGACATCGCGCTGCTGCCGCCGGAGGCCCGGCTGCACGAGGCCCGGCCGGCGCTGGACGGCGGCGCCGACGGCCTGGACGTGCTGCGCCGGGTGGCCGCCGAGGCGCCGCACTGGCTGGCCCCGGGCGGTGCGCTGCTGTTCGAGACCAGCGAGCGGCAGACGCCGACGGCCCTGGCCGTCGCCCGCGCGGCCGGCCTCGACGCCGCCGACACCTGGTGCGAGGACCTGGACGCGACGGTCGTCACCGCGACCCTGCGCTGACGGGCCGCCACCCGGGCCCGTCCCCGCCTCCCGGTGGCCGGGCGGGGCCGGCGGGTGGCACGGCGCGTCCGGGGGCGGTCGGATCAGATGCGGGCGCCGTAGACGTGGTCGACCGGGATGGTGATGAGCACGCGGCGGTCGGAGACCATCGCCGCGCGGTACTCCGCCCAGTCGGGGTGCTCCCCGGCGGCCCGGCGGTAGTAGGCCACCAGCGCCTCGACCTCGGCGCCGTCGGGGTCCGGGCCCGGGCCGGTCAGGATGGCGACGCCCTCGGCGGTGGCCCAGGACCGGCCGTCCGGCCCGGTCACCTCCAGACTGACCCGGGCGTCCCGGCGCAGGTTGGCGGTCTTCGCCAGGCCCTCCCGGGTGGAGATGAGGATGGCGTTCGCCTCGGGGTCGTAGAAGGGCATGACGGGTGAGAGCTGGGGGCGGCCGTCGGCCTTGATCGTGGCGAGGATCCCGAGCCGGCTCTCCGCGAGGAGCGCGTACGGGTCGAAGGCGGTGGTGGAGGTCATGGCAGCATCATCGGGCTTCACGCCGGTGTGAAGGTCAAGGCGCGGCAGGCGTGTTGCGCCCGGTGTGGATCCCGGACCGCACGGCGTGCCGTCAGCCGTCGATGCGGTGTTCGCGCCAGAACGGGGTGAGGTCGGTGCCGGTGGCGGCCTGGGCGGCGGAGGTGAAGGCGGCGGTGGTGGAGACGCCGTACCAGTGGGCGCGGGCGTAGTCGTGCAGCAGGGTGGACATCGTGTCGGGGCCGAGCAGGCGGCGCAGTTCGTGCAGGGCGCAGGCGCCGTGGTCGTAGACGACGGCCTCGTAGCGGGTGGGGTGGGCGTCCCAGTAGCTCATCGGGTTGGTGAGGCGTTCGGCGTCGGACGCCCAGGGGGTGGCGGTGGTGCAGCCCTCGCCGGTGCGGCCGAGGGCGAGGTCGGTGGCGTACTCGCTGAAGGACTCGTCCAGCCAGGGGGAGCGGTACTGGTCGTCGCCGACGATGCCGTACCACCACTGGTGCGCCAACTCGTGGACGAGCGCGCTGGGTTTGACCCGGTCGAGGACGAAGGCCGGGTACTCCATGCCGCTGAACCAGAAGGCGTTGTCCAGGACGACGGCCAACTCGCCGTACGGGTAGCGACCGTAGCGGGCGGAGTGCGCGTCGATGGTGGTGAGGGCGAGGTCGAGCATCCGGCGGGCGTCCTCGGCGGTGACGTCGGCGGCCGCGTAGACGCCGATCCGGACGCCGTCGGCGGAGCGGCCGGAGATCCGGGTGAACGGGCCGGCCGCCCAGGCGAAGTCGCGGACCTGGCGGGCGGCCGCCCGGGTGACGGTCCGGCCCGCGGAGCCGGGGGTGTCGACGGCGCTGCCGGTGGCGGGGACCAGCAGGTCGGCGGGGTGGTCCAGGGTGACGGCGAAGTCGGCGGCCAGGGCGTAGAAGGACTCGCCGTTGCCGGTGTACGGGTCGAGGTGCCAGCCGGCCCCGTCCCGGACGGCGAGCACCGGCAGGGCGTTGCCGAGGAAGCTGAAGGCGCCGTCGCGTCCGAACCGGTCGGCGGTGGCGGCGGTGTCCGGGGCGTCGATGGCGAGGTCGAACTCGACCGCGCCGGACGCACCTCGGCGCAGCGGACGGGGCAGGGTGACGCGCAGCGCGGTGCAGCCGACCGAGTAGTCGCCCGGCAGGCCGGACACCCGGACCTGCGGGGCCGCGCAGCCGCCGCGGGAGTTGTCCCAGAGCCGCAGGTACACCTCGCGCAGCGGCTCCGGTGAGGTGTTGGTGAAGGCGATCCGCTCGTGGCCCCGCCAACTGCCGCCGGTGGCGTCGCTGCGCAGGGTGACGGCGTAGGCGGGGTGTGCCGGGGTGCGGGCCGGGTCGGGCCCGGGCCGCGGTGGCGGGGCCGCGGCCGCCGACAGGAGGACGGTGAGGGCGGCGAGCAGGATGGGGGTTCGTCGCATCGGTCGTGCTCCTGTCGGCGGCTGTCGGCTGTCGGCTGTCGGCTGCCGGTCGCCGGTCGCCGGTCGCCGGTCGCGGGTCGCCGGGTCGCCGGTCGGGGGTCGGGGGTTGAGACCCGGGTGTCGGTGCCCGGGACGGTCTCCCGGCGTCAGCGCCCGGGAGCGGTCTCCCGGTGCCGGCTCAGCACCCGTTCGACCGCCCGGTCGACGGCGGGCAGCGTGGTGGCGAGGTCGGTGTAGACGACCTGTTCGACGGTCGCCACCGTGTGCAGGCCCTGGACCAGGAAGGTGTACTCCCGGCCGCGTTCCAGCAGCAGCACGATCGGCTTGCCGAAGGCGCTCGCCCAGCCGATCTCGATGTGGGTGCCGGGGGAGGGCGGGAACCCGGGCAGGGCGACGAACAGTTCGGCCTTGCGGATCTCGTCCTGGTCGAGCTTGGTGCACTGCTCGGGCCGCATCAGTTCGGCCCCCCACGCCTCCCGGCGGTGGGCGTTGTGCACGGCGACGCCCTGGGCCTCGAAGTGCTTGATCAGGAGGTCGAACGGCGCCCGGGCGCCGTCCGGCATCCGGCCGGTGGCGGGGTCGAGGAGCTGGATGAACGGCCCGGCCAGGAAGATGGACCGGGGCGGGGCGCTGGTGTGGGTGGTCATGGCGGTCAGTCCTTGAGGAAGCACTGGATGTAGGCGTCGCCGCTGGTGCCGAAGGTGTACTCGGTGGTGTCGTAGGCCGTGTACGGGTGGCGTTCGACCCGGATGGAGCGGAAGTGCGGCGTGTACTGCCAGCGCAGCTCCGGCTTGGTGCTGAAGAAGGGGATGAACACGCCGCCCGGGCGCAGCACCCGGACGACCTCGGGCATGGTCCTGGCCCACAGCTCGGCGTCGGTCCACACCTCCATGTCCAGGGCCGGGTCGAAGAACATGCCGTCGATGCTCTCCGAGGGCAGTTCGAAGATCCGCCGGAAGAAGTCGCCGCGTTCGACGGCCAGGTTGGCGGGCAGGTCCGGGTGCTTGGCGCGGAACAACTCCTCGACCTCGTCGAAGAGTTCGAGGACGGTGTGGCTGCGGGTGGCCGGGTTGCGGGCGATCCGCAGGGCGGACAGGCCGAGGCCGAGCCCGACCTCGTAGAAGTCCCGGCCGTACTCGCAGAGCAGGTCGGCGCTGGCCCACATCAGGTCGCGCTCCCAGGCCTGCATGGCCTGTTCGCCGCCGATGCTGAGGGTCACCTCGCCGTCCTGCTCGATGAGTTGGATGTCGGGCTTGGTGGCGGGCGTCGTCATGGCTGTCGTCTCTCTCGTGGTGTGGGGGGGCGTCTCGTGATGGGGACGGGGTTCGTGACGGGAGTGGGGTTCGTGACGCGGGACGGGTTTCGTGACGGGGGATCGGTCTCGTGGCGGGCCGTGGCGGGCCGTGGCGGTCAGCGGGGCAGGACGCCGAAGTGGCGCCGGGCGGTGGAGACGGCGAGGTCCTGCACGGCGAAGACGGTGAAGTAGTACGCCTGCGGGGCGGTGGCCGGGTCGAAGCGGACGCGGAACCCGACGTCCTGCGGCTGCCCGCCGGTGGCCCGCACCTTGACCAGCTCCGGTTCGACCCGGGTGTCCTCGCGCAGGTAGGTCGGCACGAACAGGCCGAGCCGGACGGGTCCTGTGCGGGCGGCGTCGAGGACGGCGCGCACCTCCAGGACGCCGCCCTGTTCGACCTCGTCGGCGCTGTACGCGAGCAGCGCGGGCGCCTCCGGCAGCCGGAAGGTGACGTCGCCGCAGCGCATGCAGACCGCGCAGGCGGTGTCCAGGACGTGCGGGAGCAGGCCGCGCCGGGTGAACTCCTGGGCGGGGCGGCCGCAGTGGCAGGTGACCTCGCGGACCTCGGGGTCGAGCGAGCTGCGGTCGCCGAAGTGCGCCGGGTAGTTCATCAGCTCGTCCTCGGGGTTCGCCGCGACCTGCCCGGCGATCACGTGGTCGAGCGACTGCAGGTCGGCGGTGAGCGAGGTGTGGATCTCGTCGGCGGACTGGTCGGCCAGGTGGGTGGGCCGGGCCACCCAGAGGTCCACCTTGCGGGCCAGCTTGGTCAGTCGGGGGCGCAACCCGTGGTTGTGCGGCAGGAGTTCGGAGCCGAGCAGGGCGTTCAGCCGGCGGCCGACGGTGAGCACCAGTGGGTCGGGCCGGTGGTCGGCCGGCTCGGGCGCGGGGTGCGGGGTGTCGGGCAGGCCGAAGCGCAGGAAGGCCGGGTACGGGTGCGAGCCGGCCAGGCTGGCGTTGAGGGTGTCGACGGAGTCGGCGCCGGTGAGGGCCGAGCGCATCCAGGCGACGTTCTCCGGCCGGTCGGAGTCGTGCACCGAGACGGCGGCGACGACGGTGCGGGCGGGCCCGTCCAGCGCGTTGAGCAGCAGCTGGTACTTGGGGTCGTACAGGGCGAGGTCGGCCAGCGGCCCGCTGTTGCAGGCGCTGAGCACCACCTCGACGGCGGTCACCCGGTGCAGCGGGACGAGCTTGTCCTCCGGCTTGTAGCAGGGCAGTCCGTAGGCGCAGCGCGGGCCGAGCAGCCCTGGGCGGGACGGGACGACCGGGTTGAGGCCGCAGATGGTGAACTCGCCCAGGTTGACGCTGTCGTCCTTGCCGTGGCCCTGGAAGGCGACCTTGCGCCAGCGGGTGCCGAGGATCGCGGACTGGATGTCGACGCGCTCGAAGTCCCGGTCGTCGAAGACCTGGACGCCGGGCAGGTGCGGCGGCCGGTCGGTGTCGGTGAACAGACCGAGGGCGTCGATCCCGGTGTTCGGGCGGGCGTACTGCTTGGCGATGTTCCAGGCGAGCGAGGCGGCGTCCCGGCCGCTCAGCAGGGTGAGGGCGTGGGTGCGGCTGCGGTAGGTGGCCAGCAGCAGGGAGCGGACCGGGTCGAGGGTGAGCCGGTCGTAGCAGCCGATCAGCAGCAGGCCGCCCGGGTGGTCGCGCAGGAAGGCCGGGGCGTCGGCGAGTTGCTCCTCGCGCAGCCAGGTCCGGGCCAGCGGCCGGGCCAGGTCGGCGACGCCGTCCGGGAGCTGGTCCTCGCCGAGGACGACGCCCAGGTCCAGCGGCCGGGGCCGGTCGAGGGCGGTGTAGAGGCGGGCGGCGAGTTCCGTGCTCTGCGCCAGGTCGTCCCGGCCCTCGACCGGGACGGGCACCGCGACCGCGTCCGGCGCGTCCAGGAACTCCTTGACGGTGGCGGGTAGTTGGGCGAACTTGACCGGCCGGAAGAGCGGGCCTGCGGGCTTCATCGTCGATGACCTCGTGGGAAGGAGGGGAAGGGCGGGCGGGAGGGGTGGGAGCGAACGGCCGCCGGGCGGCGCCGGGAGCCGGTCACGCCGCGCCCTCCCCGGCGGCGGAGCGGTCGCGGTCGAGCAACGGGCGGCAGGCGAAGGCCAGGGCGGCGGCGGCCAGCGCGGTGGCGAAGGCCACGGCGAAGACCCCGCGCGGGCCGAGCGGCTCCACCAGCAGGCCGCCGGCCTGCTGGCCGACCGCGTCCCCCAGCACGGTGGCCAGTGAGGCCCAGGTGAACGCCTCCGCCAGCGAGCGGCCGTCCGCCACCGAGCCGACCAGGGTCATCTCGACGGCGGACACCAGCGCGATCGGAGCGCCGCCGATCGCCAGCGCCAGCCCGAGCAGCGGCTGGGAGGTGGCCGCCAGCGTCAGCCCCGTCCCCAGCGCGTACGCCAGGACCAGGCGCGGGAAGCGCACGGCGGCCGGGACGGCGCACTGCGAGCGCCCGAGCCAGACGGCGCCCAGTGCGCTGCCCACGCCCCAGCAGGCGTAGACCGCGCCGGTGCCGCCGGGGGAGCCGTGCGCGGCGACGAAGGCCGGGATGGCGAGCGTGAGCAGCCCGATCGGCACCGCGCAGGCCGCCATGATGCCGGTCAGCGCCAGCATGGCCGGGTTGCGCAGCGGCCCCGGCAGGTCGCGCGGCCCGGCCGGGTCGGCGGGCCGGGGGTCGGTGCCGGCCGGCAGCCGGACCAGGGCCAGCCCCAGCGCGCCCGCGCCGCCGACCGCCGCGACCGTGGTCAGCGCCAGCGCGGCCGAACCGGCCAGCATCAGCCCGGCCAGCATCAGCGGCGCCCCGATCACCAGGACCTCGGTGAGCACCGCCTCCCAGAGGTAGGCGGTGTCGCGCTCGGTGTCGCTCAGCGGCAGCCGCGCCCACAGCGAGCGCATGCAGGCGTTGGCGGGCGGCAGCGCGATCCCGGCCAGGGCGGCGGCGGTCAGCTGGGCCCAGCTGCCGGGCCGGGTGGCCCAGGCCAGGGCGGCGAGCGCCGCCGGGTAGAGCAGGCCGGTGGCGAGCAGCACCGGTCGGCGCCCGGCGCGGTCGAGCCGCCGGGCGACCAGCGGTCCGCCGGCGGCCATCCCGGCCGTGTACAGCGCGCTGGTCAGTCCGGCCTGCGCGAAGCTGCCGCCCTGTTCGCGCACCACCAGGACGGTGGCCAGCGACATCAGGTAGACCGGCAGCCGGGAGACCACGCTCCAGCCGGCGACGGCGCGCACGTGCGGGCGGCGCAGCAGCGAGCGGACGCGGTGCGCCAGGGTGTCCGGGGCCGCCGGGGCGTCGGCCGACGGCGGCGTGTCGGGCGGCGGGGAGGCGTCGCGGGGCAGGGTGTCGCTCACCGGCCGCCCTCCAGGGCGGGGGCGGGCGCCAGCTCGATGACGAAGGCGCCGAGGACCGCCCGCATCCGCCGCTCCACCTCCTCGATCGAGGCTCCCACCACATGGACGTACCCCGAGGCGTTGTGCGAGGCGCGCCGGGCCGACACTTCGTCGCCGACGCCGACCTTGAGCACCGCGTCGACCACCCCGGGAGCCCGCAGCAGCTCCTCCACCGGGGTGATCCGGCGGACCGTTCCCGACCCCGGTAGCGGCAGCAACAGGTCGCCCGCACACCGTCGTTGACGGTATCTCAGATCGGGCTGCCGCCCCCGGTAGACGTCCAGAGTGGCGCCGAAGACGTCGAAGCCGTACGCGTGCCCGTGGTTGGCCGGGATCTCGCAGCCGGCCAGCCGCAGCCCGATCTCCCCGGCGTACGGCTCGCCGTCGATCAGGAAGAACTCCAGGTGGGCGTACCCGTGGTCGACGCCCATGCCGGTGACGATCCGCTGCACCAGCGCGCGCAGGTCGACCGGCGGGGCCTCGTCGGTGCCGACGCTGATGTTGGCGTTCATCGCGCCGTCCACGATGTCCAGCGGGCGGCACGGCATCGCGCTCGGCCAGGCGTCCAGCACCTCGCCCCGGTGGATGATCGCGCACACCTCCCACTCGACGCCGCCGAGGAACTGCTCGACCATCCAGTCCCGGGCGGTCAGGTCGACGGCGGCGAGCGCCTCGGGGCCGTCCAGCCGGTGGGTGTCCACGCAGGCGAAGGAGTCCACCGGCTTGAGCACCAGCGGCCAGCCGTGCTCGGCGGCGAACCGCGTCACCTCGCCGGTCTCCCGCACCTCGGTGAACTCGGCCGTGCGCAGCCCGAGTTCGCGGAAGCGCCGCTTCATCGCGGCCTTGTCGCGCACCCAGGAGACCTGCTGCCCGGTCAGGTGCGGCAGCCCGGCCAGCGCCGCGAACCGCTGGGCGAGGGCCTGCCGGGGCTCGGACGGGTTGCAGAACCGGCTCGGCGCGACGGGGAGCCCGGCCGCCCACTGCCGGTAGCGCTCGGCCTCCTGCTCCAGCGGCGCCCCGGCCCGCACCCAGAAGGCGGGCAGGTGCGCGGTGTCGCGCAGGTGGTCCGGGGAGAGGTCGGCGCGCAGCTCGTCGAAGCGCAGCAGGACGAGGTGGTCGGGGAGCGTGCGGGCCGCGTGGCGGGCGAAGGAGGAGGCGCGGTCGTCCACCATCAGCAGGACGGGCTCGGGCGGGCTCACACCGCCTCCAGCACGCGCCGGATCGCCTTGACCGCGAACGCCTGCTGCTCCTGCGGAAGTTCGGGCGAGAGCGGTACGCAGAGCGTGCGGTCCAGCAGGTCGCGGGTGCGGGCGAAGCCGTCGCGGCTGAGCGCGAGCGGCCCCTCGGGGGCGTGGTTCCACGGGAAGCCGTCGGCGTACAGCGAGCGGCGGCCGGTCAGCACCGGGTGCTCGGGCAGCAGGTACTTGCCGAGCGTCCAGTTGGCGATGCCCTCGGCGGTGAGGGCCGCCACGGCGGCGTCGCGCAGTTCGCGCGACTCGCAGCGGAAGCGCAGGCTCACCTTGACGTCGCCCTCGGCGCGCGGGAGCGCCCGGAGGTCGGGGCGGTCCGGCAGGTCGGCCATCGCGAGGCCGTACATCCGCTCCAGCCCGGCCAGCACCTCGTCGAGGTGGCGGAACTGCTGGCACTGGACGGCCGCGACCTCCTCGCTGGTGACGAAGTTCTCGCCGTAGTGGGCGTCCTGGTTCCAGGTCGGGTAGTGGCCGGGGACGCGGGCCGAACCGTGGTCGTGGTAGCAGCGCATCGCCGACCAGGCCTGCTCGTCGTCGGTCACCACCAGCCCGCCCTCGCCGGAGGTGAGCACCTTGTTGTGGTGGAAGCTGAACACCCCCGCGTAGCCGGCCGTGCCGACCTGGCGGCCGTCCGGGAAGCGCCCGCCGAGGGTCTGCGCACAGTCCTCGATCACGTACGGCACGCCCTGGGGTAGGGCGGCCACCGAGCCCTCCATGTGCGCCGTGATCACCCGCCGGGCGTCCGCCGGCAGCAGGGTCGGGTCCATGCCGAGCGACTCGTCCGCGTCCACCAGCACCGGGATCAGGCCGCAGGACAGCACCGCGCCCGCCACCGCCACGAAGGTGACGGCGGGAACGTACACCAGGTCGCCGATGGAGGGCCGGGTGGAGATCAGTGCCAACCGCAGCGCCTCGGTGCAGTTGTGCACGGCCAGGGTGTGGCCGGCGCCCAGCCGCTCGCCGACCAGGCGTTCCAGCCGGGAGGCCATGCTCTCCTGCTCGGTCTGGTAGCGGAACAGCACCTGGTGGTCGATCACCTCCTTCAGCTCCGCCATGTCCGACCAGTCGAGGTAGTTGGCGCCGTACGGGAGGAAGCGCTGGCCTTGGCGTTGGTGCAGGGTCATCGGGCGTCGGACTCCGTGATCGGGTGCGTGGTGCCGTCGACGAGGAGCTGCTGGTCGCGGAAGTTGCGCAGCAGCAGGCCGCCGTCGGGCGTCTCGGTGAAGGAGGGGCGGGTGACCGGGATCTTGCCGATCTTCGTGGTCAGGACGTACTGCGGCACGGCGAAGCCGGTGATGTGGCCCTGGAGGCCCTCCATGATCTCCCAGCCCTTCTCGACGGAGGTCATGAAGTGGGCGACCCCGGTGACGTTGTCGCAGTGGTACAGGTAGTACGGGCGCACCCGGATCCGCAGCAGCTCGGTCATCAGCCGGCGCATGGTGGGCACGTCGTCGTTGATCCCGCGCAGCAGCACGGTCTGGTTGCCGACCGGGATGCCGTGCCGCAGCAGGCGGTCCACCGCGGCGGCGGCCTCGGGGGTGATCTCCTTGGGGTGGTTGAAGTGGGTGTTCAGCCACACCGGGTGGTAGCGGGCGAGCATCGCGCACAGGTCGTCGGTGATCCGCTGCGGCAGCAGGACGGGGAAGCGCGAGCCGATCCGGATGATCTCGACGCTGGGGATCGCCCGGAGCCCGGCGACGATCTCCTCCAGCCGGCCGTCCTGGTAGGAGAGCGGGTCGCCGCCGGTGAGCAGCACGTCCCGGATCTCCGGGTGTTCGGCGATGTAGCGGAAGTCCTCGTCGTAGGCGCCGCCCTCGTCGTCCCGGAAGTAGCTGCCCTGGAGGTCGGTGGTGTGGAACTTGCGGGTGCAGTGCCGGCAGTAGACCGGGCAGGTCTCGGTGATCAGCATGATCACCCGGTCCGGGTACTTGTGCACCACCCGGTTGGTCCGGCGGTAGAGGGTGTCCCCGACCGGGTCGACCTCGGCGCCCGGGAACTCCACCAGCTCCTGGGCCGCCGGGACGGCCTGCTGGCGGACCGGGCAGAGCGGGTCGTCCGGGTCCATGAGGGAGGCGTAGTACGGGGTGACGCTCCAGCGGTAGCGGCCGGCCACCCCGACGATGGCCTCCTCCTCGTCGGCGGTGAGGTTGATCCACTGCCGGGCCTTGTCGGCGGTGTTGATGCGCTTGCGCATGTGCCAGCGCCAGTCGGCCCACTCGGCGGCGGAGGCGCCGGCGCGGGCCGCCGGGCCAGCGCTCTCACCACCCGGCCCAGTGCTCTCTCCCGGATCGGTGGTCCCGCCCGGTTCGGTGCTCTCGCTCGGTTCGGTGCTCTCGCTCGGTTCGGTGGTCCGGCCTGGTTCGGTGGGGGCGGGGGACATGGCGGCTCCGTACGAGGTGGGGGGACGTTTACAGCGGCGCGAGCAGCAGTTGGCGGACGGTCCGGGCGACGTGCTGGGCGCCGCGCAGGTCGTCGAGCTCCGGGCCGGTCGCGGCCCACTGGGCGTCCGCCGGCGGCGGCTGCCAGACGGCCGGGTCGGCGGGGTCGGCCGCCGACGGCACCGGGACGAGCCGGGTGATCTGCTCGGCCAGCTCGTGCTGGGCGGCGCCGAGCGGCGGGAGGAAGACCAGCGGGGCCCGGCGGGCCTGGGCGAGCGCGACGGCGGCCAGGGTCGGTGAGGCGATCAGCAGTTCGGCGCGGGCGTGCAGGGCGTCCACGTCCACGTCGGCGGCGCGGTCGGCCGTCACGTCCGCCAGACCGGAGACGGCCGCGCGGACCAGGTCGGTCGCGGTGTCGCAGACCACCGTGCAGGAGCCGGTGCGGCGGACGGACTCCCGTGCGAGCAGCGGGAGTCGGTCGGTGGTGAAGGCCTCGGCCGCCGGCTGCGGCACCTGCCAGAGCGAGAGCAGCAGCAGTGTCCCCCGGCGGTTGCGGCCGCGGGCCAGCCGGGCGGGCGCGAGCAGCCCGGTGGGCCGTGCGCCGCCCCGGTGCTCCAGCCAGCCGGGCCAGTGCGCGCGGGACAGCAGCCGGTCGGTGGAGACGGGGACGAGCGCGGCGGGGGCTGGAGCGGGGGCGGCGGCCGGCGCGGAGACCAGGTGCAGCACCGGGACGCCGAGCGCGGTGAGCCGCGCGGTGGTGGCCCCCTCGTCGCAGACCAGCGCCGCGCGCGGCAGCGGCTCCTCGGAGGTGAGCACGGTCCGGGGCAGGTCGCCGAGGTGTGCGGCCACCCGGCGCAGCGCCAGCAGCGAGTCCAACTGCCCTTCGCGGCAGGCCAGGAGCAGCGCCGGCTGCCGCCCGGCGTGGGGGTTCAGTACCGCCACGGCGCCACCGACCCGAGCCGGGCGACGTCGTCGCTGTACCCGGCCGCCGTGGTCGAGCAGCCGCCGCACACCTGCGGGCCGCGCTCGCGGAAGTAGTCCGCGTGCGCCCGGAAGGCGGGCGTGTCCAGCAGCAGCACCCCGTTCTCGCGCACCGGCGCGCCGCCCGGCCCGGCGGCGCCGTCGCGGTGCGGGATGCAGCTGCAGGCGTGCATCCGGCCGCCCTTGCCGTCGATGTAGATCACGTCGTCCGCGACGTGGCAGAGCGGCAGCGAGGCCCGGGGCGGGGTCGAGTCCTCGAAGTAGCGGGCCTGCTCCTCCGGGGTGTCCCCGTAGAAGCGCTTGCCCATCGGGATCAGCACGGCGTCCGGGTCGGCCGCGTAGAGCGGGTCGCAGACCGCGCGCACGTGGTCCGGGTCCGGGTAGCGGATCGTCCGGTCCAGCTTGAGCGCCGACAGCTCCCACTGCTGGACCCCGGCCTCGGTCAACACCCGCTGGAGCTCCGGCATCTCGGTGTAGTTGTGCGGGCCGACGACGGTGTTGACGCGCGGCAGCACGCCCAGCTCCCCGGCGAGCCGCAGCCCGCGCAGCCCGCCGTCGAACATCCCGGGCGAGCGCCGGTAGGTGTCGTGGGTGGCCGCCGAGGCGCCGTCCAGGCTGACGATCACCTGGGCCAGCCCGGCCGCCGCCAACTCCGGTGCGAGCTTGGGGAGCAGCGATCCGTTGGTGATGATCGACATCTTCATGCCGGCCGCCGCGCCGCACCGCACCAGCTCCACGACGTCCGGGTGCATCAGCGGCTCGCCGCCGGTGAACCGGACGTAGTCCACCCCGGCGGCGCGGGCCTTCGGCAGCAGGTCGGCGAAGTCGGCGAGCGGGAAGCGGAAGGTGTCGCGGGAGAGCGCGAAGTCACACATGAAGCAGTCGGCGTTGCAGGCTTCGAGGATGCGGATGAACAGGTAGCGAGAGCGCGTACGCGTGGTGGAGGACACCCGGGACCGTTCCTGGCTCGTGGTTCGACGGGGGGATCAACGGACGGGGGCGGCGGCCCCCAGGAGTTCGACCAGGGCGTCGGCGACCTGCGCCGCGCCCCCGGTGCCGACGGCGGTGGTCAGTGCGCCCCAGTCGACGCCGGGGTCCGCCTCCAGGCGGCGCAGTACGCCGAGGAGGGCCTGCCGGACGGCCGTTGCGGTCTCACGGCGGTACTGCTCGGCGGCGCGGGAGATCCCGCCGTAGATCAGGTCGAGTGCACGCCCCTCGCCGTCGGAGCGCAGCGTCAGCGCGTCCTCCTCGGTGAAGACGGTCTTGGGCCAGGCGACGCGGACGTCGGTGCCCAGCGCCCGGCTGTGGAAGCGGCCGTTGAAGATCTGGCTGAGGTTCTGCGGCGGCAGGCAGACCGTCGGCACCCCGAGCTGGCCCGCCTCCAGCAGTGTGGTCAGCCCGGGCGAGGTGAGCAGCAGGTCGCACGTGCCGAGCCGGTCGAGGAACTCCTCGTGGGTCAGTGCGCCGGCGGTCGTCCTGGCGGGCGTCGAGCAGGCGTCCACCAGCCGCCCGGTGAGCGCGGCCGGCAGGTTGCCCGCGATGTGCACCTCGTCGACCCCGTACGCCGTCAGCGCCTCCAGGGCGGCGGGCAGCACGATCCGCGGATAGCCCGACCAGTCGGTGAGGTGCGGGGCTCGCAGCCCGCCCAGGTTGAGCAGCGCCCGCCGGGGCGGACGGGCCGGCGTGGCACGTCCGGTGGCCGTGCCGTTCGCGATCACCGCGTCCACCCAGCGGAGCCGGTGGACGTCCGCCAGCACCCCGGCGCACTCGGGCGGCAGTTCGACGCACCGCTGGGCGCAGTAGACGTCGGCGTCCAGCGGCAGGTCGTCGCGGTCCCCGTCCGTCCACAGGAACGGCAGGCTGTCGACGAACACCACCGGCACGCCGCAGGAACGCAGCGCCTTCGCGAGCCGCCCGTCCAGCACCACCAGCGCCGCCCGCACCCGCTCCGCCCGGACGGCCTCGGCGACCGCCTCGTCCAACTCCCCGTCCGGCAGGTCGATCCAGCGCTCCACCGGCTGACCGGCCAGCACCGGCCGCCCCAACCCCGAAGCCAGCCCGACGAACCTCAACCCCCCGCCCCGGTGCCCCCGCAGTGCGGACAGCACCGCACTGACCTTCCCGGAGCTGCCCCACCCGAACTCCACCCCGGCGACGGCAACGGTCCGGACCTCGTCGTCAGCCTTCATCCGCTCCTGCCTCGCACCGCATCGGCCCCGCGCACACCCGCCCCGACCGGAGCAGCCGCGCACCTTCGTAGCAGCGCGGGGGAGCAGGCTGTTGGCGTACCGACGGACACGCGGGGCGATCCACCCTCCCAGGTGAGCGGCGCGAACGCCGCGTTGACGCCTGGCGCCCGGTGAGCCCCGAGGCGGCGCGCCCCGACGGGACGTCGACGAATGCCTGACGCCGGGTTCCGGCGTCGCCCGACCGAGTCGCACCCTTCGCTATTGGTCCAGACCTATTGACGGGCCGTGCCACCCCTCCTACGATCCGGTCCGGCACAGCCCCACATGTCCCCACCTCATCCACAGCCGGGCGTCACGCCCCCACGCGTCGGTCATGTCCATGACGCCCGGCCGGAAGGGAGCACAGCATGTTCCGACGAAGGTCGCGTCCTCCACGTCCGTCGGGCGACTTCCGCCCCAGTCCGGACCCTTGCCGCCTCGAAGGCGACCAGGCCGGGAGCGAGCCGTTCCGAGCTCCTCGCCCGCAGAGGGCGGCCGTGGAACGCGCAGCGCAGGTGAACCGGACCAGCCGCGCCCAGCACGGACCGACCGTCCTGCGGCGCTCCCTCGCCGGGGTGAGCGCCGCCGCCGTCATCGCTGCCGGCGTCGCCGTGGCCGGTTCCGTCACGGCCGGGGCCGCCACCACCAACCTGGTGGCCAACCCCGGATTCGAGAACGGACTCTCCGACTGGACCTGCTCCAGCGGCTCCGGCGCGGTCGTCGCCAGTCCGGTCCACTCCGGCGCTTCCGCGCTCAAGGCCACGCCGACCGGCCCAGACAGCGCCCAGTGCACCCAGACCGTCAGTGTGCAGCCCAACTCCCAGTACACGCTGAGCGCCTACGTCCAGGGCAGCTACGTCTACCTGGGCGCCACCGGCACCGGCGCCGCCAGTGACCCGTCCACCTGGACACCGGGCAACTCGTCGTACGGCCAGCTCAGTGTCGGCTTCACCACCGGGCCCAGCACCACCTCGGTGACGGTCTACCTGCACGGCTGGTACGGGCAGCCCGCGTACTACGCGGACGACGTGTCGCTCACCGGCCCCGGCGGCAGCAGCCCCACGCCGACCACTGCGCCGCCGACCACTGCGCCGCCGACGACTCCGCCGCCGACGACTCCGCCGCCCACGACTGCGCCGCCGACTACCCCGCCGCCCACGACTCCGCCGCCGACCACCCCGTCGGGCGACACCTGCCCCACGAAGCCCAGGCCGTCGGGCAAGGTCCTCCAGGGGTACTGGGAGAACTGGGACGGCGCCGCGAACGGCGTCCACCCCGGCATGGGCTGGGTCCCCATCACGGACAGCCGGATGGCCGCGCACGGCTACAACGTCATCAACGCCGCCTTCCCGGTGATCCTCTCGGACGGCACCGCCCTGTGGCAGGACGGCATGGACGCCAACGTCAAGGTCTCGACCCCCGCCGAGATGTGCCAGGCCAAGGCGGCCGGGGCGACGATCCTGATGTCGATCGGCGGTGCCGCCGCAGGGATCGACCTGAGCTCCAGCACCGTCGCCGACCGGTTCGTGGCGACCGTCGTCCCGATCCTCAAGAAGTACAACTTCGACGGAATCGACATCGACATCGAGACCGGCCTGTCCGGAAGCGGCAGCATCGGCACGCTGTCCGCCTCCCAGGCCAACCTGGTGCGCATCATCGACGGCGTGCTGGCCCAGATGCCCGCGGGCTTCGGCCTGACGATGGCCCCCGAGACCGCGTACGTGACCGGCGGAAGCGTCACCTACGGGTCGATCTGGGGCGCCTACCTGCCGATCATCAAGAAGTACGCCGACAACGGGCAGCTGTGGTGGCTGAACATGCAGTACTACAACGGCAGCATGTACGGCTGCTCCGGCGACTCCTACCAGGCCGGTACCGTGCAGGGCTTCACCGTGCAGACCACGTGCCTGAACAACGGCCTGACCATCCAGGGCACCACCGTCAAGGTGCCCTACGACAAGCAGGTGCCCGGCCTGCCGGCCCAGCCCGGTGCGGGTGGTGGCTACCTGGACCCGGGCCTGGTCAGCCAGTCGTGGAACGCGTTCGGCGGCGCGCTGAAGGGGCTCATGACGTGGTCGGCCAACTGGGACGGCTCGAAGGGCTGGACCTTCGGCGACAACGTCAAGTCCCTCCAGGGGCGTTGACCGCCCGCTGACCTCCCGCTGACTTCCCGCGCCCCGGTGCAGGCTTTCGAGCCGGAGCCGGTCACCGACCGGAACCGCCTCGGAGCCGAGCCCGGGGTGCGGGTCGTCGAGCGTCGTCCGGTCGAGGTGCGCTCAGTAGCGCTGGGCCTTCACCACGACCGGGACCAGGGCCAGATCGGCCGGCTGTCGGCTGAAGGCGATCGGCGTGGCCTTCCCGCCCGGGGCCACGTTCTCGGCACCGACGACCGCCGTGTCGACGGCGTGGCCCGAGGCATCGGTGAAGTCCACCTGGACCGCGTAGGACGCGCTCTCGCGGGTGCCGTTGACGATGGTCACGACGACGGCGTGGAGGCCGCCGGTGGTGGATCGCGGCACGCCGGTCAGGGTGACGTCGGAGGTGGCGTTCCCGGGGCCCTCCACGGTCTTGAGCACCTCGGCCGCCTTCGCCCGGTTCTGCGCGGCCTGGGCGTCCACCGATGCCTCGAACGCCGAGGCGGCAGCCGCCGCCGAGGCCGAGCGTGCGGACACCGAGGCCGAGGCCGACTCCAGCGCGGAAGCGAAGGCGGAGGGCGGTTCCCCGGAGAAGCTCGACGGGTTGGGTGCCTCCGACAGCGTCGTCCCCGCCGCGTTCGTCGGCGTCGCGGGCCCGGATGAACCCCCGGATGAGCACGACGCCACGAGGAGTACGACCATTCCTGATGCCGCGGCGAGGGCGGCGACCCTTCGCGGCAGCCGGGGGCCGCCGCCCTGGCTGGTGTACAGCGTACGCATCACGCACAACCCTCCGGTCATCCGGCCGGCCGTCGGTGGACACATGCAGACCCGCAGCCGCCCGGTTCGTGCTCTCCATGCTTTGTTCTGCACGTCCGGACGACGAGCGGTGCTGGGCCGTCCGGACGGCACGGAGCATGTCCGGCGGTCGGAGGGCGGTGGGGGGCGGTCGGTGGCCGGGCGGTCGCTCGCCGTTCCCCGTGGGTGGCGCGGTGGGGTCAGAGGAGCCGGTCGCGGTGGCGGGCGGCGGCTTCGCGGACCAGGCGGGCGAAGCCTTCGCGGCTGCGGTGCCGCTGCTGTTCGGCCCGTTCGCCGTCCGGGTCCTCGCCGTCCGGGTCCTCGTCGCCGGTGTCGAGGTGCGCTTCGTCGAGGTCGTCGTACTCGGTGTGGAGGAGCCAGCAGCCGTGGATGCCGGCGAGGAGGTCTTCGAGGAGGTCGCGGGCGGGGCGCTTGGGGTCGAGGGGGGTGAGGCGCAGACCGGTGTCCTCCGGGTCGGCCTCCTCGTCGTCGGTGTAGTCGTCGGCGTAGTCGTCGAGGGCCTCGTCGAGGTCTTCGAGCTGTTCGCGCAGGCCGGCGGGGTCGGGGAGGAGGCCGTCGGCGATGTGGAGTGCGTGGCGGACGAGGCCGGTGACGGCGTCGTGGGGGGTGTGGCCGACGTCGAGGAGTTCGAGGACGAGGGTGGGGGTCTCGTGCGGGAGGTTCTCGATGCCGTCGGCTTCGAGGAGGACGGCGGTGGCGTCGTGGCCGGAGGCGTCGGCGGTGACCTCGGCCGCGGCGGCGAGCCAGTGCGCGGCCGCGACGGCGGCGGCGGTCGGGTCGATGTCGGAGAAGAGGGCGACGGAGCCGAAGGGGTTCTGCTCCAGCAGGTGGTCGGCGGCGGCGACCTGGACGGGGGAGGCGTCCTCGCGGCTGAGCAGGACGGCCTGCTGGGCGCGGCCGGTGAGGCTGCCGAGTTCGGCGCTCTCGACGGCGGCGAGTTCGGTGACGGTCTCGGCGAGGACGGCCTTCGTCAACTCGGGTTCGCCGAGGGCGTGCAGGGCGCGGCCGGCCTGGTGGGCGGATTCCAGCAGGGGGCTGTAGGAGACGGTGAGCAGGCCGCCGTGGGGCAGGTTCGGTGCGGCCACGGCCTCGGCGACGTCGCTGAAACCGTCGCGTTCCTGTTCACGGCGCCAGCCCTCGGTGTCGGGGTCCAGGGAGCCGGCGGCGCTGGCGGGGTGGGTGTAGGTCCGCCAGGCCGCCTCCGACAGCCGGGTCAGCGCGCCGGCCAGGCGCAGGAGCATGGCGGTGGGCGCGTCGGCCGGCAGGGCCGTGATGCGGGTGGCGAGGTCGCCTTCGCCGGTTCCCCACGTGGCGATGAGCTCGTGCCGGTTCGGGTCGACGCTGTAGCGGGTCATGATGCCTACCTTCGGGGACGCGCGGCAGATTGCTCGGCTGACGGCAAGTCTGGCGCATCGTCCGGTCCCGGTGGGCGAAGCTCAGCCCGGGCGCGAGCGGACGGCCCCGCCCACGGGGCCCTGGCCCGGGCACTCACCACCCCCGCCCTGCTGACACCCACCCGACATCACCAGCACGCGCACTCACAGCAGCAACCGGCCACGGGTCTCGGGCATCCAGCGGGACAGGGCCAGGGCGGAGGCCGCGCTGATCGTCGCGTACACACCGAACGCCCCGCCGAGCGACAGCTCCTGCACGAGGGGGAGGAACGTGGTCGCCACGACGAAGTCGGTCGCCCAGTGGGCCGCGGTGGCCAGACTCATCAGGACTCCGCGGGCACCTGCCGGGTAGATCTCGGCGATGTAGACCCAGAAGACGGCAGCAGGGCCCACCGCTCCCGCCATGATGAAGAAGCACAGCAGTGCTGCGGTCGGCGCCCCCGTGAGCCCGAACGGCTGCGCCACCGCGATACCGACGGCCGCGACCGCCATGACCAGCAGCCCGCCGATCATCGTCTTCCGGCGGCCGACCCGGTCGAGCAGGGCGATGGTGACGATGGTGGCGGCCACGTTGCACAAGCCCACCAGGACGGCTCCCAGGATGCCTCCGGCAGCGGTCACGCCACTGCCCCCCAGGATGGTCGGCACGTAGTAGATCGCGGTGTTCAGACCGGTCAGATGGACCAGGACGGCGATCGCCAGTCCCAGGGCCACCCAGCGGGGACCGGCCAGCGCGCAGGCCTGCCTGAGGCTCACGGCGCGGCCGGCGGCGGGCCGGGTGGCGGTCGCCGTCGCGGGGCGGACACCGGGGGAGGCGCGCTGGTGGGTCCGCACCCGGGCGCCCGGGTGCGTCTCGGGGCGGTCACCGGGGGAGTCGGCTGGGCCGCCCGGGTCGGGCAGGGACAGGCGCCGGGCGGCGCTCGCCGCCCGGGCGGCGTCTCCCCTGGTGTGCAGCCAGTCCGGTGATTCGGGCACCAGGCACATGCCGGCCAGCAGCACGCACGCGGGCAGGAGCCCGAGAGCGAGCATCCAGCGCCAGGCCCCCGCGGGTTCCAGGAGGTAGGCCACCACGTAGGACAGCAGGAGCCCGACCGTGATCATGAGCTGGTTCAGTGTGACGAGCGCGCCGCGCTGGGCGGGCGGAGAGATCTCGGAGATGTACAGCGGGACGGCGAACGAGGTGGCGCCCAGGGCGAGTCCGACGAGGAACCGCCCGGCGAGGAGCGCGGTGGAGTCCGAGGCCGCCGCCGAAACCGCCGTTCCGAGGGCGTACACGGCTGCGGCGGCGCCGATGACCGGCCGGCGTCCGAACCTGTCGGCCGGCCGCCCGCTGGTGAGAGCGGTGAGCGCCGCGCCGAGGAGGGCGGCCGAGACGACCGCCCCCTGCTGCCACGACGACAGGGCGAAGGTCTCGGCGACCAGCCGCAGGACTCCGGCGATCACACCGATTCCGTAGCCGAACAGCAGCCCCCCGACGGAGGCGACGCACACGGTCAACAGCCGCGCGGTGCCCGGGGGGACGGGCGCCGTCATCGCGACACCCCCGCGCCTTCGTCGACGGCCGGCTCCAGGATCGGCACCGAGCGGTCGGGGCTCCGGTTCAGGCGTGCGGACAGGAGGGAGCCGGCTGTTCCGGCGCCGATGACGACCTGGTCGCAGGAGGGGGCCAAGCCCATGGGATGCCCTTCTTCGAAGTGCCGTAGGCAGGGGTGGGCCGAGGCTGGATCAGGTCGCCACCACGCCTCGACGCACCGTCAGGCACCCCCACACACACAGTAACGTGACGACGTCGGCGTCAGGACCGGATCAACGCGAGGACCTCGTCCCGAAGGCGCTCCATGGTCTCCTGGTCGTCCGCCTCCACGTTGACCCGAAGGACCGGTTCGGTGTTCGAGGGGCGCAGGTTGAACCGACTTCCGCCCGGCAGGGCGACCATCAGACCGTCGAGCCGGTCCGTGCTCGCCCCGGCCCGGTGTCGATAGCGCTCCTCCACGTCCCGGATCGTGGCCGCAACGTCATCGACGACACAGTTGAGTTCACCGGACAGGGCGAAGTGACTGTGCGCGGCGATCACGGCGGACAGCGGCCGGTCCTGTTCACCGAGGGCGGCCAACATGTGGAGCGCGGCGAGCATGCCGCTGTCGGCGCGCCAGAAGTCCCTGAAGAAGTAGTGCCCGGAGTGCTCTCCGCCGAACACCGCGTCGTGCTCTGCCATCAGCGCCTTGACGTGGGAGTGCCCCACGCGGGAGCGGAAAGGGCGTCCGCCGCGGCGGCGGATGCTCCGCACGGTGGCCTCCGCGGTGATCAGGTTGTACACGATGGCCGAGCCGGGGTGCCGTGCCAGCTCCCGGCCTGCGATCAGGCTGATGACGGCGGACGGTGAGATCGGCCGACCGCCTTCGTCGACGAAGAAGCAGCGGTCGGCGTCACCGTCGAAGGCGAGCCCGAGGTCGGCGCCCTGCCTGCGGACCTCGGCCTGGAGGTCGACGAGGTTCCTGGGGTCGATGGGGTTGGCCTCGTGGTGGGGAAACGTGCCGTCGAGTTCGAAGTAGAGCGGGACGAGGTCGACGGGCAGGCCCGCGAAGACCTCCGGGGCGGTCAGGCCGGCCATGCCGTTGCCCGCGTCGGCGACGACCTTGAGGGGACGGATCCCGGTGAGATCGACGAGCTGACGCAGGTGTGCCGCGTACTCCTTGAGGAGCGGTTTCTCCGTCCGGGTGCCGCGGGACGCGGCCGGTCCGGCGGATTCCCCCGCCACGAGCCAGTCGCGGATCCGGCCGAGGCCGGTGTTCTCCCCCAGGGGGGCCGCGCCCTTCAGGCACAGCTTGATGCCGTTGTCCTTCGCGGGGTTGTGGCTGGCGGTGATCATGGCGCCGGGAAGTCCGAGCGATCCGCTGGCGTAGTAGAGGTAGTCGGTGGAGCCGAGCCCGGCGTCGATGACGTCGGCACCGGCCCGGCGGGCGCCGTCGCTGAACGCCCGCGCGAGCATGGCGGAGGAGGGGCGCATGTCCCTGGCCACCACCACCCGCGGGGCGGCGGTGAACCGTATGAACAAGCCGCCGATGCGTTCCGCGACCTCACCGTTCAGTTCGGCGGGGACTTCCCCGCGGATGTCGTAGGCCTTGACCAGCCGCGCGTAGTCGGACACGGTCACCCCTTCACGAGGTCGGGCGTCGAGCGTGGACTGACCGGGTGGGCCGGGGCTGCGGGCGGCGTGCCGCCCTCCCGGTGGGGGCGGGCTTCACGACGACCCGGCCAGGGACGCCGACCGCCGACGACGCGCCATGGCCACCCGGTAGCCGTCCAGGGTGTCCGCGACCATCTTCCGGCTGCTGAACTCTCGTTCCGCCGTGGTGTACGCGTTGGCCGCCAGCTCGGCGGCCAACGACTCGTTCTTGAGCACCCGCAGTATCCCTTCGGCCAGTGCGGGCGGGTCGGTCGCCGGCACGAGCAGGCCGTCGACGCCATCGGTGATGACGTCGCTGATGCCGATGACACGGGTGCCGACGACGGGCTTGCCGGCGCGCATCGCCTCGACCACGCTGAACGGAAGCCCTTCCGCCAGGGAGGGCTGGACCACCAGATCCGCCGCGGCGTAGACGGCAGGCATCGCCTCGGCGCCGAAGTCCTGGCGGAGAGCGACCAGTTCCGTCACACCGTCGCGTTCGAGCCGGTCCCACACGCTCTTCTCGTACGCGTAGTCCGAGACCCTCCCCGACAGGAGCACCCGCACCTCGGGCAGCTCCGCCGCGACCAGGGGCAGTGCCGCGGCCAGGTCGAGCTGGGCCTTGCGGGCGGACACCCGGCCCGGGAGGACGATCAGCCGTTGGTCGGGGGAGACGCCGAGTTCCGTGCGCAGTGCGGAGCGCAGGTGCCGGGCCACGTGGTCCGGTGGCGCGTCGGGAACGCCGTTGTGGACGAGTCTGACGCGGTCGTCGGGGGCGCCGAAGCGGGCAGCGCGCTCGGCGAAGAAACGGCTGGGGGCGAAATACATGTCGACGGGGAGGATCTGGAACGACAGGCGGCACCGGCCACGGCCGAACCGCTCCAGGTCGGGGCTCTGCTCGTGCAGCGAGCACACCAGTGCGGCGTCCGTTTCGAGCGCCACGATGCTCGCCAGGATGAGCGCCTCATGGCTGTTGGCGTGGACGACGTCGAAGCTCTCGCCCTGGAGCACGGTCCCCAGTTCGTCGAGGACGGAGTACTGCATCTGTCGCCATTTCACCTTGTCCCGCGCGTCCAGACGGCCCGCGAAGTCGCGCAGCCGCAGGACCCGCCCCGCGATCTCCTCGCGCTCCCCGGGCAGGTCGTCCAGCCATGACCCGTCGGTCGCGATGACGACCTCGTGGCCGTCGGCCACGAGCCCCTCGCACAGCAGCCGCGCATAGGTCTCGGCCCCGCCGTGCAGGGGTTCGTAACTGGAGGTCAGCATCAGGACCTTCATCGCTCCACCCCTTCGGTGAGCCAGGGAATCAGCCCACGACCGGCGTCCTCGCCGGCCTCGCGCAGTGAATCGGGAGTGCCCACGTCCCGCCAGTAGCCGGTGAGCCTGTGCGCCCCGACGGGTTCGCCGGCGGCCATCAGCGCAGGGGCGAGCTCGCTGGCGTAGTCGTAGACGACGCCTTCGGGGATGTGCTCGATGATGCGGGGGTCGAGGCAGTAGGCCCCGGCGCTGATCCAGTGCGTCTCGTCGTCGGGGACGTCGGGTTTCTCCCGTGAGCCGCGGATCCGACCACCGGGGTCGATGTCCAGCACTCCGTAGCGGCGTGCCTGCCGGATCCGCGTACAGGCGAACGTCAGGGCGTGTCCTCCGCGCGTGTGCGCATCGACGAGCCGCTGGAGCGGCTCGCCCATGATGACGTCGCAGGACGTGACGAGCACGGCGTCGAAGGCGGCCAGCTCCTCGTGGAACAGCCGCAGCGCTCCGGCGGGCCCGGTGAGGCGGGGCTCGGTCCGGGCGTGGACGGGCACCTTCGCCGTGGTGCCGTCGAGGAAGCGAAGGACCTGCTCGGCCTGATAGTGCAGATTGAGGTAGAGGTCCGTGACGTCGGTCTCGGCACACCGGTCCAGCAGGTGTCCCAGCAGCGGCCTGCCCGCCAGGGGCAGGAGCGGCTTGGGCGTCCGGGCGGTGAGTGCTCCCATCCGGCTGCCGCGGCCGGCTGCCAGGATCATCCCCGCCAGCCTCATCCCGCCTGCCCCGCCTCGGTGGAAGCCTGCGTCGGCGAGGGGCGGGAGGTCAGCCAGGACACGACGGAGTCGACCCCGTCCTCCAGCGTCGTCCCGGCGGTCCAGCCCAGTTGGGCCTGGGCGCGGGCGGGATCCAGGCACCCCCTGCGCACCTCCCCCGCCAGCGGCGGTCCGAAGCGGGGCGGCAGCGAACGGCCGATCCGCTTCTCGACCGCCGCATGGATGTCCAGGACCGAGCTCTCCCGGCCCTTCCCGATGTTGATCAGCCCGTGGCCCTGGTCCATGGCCCGCACGAACGCGTCGGCCACATCGCTCACGTGCACGTAGTCGCGCGTCTGCAGCCCGTCCCCGTTGATGACACAGGTCTGCCCGGACAGCATGCGCTGCGCGAAGATGGACACGACTCCGGCCTCACCGAAGGGAGTTTGGCGGGGGCCGAAGACATTGCCGAGGGCGAGCGCGACGTAGTCCAGGCCGTAGGTCTCGTGGTAGAGGCGCAGATAGTCGACGGCGACGGACTTGGTCAGCCCGTAGAAGGAACTGGGCACCCGGCCCGTGGACTCCGTGATGGGCACCCCGTCCTCACCGGCGGGCCCGTAGATCGTCCCGCCGCTGGAGGCGAACACGACCTTGCGGCTCCGGCTGCGCCGCGCCGCTTCGAGCATCCGCACCAGGCCGATGACATTGACCTGGGCGTCCAGCAGAGGGTCCCGCATCGACACCTTCACGCTGAACTGCGCGGCCAGCAGCAGCATCACCTCGGGCGCGAAGCCCTCCACCGCGGCCGCGGTGGACTCGTTGACCACGTCGGCCGTGAGAACGCTCAACTCGGGCCAGCGGGCCTCGCTCTCGGCGAGATTCGCCCGATCGCCGGTGGAGAAGTCGTCCACCACCATGACGCGGTGTCCTTGCGCACACAGCCGGTCGACGATGTGCGAGCCGATGAACCCGCCGCCACCCGTGACGACAACCTTGCTCATGTCTTGTCCCCTCTCGTGGTTCGCCCATGTGTTTCACATCCGGAGCCGCCGGATCACGCGGCGGATCCGGGTGGCCCCGCCGCAGCTGGAAGTCGCCCTGGAGGATGTACGGGCCGGCGGCTGCCGGGGACGCGACCAGGTGCGCCGCGGGGGCGGCGTCGACCGTGTCCCCGGCCCGCACGACACGGTCGACGCCCCCGCCGGCCGACTCCGCCACCCGCTGTCGGCAGCCCCTCGTGGTGCGGCTGTCGGCCTTTTCTCAGGTGGCCGGGAACACGCCGGAGCTGTGTCCGCGTGCGTCTCCCCCTGCGGAGCGCTGCGGCGTTCGACGCCGCGGAATCCCGTGGTGGAGGCCGGGTGGCCGTGAATCCACGGGTTCCGCTCGCGACGTCTTCCCGAGCTCGGCCCTCCGAGTTCTTACGCGGCGCCCTTCTTGATGCGGTAGTCGATCGCCGTCACGGGATTGTCGACGAACATGCGCTGAACCGCCGCATCGTCGAATCCGATGGAGAGGATGTTCTGCCGCTGCTTCTCATAACCGCTCGACCCCGCCGCCACGGCCCCGTCGTCACGCAGCCACAGCGGATTGTGGTCACTCCGGGTCAGCGGCTCCTGAGCCATCGTGGCGACCTCGGTGTGGTCGGTCAGCGCGATGAGGCGGTCCACGCCCAGGTATTCGACCGTGCGCCGGCAGATCTCGAGGTCGACGTGGTACCCGTCGAAGTTGATGCACGGATAAAGGAGCGACTCACGTGCGGAGCGCAGCATTTCGGCCGGAACGGGACCGAGCAGTTCACGGAGGTCGGTCTTGTTCCAGTCGGGATCGAGCACGCGTCGCAGCTCGACTTCGCGGTGAACCCGCTCCTCCGGCGTACGCCAGGTGTGTTTGAAATTCCTCGGAGTGTCGTTGTACAGATGGTCGGTCAGGACCAGGTACGGCGAGGACTCGTAGCGGCCGTGCAGGAATTCGAGCACGTCCCGCAGCCGAGTGGCACTGCGCTCGGGCGCGTCGCGGTGGAAGTGCCCCACGGCGATCCGGAGCCCCTGCTCGTAGAAGCTGGTGAGCAGGTCGGCGAAGGTGGGGCCGGCGTCGATGCGCTCGTCCAGCGCCATGGCGTCGGGCGCCATCACGATGTAGCGCAGGCCCAGCGGGCCGAGGGACGCGATGACGTCCCACTCCTTCGCCGACGGGAACCACCGTCCGGCTCGCGGTATTCCTCCCTGCGGGCCCAGCAGCGGCCCCTCGATCGCGAAACCGGCGATGTTGGGCACGGCGTTCTGCTGCGCGAGCCGGTGGTACTCCTGGAGGACCTCCACCAGGCGGGAAAGGTTCTCCCGCCTCAGGTAGACGGTCGGCAGGATCCCGTACTCGCGGGATTCCGCAGCCTTCTGGACCTCGGGGAGATCCTCGGGCGAGATACTCGAGAAATCGAAGTCGTCGATTCCATGGAAGTGGTAGAGGAGCGCCTTCACGTTTACCCTCGTTCCCTCTCGAGTTTTTCCTTGGACGGTCGGTTCGGATGCCGTCTCCACAGGGGCGGCTATCGAATTCCTGAGGTTTCCTCGATGTCGCGATCGACCCCGAAAGTCGTCGTCTGGAGCAGCGCACTCTGCTGCACGCTCCGTGGACCGGCCTGCGAATAACGCGGCAGCACCCCATGCACAGAGACCGTCCGTATAAGCATCCGTCACCTGAGGGGTGATGAAAACCAAGACCTTGACAGTGTCCTGAAGTCATTGTCGACTGGCGCACCTCGGCGCCTTGACAAGTGCCTTATCCTACGGGGTAAGTATGTGCTGCCGACGTCGATCGGCACGGTTTTCGCCCGGCTGCTGTGGCGGTTGTTGCCGTTGTTCTTCCAGGGCCGGATGATGCTTCGCGCCGCCGGGATGACCGGTGATCTCTCCCTTCGGTGGTTGGTGGTCCTGGAGCGCGCGAGAGCGGGTACCCGGGATGCCGGGTACCCGCTCTCGGTCGTTCAGGGTGTGGCTGGACGCGCGTCTTCCGGCGCCGGGGTGGCAGCGGAGGGCGGTGCGGCCGGGCGCGACGGGCGGGTGGTCAGTTGACGGCCCAGAGCTGGAGGGGCGATCCGGTGTCGGGCTGTTGGGTGGTCCGGGCGCCGTCGGCGGTGGAGGCGGTGGTGAGGAGCAGGCCGCTCTTCCGGGAGGTGATCCGGTAGCCGCCGGAGGCCGGGGTGAGCTGCCAGCGCTGGTTGCCGCCGCCGGTGCAGGCCCACTGGATCACCTTGGCGCCGGCGGCGGTGGAGCCGCCGTCGACGTCCAGGCACAGGTGTGACTCGCCGTTGGCGATCTGGTAGCTGCCGTCCGCCTGCCGGGTGAGGGCCCAGGTCTGGTTCGGGCCGCCGTTGGGGGTCCAGGTGACCAACTGGGTGCCCTGGGCGGTGGAGTGACCGGGGTCGTCGAGGGCCTTGCCGGAGGCGGCCAGGGTGTGGGTGCCGTCCAGCGGGGGGTTGGGCGCGGTGCCGGTGGCGGTCAGGGTGAGCGTCTGCTCGCCGGCGCTGCGGGTGCCGCCGACGGGGTTGCCGGTGCTGTCGGTCCAACTGCGGGTGGGGGTGGTCTCGGTGGACCGGCCACCGGTGGAGGAGAGGCCGAGGACGAGGCCGCTGTAGCGGTTGACGAGCTTGAACGTGCCGTCGGCGGTTCCGTCGGCGGACTTCCCGGGGATGACGAACCACTGCTGGCCGACGGTGGGCCCGCCCGGGCCGGCGGCGGCCGCGGTGGGGCGGGCGCCCCAGGTGCGGCCGGCGGTGGCGCTGGAGTCGACGCCGAGCAGCCGGCCGGTGGCCGCGTTGGTGATCCGGTAGGACCCGTCGCCGTCGGCGGTGAAGCTCCAGGCCTCCAGGGCGGAGCCGGTGCCGGCCGCGACCGAGGTGGTGGCGGGGCCGCCGGCGACCTGGGCGAGGACCCTGCCGTCGGCGTTGCCGATCCGGTAGGTCTTGCCGGGGTCGACGGGGGGAGCGGCGGGCGCGGAGCCGTTGATCGTCACGTCCACGTACTCGCCGGACGCGCCGTTGGAGCAGCCGAAGGCGCAGTACGAGCGGAAGCTCTTGCCGACGATCGTGGTGTTGGTGCGGTTCGCGCTGTCGAGGAACCAGCGGTACCAGGACGCGGTGTGGTAGCCGCCGGTGTCGCCGATCGGCACCCACTTCTGGCTGGCGAGGTCGGCGGTGGCGTAGTACTGCTGGGGCGCCGATCCGCTCTGGTCGACGGCCTGCGGCTCGGCGATGTACAGCCCGAGGTAGGCGTTGTAGGTGATGTCCATGACGAACAGCGGCGAGGTCGGGGGCATCGTGCCGGCCGCGACCTGCTGGGCGACGGTACCGGTGTTCGCCGGGTCGTACTCGTCGGAGACCGGGGTGTAACCGGTGGGGTGGGCGGAGTCGGCGGGCACCAGGTTGGTCTCCTGGCCGCCCGTGCCGGGCTGCGACCACGCGCCGTCGTACCACTTCTGCCACGAGCCCGGGGCCATCTTCGCGGCGATCGGGGCCCGGGCCACGTGTTCGTGGAAGGCCTTCCAACTGCCGCCCTTGTCGACGATCCGCGAGCCGTAGAAGACGTAGAAGTAGCCCGAGGCGGTGTCGACGAACAGCCGCTGGTCGCCGTCCCCGTAGTCGAAGGTCTGGTTCGGGAAGGCCGCGGTGTCGCCCCGCCGGGTGCTGTACGGCGAGGTGATGGCGTGGTCCCTGATGGTCCAGGTCCGGCCCTGGTCGCTGGAGACCGCGTAGTCGATGGCGTCGAAGTGGAGGCCGTCGCCGAAGGGTTGCGGGGTGAACTCGTTGTGCACCAGCCCGTACCAGTCGCCGGTGTCCGGGTCGACCCAGACGCCGGAGAGGTCGCAGTAGTTCTTCTGGGCGTAGCCCGAGCCGGCGGGCGCGGAGGTGGCGGTGAGGCCGGTGGGGCTGTTGTTGCAGCGCCAGGTGGTGTCGTTGTTGCGGTCCTTGGGGTTGGCGGGGTTGACGGCCTCGCTGAGCGCGCTCGACCGGGTGGCGGAGTCGAAGTCCGTGCCGGTGAAGAAGTCCCAGTAGCGCGGGTCGTTCGCGCCGTAGAGCGCGGCGGACTGCTGGAAGTAGAACGTGCCGTCCTTGTCGGTGTACGGGACGGCGGGAGTGTCGGTGGGGTGGGCGTAGCCGACCGGCTTCCCGACGCTCACGGTGTACGGGGCGTCGGCCGGGGCGGCTGACGGGGCCGGCGCGGCTGACGGGGCCGGCGCGGCGGACGCGGACGGGGCGGCGGACGCGGACGGGGCGAGGCCCGCGCTCAGCGCCAGGAGCGCGGGGGCGAGAACGGCGGCGAGTGCTCTGCGGGGTGGGGCGGACACGAGGTCTCCTTCGGTGCTGCACCGTCGGGGGCGGGGTGTTCGGTGCTTCTCGGGCCCGCCGGTCGTCGTTGGGGGCGCGACCGCCGAGGCCTGCGATGGCATGCAGTATCCGGCTCTCTTGCGCGCAACTGTCAACACCTCTGCGCAACAAATTGCGCAGATGGGTTCCATGAAGTGCTTGAAGCTGCTTGAATCTGGCCAGAAAGAAGCAGGTATCAGCAACAAACATGTGGAGGTGGCCGATGGCGACCCATGTCGAGGCCGAGATCGCCAGCCAGCCGGACTGCTGGCGCCGCGCGGCGGAGATCGCCGCGGCGGAGTGCACGGCGCTGCCGGAGGCCGGTGAACGCGTCGCGGTGATCGGCTGCGGGACGTCGCTGTTCATGGGCCAGGCGTACGCCGCGCTCCGGGAGTCGAGCGGACAGGGCGTCACGGACGCCTTCGCCGCCTCCGAGTTCCCGGGCGTCCGCTCGTACGACCGCGTGATCGCGCTGACCCGCTCCGGCACCACGACCGAGGTCCTGGCCCTGCTGGAGCGGGTGCGCGGACAGGTCCGCACCGCGGCCGTCACCGCCGACCCGCGGACCCCGGTGATGACCGCGGCCGACGACATCGCCGTGCTGGACTTCGCCGACGAGCGGTCCGTGGTGCAGACCAGGTTCGCCACCACCGCGCTCACCCTGCTGCGGGCCCACCTGGGCCTGCACACCGAGGCGGTGGAGCGCGACGGCCGGCAGGCCCTGGCGGAGCCGCTGCCGGAAGGACTGGTGGACTGCACCCAGTTCACCTTCCTCGGCACCGGCTGGACGGTCGGGCTGGCGAACGAGGCCGGCCTCAAACTGCGCGAGGCCGCGCTCGCCTGGAGCGAGGCGTACCCGGCGATGGAGTACCGGCACGGACCGATCAGCATCGCCGCGCCGTCCACCGCCACCTGGATGCTGGGCGCCGCACCGGTGGGCCTGGCCGAGCAGGTGCGGGGCACCGGCGCCCGCTGGATCGAGGGCCGGCTCGACCCGCTCGCGGAACTCGTACGGGTCCACCGGCTGGCCGCCGCGCTGGCCGCCGCGAAGGGCCTGGACCCGGACCGGCCGCGCAACCTGACCCGATCCGTGGTGCTCGCCGGCTCATGACCGACCAACCCCGGCTCACGACGGGCCGGCGTCAGCTCATGACCGACCAACCCTGGCTCACGACCGACCGGCGTCAGCTCACGACCGATCAGCGTCCGCTCACGACCGACCGGCGTCGGGTCGTCGCCGTGGACGTCGGCGGCACCGGGATCAAGGCCGCCCTGCTGGACCGGGAGGCGGCCGTCCGGCACCAGGTGCGGCGCGCCACCGGGCGCGAACGGGGCCCCGAGGCCGTGGTGGCCACCATCGTCGACCTGGTCGCGGACGTGCAGCGGGAGGCCGAGGGACAGGGCGCCGAGGTCGACGCCGTCGGCCTGGCCGTTCCCGGCATCGTCGACGAGGCCACGGGGACGGGCGAGTACTCCGCCACGATCGGCTGGCGGGACGTCCCGTTCCGGGACCTCGTCGTCGAGCGCACCGGCCTGCCCGTGGTCGTCACCCACGACGTGCGGGCCGGCGGCGTGGCCGAGGCCCGGCTCGGCGCCGGGCGCGGCGAGGAGCGCTTCCTGTTCGTCCCGGTCGGCACGAGCATCGCCGCCGCCGTGATGACCGGCGGCCGCGCCCTGCCCGGCGCGCACCACCGGGCCGGGGAGATCGGCCACCTCGTGGTGCGCCCGGGCGGGGAACCGTGCGCCTGCGGGGCCCGGGGCTGCGCCGAGACCTACGCCTCGGCGGCCGCCGTGGCGCGGCGCTTCACCGAGGCCACCGGGCGGCCGGCCCCGGCACCGGAGGTGGCGCGGCTGGCCGCCGAGGGGGACCGGGCGGCCGGCGCGGTCTGGCAGGAGGCGGTCGACGCCCTGGCCGACGCCCTGCTGACGGCCGTCCTGGTGCTGGACCCGCCGCTGGTCGTCCTGGGCGGGGGCCTCGCCGAGTCCGGCGACCTGCTGCTCACGCCGCTGGCCGCCGCCCTGGCCGCCCGGGCCCGGATCCAGGCCCCGCCGCGCCTGGCGCCCGCCGTCCTCGGGGACCGCGCCGGCTGCCTGGGAGCCGGACTGCGCGCCCTGGACGCGGCGGCCGGCCGCGCGGCGCCGGACGGGAGCCCGGCGCCGTGATCGTCACCGTGACCCCGAACCCCGCCCTGGACATCACCTACGGCGTGTCGGCGCTGCGCCCGCACACCAGCCACCGGGTGGCCTCCGTCCACGAACAGGCCGGCGGCAAGGGCGTGAACGTGGCCCGGGTGCTGCACGGCCTCGGTCGGCCCACCACGGCCGTCCTGCCGCTCGGCGGGCCGACCGGAGGAGTGCTGCGGGCCGACCTCGACCGGGCCGGCATCGCCTGCCTGGGCGTTCCGCTGGCCGCCGGCGCCTCGACCCGGCGCACCGTCGCCGTGGTCGACGCCGTCGACGCCACCGTGCTGAACGAGCCCGGACCGGCGCTGTCCGCCGAGGACTGGTCGGCCCTGCGCACCGCAGTCGGCAGCCTGCTCCCCACCGCCCGGGCCCTGGTGCTGTCCGGGAGCCTGCCGCCGGGCCTGCGGGGCGACGCCTACGCGGACCTGGTCCGCCTCGCCCACGACCAGGGCGTGCCGGTCGTCCTGGACGCCGACGGCGCCGCGCTCACCGCGGCGCTGGCGGCCGGGCCCACGGTCGTCAAGCCGAACGCGGTGGAACTGCGGCACGCCACCGGCATCGCCGACCCGCTGTGCGCGGCCCGCGCCCTCGTCGACGGCGGCGCCCGCGCGGTGGTCGCCTCGCTCGGCCCCGACGGGCTCCTCGCCGTCACCCCGGACGGCACCTGGCGGGCCCGCCTGCCCCCGGAGGTCGTCGTGCGGGGGAACCCGACCGGTGCGGGGGACGCGGCGGTCGCGGCGCTGGCCGTGGCCCTCGCCGACCGCACGCCGTGGCCGGCGGCGCTGGCCCACGTGGTGGCCCTGTCGGCCGCCGCCGTCCAGGCCCCGTACGCCGGCCGGTTCGACCGGCAGGCCTACCGCGGCCACCTCTCCCTGGTCCGGGTCACCCCGGCCGCGCCTAGGGCGTGTCCGGCGTCGCGGGCCCGCCAAGATCCGCCGGACAAGCCCTAGCGCCGGTTCAGCACCTTCCGACTGAACAGCCCCACCCGACAGGAGAGTTCATGCCCCTGGCAGCCACCGGCGGCCTCGTCGCCCGGGCCGCGGCCCGGCACGGTGCCGTCGCCGCCTTCAACGTCGTCACCCTGGAGCACGTCGAGGCCGTCGTCTCCGCCGCCGAGACCGCCGGCACCGCGGTGATCCTCCAGGTGAGCGAGAACGCGGTGCGGTTCCACGGCGGGCGGCTGGCCCCGCTCGCCGCGGCCGCCGTGCGCTGCGCCGAGCCGAGCACCGTCCCGGTGGCGCTCCACCTGGACCACGTGAAGACCGGCGTCCTGCTCCGCCAGGCCGCCGACTGCGGGTTCAGCTCGGTGATGTACGACGCCGCGCACCTGCCCTACGCGGAGAACGTCGCCGCCACCCGCGAGGCCGCCGTCTGGGCGCACGGCGCCGGGCTCTGGCTGGAGGCCGAACTCGGCGAGGTCGGCGGCAAGGACGGCCAGGGGCCGCTGGACGCCCACGCGCCGGGAGCCCGCACCGACCCCGGTGAGGCGCGGCGCTTCGTCGAGGAGACCGGCGTGGACGCCCTCGCCGTCGCCGTCGGCAGCTCCCACGCCATGACCTCCCGCGACGCCCGGCTCGACCACGCCCTGCTCGCCACCCTGCACGCGGCCCTCGACGTCCCGCTCGTCCTGCACGGCTCCTCCGGAGTCCCCGACGACGAACTGCGCCGCGCCGTCCGCGGCGGCATAGCCAAGGTCAACATCGGCACCGCCCTGAGCATCGCGATGACGGCCGCCGTCCGGTCCCACCTGGCGGCGGACGAGCGGGCCGTCGACCCCCGCGCGTACCTGGCCGCAGGCCGCGGGGCGATCACCGAGGCCGTCGGCCGGCTCCTGCCGGTCGTCGCGGGGGCGGCCTGATGACCCCGCCCCGGCCGATACCGTCCCTCGAACCACCTCCTCAAGGACCACCCATGCTCCAGATCTCCCGGACCGGGTTCACGCTCGACGGGCGCCCCCTGCGCCTGCTGTCCGGCGCCCTGCACTACTTCCGCAGCCTGCCCGGGCAGTGGCCGCGCCACCTGCGGATGCTGCGGGCGATGGGGCTCAACACCGTGGAGACGTACGTCCCCTGGAACCTGCACGAGCCGCGCCCCGGTGAGTACGACTTCACCGGCATCGCCGACCTGGAGGCCTTCCTGCGGGCCGCCGCGGACGCCGGACTGCACGCGATCGTCCGCCCGAGCCCCTACATCTGTGCCGAATGGGAGAACGGCGGCCTGCCCTGGTGGCTGCTGGCCGAACCGGGCCCGGCCGGTCGCGGCCTGGCGCTGCGCACCAGCGACCCGCGCTTCCTGGCCCACGTCGACCGCTGGTACGACACGCTGATCCCGATCCTGGCGGCGCACCAGACCACGCGCGGCGGAAACGTCCTGATGGTCCAGATCGAGAACGAGTACGGCTCCTACGGCACCGACCGGGCCTACCTCGCCCACCTCGCCGACGGCCTGCGCGCCCGCGGCATCGACGTCCCGCTCTGCACCTCCGACGGGCCGGAGGACTTCTTCCTCACCGGCGGCGCCCTCCCCGGCCACCTCGCCACCGTCAACTTCGGCAGCCGCGCCACCGAGGCCTTCGCCGAGCTGCGCCGCCACCGCCCCCAGGACCCGCCGATGTGCATGGAGTTCTGGAACGGCTGGTTCGACCACTGGGGGGAGCCGCACACCACCCGCCCGGCCGAGGACGCCGCCGCGGCCCTCCGCGAGATCCTGGCGGCCGGGGCCTCCGTCAACCTCTACATGGCCCACGGCGGCACCAACTTCGGCACCTGGGCTGGCGCCAACACCGCCGATCCGCGCACCGGCCGGGGCTACCAGCCGACCGTGACCTCCTACGACTACGACGCCCCGCTGGACGAACGAGGCGCCCCCACGGCCAAGTTCCGGGCCTTCCGCGAGGTCCTGGCGGCGTACGCGGACGGCCCGGTGCCGGAGCCCGAGGAGCTCCCGGCCACGCTGCCGGAGTGCCGGGTGGAGCTCGGCCGGTCCCTGCCGCTGGCGGACGTGGTGGACCACCTGTCCACCGGCGAGGTCCGCTCCGCCGTCCCGCTCTCCTTCGAGGAACTCGGCCTCCCGCACGGCCTCGTCCGCTACCGGACCACCATCCCCGGCCCGCGCACGGCGTACCCGCTGACCGTCGAGGGGCTCGCCGACCGGGCCCACGTCCGCGTCGACGGCACCCACCTCGCCACCCTGGAGCGCGACGCCGAGCACGAGCCCCTGCTCGTCCCGGTGCCCGGCGCGGGGGCCCGGCTGGAGCTGCTGGTCGAGTCGATGGGCCGGGTCAACTACGGCGCCGGGATCGGCGACCGCAAGGGGATCGCCGGGGCCCTGCACACCCAGCAGTACCTGCACGGGTGGACCGCCGACCCGATGCCGCTGGCCGACGGCACACCGGACCGGCTCCCCTGGGACACCGCCGGCGGCCCGGTGGAAGGCCCCGGCGCGGCCTTCCACCGCGGCGTCTTCGAGGTCGGGGAGCCGGCCGACGGCTACCTGGCGCTGCCGGGCTGGGGCAAGGGCTACGTCTGGGTCAACGGCTTCCTGCTGGGCCGCTACTGGGACCGCGGCCCGCAGCGCACGCTCTACCTGCCCTGGCCGGTTCTGCGCAGCGGGACGAACGAGCTCACCGTCCTCGAACTCGACCGGTCCGCCGAACCCGCCGTACACCTGGTGGCCCGGCCCGACCTGGGCTGACACCGCTCGCGACCCGGTCGGCCGGGTGGCCGGCCGTGTCGAAACCGAGACCGCTTCGTGCTCCGAAGCCCTAGGAAGATGCTCGATATTGAGCAATACTCATCCGAACTGCGCACCATGGAGCAGGGGATGGTCCGACGGGCACGCGACCACACCGCCGTTCGGACCCGGCGGCACCCCCTGCCGACCCCCACCGCACCCGCTCGCGCCAGCCGCCGTCCACCCGACGCCGCGCCGCGATGGCCGAGGGCCTGTACACGTAAAGGACGAGATCCTCATGGCGAAGACACGAATCCGCACCCGCCTGCTGGCCGCCGCCGCGACGCTGCCGCTGCTCGCCGGCATCGCGGCCTGCGGATCGAGCGGTGACGGCGCATCGGGCGGCGGAGGCTCCGCCGAGGTCACGTTCTGGGGCTGGGCGCCGGGCTACGAGGAGGCGGTGGCCCAGTACAACGCGGCCCACCCGGACGCCAAGGTCAAGTTCGAGAAGATCGTGTCGGGCAGCAAGGGCGGCTACGCCAAGATCTTCGCGGCCGTCAAGGCCGGCAACGCCCCCTGCCTGGCCCAGGTCGGCTACGAGTCGCTGCCCAGCTTCGTCGTGGAGGGCGCCGTCCAGGACGTCAGCGGCGAGGCCGGGCAGTACCAGTCGCAGTACGGGGACGCCGCCTGGAACGCGGTGAAGGTCGGCGGCCAGGTGTACGGCATCCCGGTCGACGTGGGCCCGATGGCGCTCTACTACCGCACCGACCTGTACGCCCAGTACGGCCTGAAGCCGCAGGCCACCTGGGAGGAGTTCGCCGCCGACGCCGCCAAGGTGCACGCCGCCAACCCCAACGGGTACCTGAGCGTGTTCAACCCGGACGACCCGTGGTGGTTCGCCGGCATGTCCGCCCAGGCCGGCGGCAGTTGGTTCGGCACCGACAGCAAGGGCTGGAAGGTCTCGCTCGCGAGCGACCCGGGCACCGCCAAGGTCGCGAAGTACTGGCAGGGCCTGATCGACCAGGGCCAGGTCAAGTCCGAGCAGGGCTTCAGCCCCGACCTGTACAAGGACCTCCAGGACGGCACGCTCGCCGCCTACCCCGGCCCGGTCTGGTTCTCCTCCATCCTCGAACAGAACGCGGCGCAGGCGTCCGGCAAGTGGGCGGTCGCCCCGATGCCGCAGTGGCAGGACGGCACCAAGTCGGTCGGCAACGACGGCGGTTCGTCCACCGCGGTGGTCAAGGGCTGCAAGAACACCGCCGCGGCGCTGCGGTTCGCCAACTGGATGAGCACGGACGCCGCCGCCGTCGGCACCCTCGTGGACAAGGCCGGCATCTACCCCGCCTCCACCAGCGGCACGTCGGCGCCGGCGCTGGCGAAGCCGAGCGCGTACTTCGGCGACCAGCCGATCTTCGACGTCTTCAAGCAGTCGGCCGCGCAGGCCCCCAAGTGGAGCTGGGGCCCGACCATGACCCAGACCTCCAGCGACCTCACCGACGCCTTCGGCGCGGCCGTCGCCGCCCACGGCGACCTGACGGCGGCCCTGGGCACGGTGCAGAACAAGACCGTCGACGCGATGAAGTCCAAGGGGCTGACGGTCACCGCCGGCTGACCGGCCCGCCGGCGGACCCCGCGCGGTCCGCCGGCCCGGGCGCGTCCGACCCGTCCGACCCGTCCGACACGCCCGAGGGACCGACCACCGCCCGCACGAGAGAGAACCCCAGATGAGCGCAGCAACCCCGGCGGTGCCGGGCCGCACCGGCCCGAAGGCCGCCACCGCACGACGGACGCCGTCCCGCAACCGCGCGGCCCTCGGCTTCCTGCTCCCCTTCGGCCTGCTGTTCACCGTCCTGTTCCTGCTGCCCATCGGGTACGCGGTCTGGCAGAGCCTGTACCGCGTGGAGCGCTCCGGCCTCGGCTTCGGCCCGGCCAGAACGGTCTTCGCGGGGATCGACAACTACACCGCGGCCCTGGGCGACGGGTCGTTCCTCGCGGGCGTCGGCCGGGTACTGCTCTTCGGCGTGGTGCAGGTCCCGGTGATGCTCGGACTGGCCCTCGGCCTCGCCCTGCTGATCGACGCCAAGGGCACCCGGCTGCGGAAGTTCTTCCGGCTCGCCTACTTCCTCCCGTACGCGATCCCGGGCGTCGTGGCCACCATCCTCTGGGCGTTCCTCTACCTGCCCGGCACCAGCCCGCTCGTCGCCGGACTGAGGGACATCGGCATCGACGCCGACTTCCTCTCCTCCGGCACCGTCCTGTGGTCGATGGCCAACATCGTCACCTGGACCTGGACCGGCTACAACATGCTGGTCATCCTCTCCGCCCTGCAAGCCATCCCCAGCGAGCTCTACGAGGCCGCCGACCTCGACGGCGCCGGCCCCTGGCGGACCGCCTGGCACATCAAGATCCCGCTGGTGGCCCCCGCCCTGGTGCTGACCGGCATCTTCTCCATCATCGGCACCCTCCAGCTCTTCACCGAGCCGATGGTCCTGCACTCGCTGGCCTCGACCGTCTCCGCCGACTACACCCCCAACATGGCGGCGTACAACGCGGCGTTCGGCACCAACGACTACGGCAAGGCGGCGGCGATCGCCGTCCTGCTGGCCCTGGCCACCTGCGTCCTGTCCTTCACCTTCCTGCGCCTCTCGGTGCGCATCACCGGAAACCGGGTGACCGCATGAGCACCGCCGACCTCCGCCGCCGCCAGCGGCCCAACGTCCTCGGCACGGCCGTCCTGTTCGTGCTCTCCGCCTACTTCCTGCTGCCCGCCTGGTGGCTGCTGGTGGCCTCCACCAAGAGCAGCAGCGAGCTGTTCGGCAGCGGCGGCTTCTGGTTCTCCACCCTCCACCTCGGCGACAACCTGCACGACCTGGCCACCGCCAACGGCGGCCTCTACTTCCGTTGGCTCCTCAACACCGTGCTGTACGCCGGTGTCGGTGCCGCGGCCGCCACCCTGCTCGCGGCGATGGCCGGCTACGCGCTCACCAAGTACCGGTTCCGGGGCCGCGAGGCGGTGTTCAACACGATCCTCGCCGCGGTGCTCGTCCCCGCGCCGCTCCTCGCCCTGCCGGTCTACCTGCTGCTGTCCAAGGCCCACCTGGTCAACACCGTCTGGGCGGTCCTGCTGCCCAGCATGGTCAGCCCGTTCGGCGTCTACCTCAGCCGGATCTACGCGACCGCGTCCGTCCCGGACGAGATCCTGGAGGCCGCCCGGATGGACGGCGCGGGGGAGTTCCGGATCTTCTTCACGGTGGTCCTGCGGATCTTCTCACCGGCGCTGGTGACGATCTTCCTGTTCCAGTTCACCACCATCTGGAACAACTTCTTCCTGCCGCTGGTCACGCTCTCCGACCAGAAGCTCTGGCCGGTCAACCTCGGCCTCTACTACTGGAACGGCCTCCGGGACCACACCCCGTACAACCTGGTCGTCACGGGCTCGCTGGTCTCGGTCCTCCCGCTGGTCGCGGCCTTCCTGCTGTTGCAGCGGTTCTGGCGCACCGACCTGACGGCGGGCGGCGTCAAGGCCTGAACCGGAGCCCCGGGGCGTGGCCTGAACCGGAGCCGCAGGGCGTGGCCTGATCCGCAGGCCACGCCCTGCGGCCCGTCGGCGCTCAGGCCCGGCGGACCCGGACGCCGCAGCCGGTGACGGCCCGCTGCTGGGCGTCCGTCAGACCGTCGTCCGTCACCAGGTCGTGGACGTCGGAGAGCGGGCAGATCCGGGCGAAGGTGACCTTGCCGATCTTGGTGCTGTCGGCCAGCACGACCGAGCGCGCGCTGCTGCGCAGGAACGCCCGGTCGGTCTGGGCCTCCATCTCGTCGTGCGTGGTGCAGCCGTCCTGCGCCGTCAGGCCGTCCACCCCGATGAAGGAGATGTCCAGGTGGTACTGCGAGAGCATCCGGTCGGCCGCCGGACCGACCAGTTCGTAGCTGGCGGTACGGGCGATGCCGCCGATCACCACGAGGCGCACCTCGGGGCGGACGATCAGGTCGGCCGCGATGTTCACCGCGTTGGTCACGACGGTGATGCCGGTGCGCTCGGCGAGCACCCGGGCCAGCTCGCTGGTGGTGGTGCCGCCGCTGAGGCCCACCACCGCGCCCTCCGGCACCAGTTCGGCCGCGGCCAGGGCGATCCGGCGCTTCTCCTCCCGCTGCTTCTCGCCGCGGTGGCGCAGCGGCAGTTCGAGGTTGACCGAGCCGGTCACCGCGCCGCCCCGGGTGCGGTGCAGCAGCCCCTGCTCGTGGAGCTCCTGGAGATCGCGGCGCACGGTCGCGGTCGAGACGTCCAGGAGCTCGGCGAGCGCGTGCACATCGGCGCTCCCCGCTTCGGTGACGTGCGAGAGGATCCGGGTGGCGCGATCAGCTTTGAGCATGACGCGATTCTAGCCCGGTCGGGAGTCAACTCCCTGGGTGGCGCCGTGTCGGGTTGTTCGGAGGGCCGGCGAGAGGCCTGGTCGTCCGCTCGAATATGACTATCATGGCCTGGAAACAATCAACTTCACTCAGTTCTGCGGCTGCCTGGAGCAGCGCCGGAGGTGACCGCGTGACTGCGGACCGCATGTTCCTGGCCGGCGCCCGGCTGGTCCTGCCCGGCGGCGTCGTCGAGGGCGGCCGCCTGGCCGTCGAGGGCGACCGGATCGCCGGCCTCGGCGGGGAGGC
>NZ_JBIVAX010000028.1:0-107499 GCF_044745805.1 Kitasatospora sp. NPDC086801
AGCGGCCGAAGCCGCTCCCACTGGCCGTCAGTCAGATCACCCCTACTCCCCATAGTCGTATCAACGACTCAAGTGATCGGCAGGACACGGCCTAGTAGGCCGAGGCGGCGTTCTCGGCGAGGATTGCCCGCAGCCGGGTGGTGCGCGGCTGCGCCGGGCGCTCGGTGACGGCCTGGGCGAGCGCCGGGCCCGCGGCGTGCACCACGGACAGGTGCCGCTCGCCGCGGCCGAAGGCGGTGTAGACCCACTGCCGGGTGAGCGCCGGGCCGGCGTCCTCCGGGAGCACCACGACCGCGCCCGGCCAGCGGCGGCCGAGCGCCTGGTGGACGGTCAGCGCCCAGCCGTGCCGGAGCCGGCCGGCCTCGGCGGGCGGGACGGTCCGGCGCGAGCCGTCCGCGTACTCCAGGTGCAGGCCGGTGGCGTCGCCGTCCAGCACCCGGGCCGGGCGGGTGACGCCGGGGGCCGGGGAGTCGACCACCCGGTCGCCCGGGTCGAAGCCGCCGAACCGGCCGGGCCCCGGGTTGAGCCGGGCCTTCGCGGCGGCGTTCAGCGCCCGGGTGCCCGCAGGGCCGCCGTGGCCGGGGGTGAGCAGCACCACCTGCTCGGCGGGGATGCCGAGGGCCCGGGGGATGGAGTCGGTGAGCAGTTGGAGGGCACGGTGGACGGCCTCGCCGCCGTCCTTGGCGGTCAGGATGACCACCTCCTTGTCCGGCGCCTCGACCGGCTGGAGCTCGCCGATGCCGACGCCGGAGACCAGCTCGCCGATCGGGCCGAAGTCCGGGGTGCGGGAGGCGACCGCCGGGCAGACCTTGGCGGCGAGCAGGTCGGCGAAGAACCGGCCGGGGCCGGCCGACCAGAGCTGGCCGGGATCGCCGCTGAGCACCAGCCGGGTGCCGTCGGCGAGCGACTCCAGGACGGTGGCGGCCAGTTCGACGTCCAGCAGCGGGGCGTCGAGGACGATCAGGACGTCCAGGGCGAGCGTGCCGTCGGGGGCGCGGCCCGGCCCGGCGGCGCCGGCGAGCAGGTCGGCGAGGGTGACCACAGCGGCCGGGGTGCCGGTGAGCGCGGCGAAGGACTCCCGGCCCTGGTCGGTCCAGGTGGCGGCCCAGGCCCGCAGCCCGAGGCCGTTGGCGGCGGTCAGTAGCGCGGCGGGTTCGGCGCGGGCGGCCTCGCCACCGGTGTGCACTACCAGGGCGCTGTCGGCGACGGCCTGGATCAGGGCGGTCGCGGAGGAGGACGGCGCGGCCTCGCCGGCGGCCGCCCACGCGGCCGGGCCGGGCGCGGCGGGGGCCTGCGGGGCGTCCTCCGAGGCGGCGTCCGCCCCCGGTGAGGAGCCCGTGTCGGTGTCGGCCGCAGACTCGGCGTCCTGCGCCGTCCCAGCGTCGGCTTCCGCCGAGCCGTCCGCCGAGCCGTCCGCCGCGTCGGCTTCCGCCGCGTCCTTCGCCGCGTCCGCTTCCGCCGTGCCGTCCGCCGTGGGCTCTTCCGCCGCGGCCTCCTCGCCCGGCTCCGGGTCCGCGCCCGGCGTGAAGGTCGACATCAGCCGGACCAACCCGTCCGCGAGGCTCTCCTCGGCCAGTGCGAGCCGTTCCAGGGTGAGCAGCGTCCGGGTCGGCGGCTCCTCGTCCTCGTCGCCGCCCGCCGCGTGTGCCTCGGGGCCGGTCAGCTCCTCCTGGAAGGGCATCGCGCGCCCGTCCAGGACGGCGGCCTGGATCGCCGCGGCCGAGTCCGGCAGCCCGTGGCGGTCGAGCCCGGCCGCGACCTCGGCGACCTCGACGGCGGAGTGGCCGCGCAGCGCCGCCTGCTCCAGCAGCCACGGCACCAGCGCCTGGGCGCGGCGCGGGTCGCCGGGGCCGGCGGCGGGGCCGAGCAGGCCGCGGGCGAAACCGTCCGCGTGCTCGGGGCGGACGCCGGGCAGGGACAGGACGGCCCATGGGTCGGCGCGCAGCTGTTCGGCGGCGCCGTCGCCGAACTCGGCCACCGCGGCGGCCGCGAGGTTGGCCGGGGCGCCTCCGGCGGTCAGCACCTCGGCGGTGTCCTTGAGCGCCTGCGCGCGCTGCTGGTCGGGCTCCGCGGGTGCCGGGGCCGAAGTCGGCGCCGGAGCCTTGGCGTCCTCGGGGGCCGCGGGGCGGCCCTCGCCCTCCGGTGGTGCGGCCTGCGGGCCGACGCTGCGGATCCGCTGCGCCAGCTCGGCGATCGCCGCCGCCTTCTCCGCCGGGCTCGCCGGGTTCGCCGGGCCCTCCGAGGTCTCCTCCGGAGCGCCGTTCTCCGTGTCACTCATCGTCCGCTCCAAAGGTCACTCCACTGCGTGTTCATCAGGACGAGGGGCGCGGGCGAGGGTTTACAGCTCGCTCCACCCCTGGTCCGGGTAGCGGTGCACCGGCGACGAGATGTCGTCCAGCGCACCACGGATCTCACCCGGAAGCGTAAGCGCCTCCACTGACAGTGCCGCCTGCAGCTGTGCCACCGTACGGGCCCCGACCAGCGCGCTCGCCACTCCGGGCCGGTCCCGGACCCAGGCGAGGGCGACCGCGAGCGGGCTGCTGGCGAGGCCGTCGGCGGCGGTGGCGACGGCGTCGACGATCCGCCGCGAGCGCTCCCCGAGGTACGGCTGGACGAACCCGGACAGGTACGGCGAGGCGCCGCGCGAGTCCTGCGGGACGCCGTGCCGGTACTTGCCGGTGAGCACCCCGCGCCCGAGCGGCGAGGAGGCGAGCAGCCCGACCCCGGCGTCCGACGCGGCGGGCAGCGCCTCGCGCTCGATGCCGCGCTGGAGCAGCGAGTACTCCAGCTGGGCCCCGGCCAGCGGCGTGCGCCCGTGGTGGGCGCGCTGCCAGGTGGCGGCCTTGGCGAGCTGCCAGCCGCTGAAGTCGCAGACCCCGACGTACCGGGCGCGCCCGGAGGAGACGGCGAGGTCGAGGGCGCCGAGCGTCTCCTCGACGGGCGTCGCGGGGTCGAAGGAGTGCACCTGCCACAGGTCGACGTAGTCGGTGCCGAGCCGCCGCAGCGAGGCGTCGAGGGCGGCGAGGAGGTGGCCGCGGGAGCCGTCGAAGCGGCGGGTGGACTCCGGCACGCTGCCGGCCTTGGTGGCGATGACGAGTTCGGAGCGGGGGATGAGGCTGTCGGTGAGCCGGGAGATCAGGTACTCGGCGCCGCCGTCGGCGTACACGTCGGCGGTGTCGATCAGGGTGCCGCCGGCGTCGACGAACTCCTTGAGCTGCTCGGCGGCCTCGTGTTCGTCGGTGTCGCGGCCCCAGGTCATGGTGCCGAGGCCGAGCCGGGAGACCCGCAGACCGGTACGGCCGAGGTGACGTTTTTCCATCGGACGGGCCCTCCACTGGCCGGTGGCACCGGGCGCCCCGGTAGCCCTGAGAACGCGCAGGTGGGGAGAGCGCTCCCCACGTCGGCTGAGCGTAGCGGCCGGTGTCCGGGCAGGGGTGGCGACCCGCAGAACGATCACCGGGCCCGGGCGGCGGCGGGTGTGACTCGGACCACCACTACCGGTCAGTAGCATGACCGGCGGGTGCGCGGTTACCCTCGCCACCAACCCTCACCGACTGGAAGGTTCGGCACATGCGACTCGGAATCAACCTCGGCTACTGGGGGCTCGGCATGGACACCGACAACATCGCCGTGGCCCAGGAGGCGGACCGGCTCGGCTACTCGGTGTGCTGGGCGGCCGAGGCGTACGGCTCGGACGCCGCGACCGTGCTGAGCTTCGTCGCCGCGAAGACCGAGCGGATCGACGTCGGTTCGGCCATCTTCCAGATCCCCGCCCGCACCCCCGCGATGACCGCGATGACCGCGGCGACCCTGGACACCCTGTCCGGCGGCCGCTTCCGGCTCGGCCTCGGCGTCTCCGGCCCGCAGGTCTCCGAGGGCTGGTACGGCGTGAAGTTCGACAAGCCGCTCGCCCGCACCCGCGAGTACGTGGAGATCATCCGCAAGGCGATGTCCCGCGAGCGGCTGGTCCACGAGGGCGCGCACTGGACGCTGCCGCTGCCCGGCGGCCCCGGCAAGCCGATCAAGCTGACCGTGCACCCGGTGCGCGAGCACATCCCGCTGTACATCGCCGCGATCGGCCCGAAGAACCTGGAGCAGACCGGCGAGATCGCCGACGGCTGGCTCGGCATCTTCTTCTCGCCCGAGCACGCCGCGCTCTCCCTCGACCCGCTGACGGCCGGCCGCGCCAAGACCGGGCGGACCCTGGACGGCTTCGACCTCTGCCCGACCGTCACCATCGCGGTCGGCGAGGACATCGAGGCCGGCGTCGACTCCCAGCGCTCCTACGCCGCGCTGTACATCGGCGGCATGGGCAGCAAGGAGAAGAACTTCTACAACCAGCTCGCCCGGCGGATGGGCTACGAGCAGGCCGCCGACGAGATCCAGGAGAAGTACCTGGCCAAGGACTACGCGGGCGCGGCGGCCGCCGTCCCGCACGACCTGATCGACGCCACCTCGCTGATCGGCGACACCGCCCGGATCGCCGACCGGATGCAGGCCTACGCCGACGCGGGCGTCACCACGCTCACCCTGGCCCCGTCCGGCTTCACCCTGGACGAGCGGATCCAGGCGCTGCGCACCGGCGTCGAGGCACTGGAGCGCGCCGGCCTGGCGTGACGGCGCCCGGGGCCAACGTCGGGGCCAGCGAGCGGGACCACGGCAGGGCGCCCGGGGCCAGCGAGCGGCACTACAGCCAGTCGTGCCGCTTGAACACCCGGTGCAGCACTATGCAGACCGCGACCATCAGCGACAGCACCGCCGGGTACCCCCAGGGCTGGTGCAGTTCGGGCATGTCCTCGAAGTTCATCCCGTAGACGCCCGCGATCATCGTCGGCACGGCGGCCAGCGCCGCCCAGGCCGAGATCTTCCGCATGTCGTTGTTCTGCTGCACGCTGACCTGCGCCAGGTTGGCGTTGAGGATGTCGGACAGCAGCCGGTCCATGCCGTCGACCTGGTCGGTCACCCGGGCCAGGTGGTCGGCGACGTCCCGCAGGTAGGGCAGGGTCTCCGGGCGGATGTACGGCTCGCCGCCGCGGGCCAGGCGCAGCGTCGGCTCCAGCAGCGGGCCGGTGGCGCGCCGGACGGTCATCACCTGGCGCTTGTAGCCGTAGATCCGGCCGGCGGTGTCGCGGCCGACCCGGCTGGGGGCGAAGACGTCCGCCTCCAGTTCGTCCAGGTCGGTCTGGAGCCCGGTGGCGACGTCCATGTAGCCGTCGACGATGGTGTCGCAGACCGAGTGCAGCACCGAGCTGGGCCCGTAGCGCAGCAGTTCGGGCTGCTTCTCCAGCCGGGCCCGCAGACCGGAGAGCGGGGCGTCGGCGCCGTGCCGGACGGTCATCACGAAGTCCGCGCCGAGGAAGACCATCACCTCGCCGATGGTCACCGCGTGGGCGCCGGGGTGGTAGCCGAGCGTCTTGAGGGCGACGAACAGGGAGCCCTGGTAGGGCTCGATCTTGGGGCGCTGGTGGGCGCTGACGGCGTCCTCGACGGCCAACGGGTGCAGCGCGAACTCCTTGCCGACGCGGTCGAGTTCCTCGGCGGTGGGCTCGAACAGGCCTATCCAGACGAAGCCGCCGGGCCCGGCGGCGCGGGCGGCGGCGAGCGCGCCGGCGAGGTCGTCGGGGGCCTCGATCCGGTGGCCGTCGTGGTAGCTGGCGCAGTGGACGATCATGCGGGCCATTGTGGCCCGGGTCGGGGTGTCCGCGGCGGAGCCGGGCCAGGACGGCTCTCCCGGGCCGGTGTCCAGGGCGGCCCGGGAGAGCCCGCACCCCGCGCGCGTGTCGCTGTGATCGCACCTCACGCCAGCGCCTCACGCCAGCGCCTCACGCCAGCGCCTCACGCCAGCGCCTCACGCCAGCGCCCCACGCCCGCGCCCGGAGGCCGTAGGCTAAACCCCATGCCCACCCTGCTGCTCGTCCGCCACGGCCGCTCGACCGCGAACACCGCCGGAATCCTGGCCGGTTGGACGCCCGGCGTGGACCTCGACGACACCGGGCGCGCGCAGGCCGCCGCGCTGGCTGTCCGGCTCGCGGGCATCCCGCTGGCGCAGGCCGTCAGCAGCCCGCTGGAGCGCTGCCGGCAGACCCTGGAGCCGCTGCTGGCGGCCCGGCCCGAGCTGGGCCCGCCCGCCGAGGACGAACGGCTGGGCGAGTGCCACTACGGCGAGTGGACCGGCCGGCCGCTGGCCGAGCTGGCCCAGGAGCCGCTCTGGCGCACCGTGCAGGACCACGCGGCCGCCGCGGCCTTCCCGGGCGGGGAGTCGCTGCGCGAGCTGAGCCACCGCACGGTCGGCGCGGTCCGGGAGTGGAACGAGAAGATCGCCGCCGAGCACGGCGAGGACGCGGTCTGGCTGGCCTGCTCGCACGGGGACGTGATCAAGGCGGTGGTGGCGGACGCGCTCGGCCTGCACCTGGACCACTTCCAGCGGATCAGCGTCGAGCCCTGCTCGGTCACCGTGATCCGCTACACCCCGCAGCGGCCCTTCGTCCTGAGGATGGGCGACACCGGCGACCTCGCCTCGCTCGCGCCCAGGTCCGGCGCGGCCCCGGCCACCCCGGCCGGCGACGCGGTGGTCGGCGGTACCGCCTGAGGCAGTCGGTGCCACCCGAGGCGCGGCGGTGCCACCTGAGGCGCGGCGGCGCCACCCGAGGCGTAGTGGTGCCACCCGGGCGGCAGAGGTTCCGTTCGAAGCGGAGGAACACCCCCCGCAGCGGTCGACGGCACCGCCTGAGCTGCCTGGCGCCACTCCGGCTCGGCTCCCCTGCGGGGGCCCGGAGGTCGTAGGGTGACTAACGAGCCCCGCCGCGTGGCGAGCCCGCGTGCGGGCCGCCGTACGGCAGCCCGAGCCATGACGTCCGAACGATCCCTGTGATCCCCACGACCGACACGATCCGGAGCGAGAGCGTGCCCCGTCAGGTCTTCTTCTACGACCAGCCCGAACGGTTCGTGGCCGGCACCGTCGGCCAGCCCGGCGCCCGGGCGTTCTACCTGCAGGCCAGCGCCCGGGGCCGGATCACCAGCGTCCTGTTGGAGAAGACCCAGGTGGCCGCGCTCGCCGAGCGGATCGAGGAGGTCCTGGACGAGGCGCTGCGGCGCAGCGGCGGCGACGTCTCCATCCCGGCCGCCGCCCCGCAGGAACTGCTCGACACCGCACCGCTGGACCTGCCGCTGGAGCAGGAGTTCCGGGTCGGCACCATGGCCCTGGCCTGGGACAGCGTGGACGGCTGCCTGGTGGTCGAGGCACAGGCGCTGGTCGAGGCCGAGGAGGAGGACGAGGACAGCGCCGCAGCGGTCTTCGAGGACGACGACAACGGCCCGGACATGCTGCGGGTGCGGCTGTCCGGCGCGATGGCCAGGGTGTTCGCCAAGCGGGCGCTGGACCTGGTCGCGGCCGGCCGCAAGCCCTGCCCGTTCTGCAACCTGCCGCTCGACCCGGAGGGCCACCTGTGCCCGCGCGCGAACGGCTACCGGCGCTGAACACCGAGACCCCGCCCCAGGCGGACCCGGCCGCCGCCGCCGCCCTCGCCGCCGACGTGCCCGCCGCGCTGGAGCTGCTGCGCGAGGGCGAGTTGACCGTGCACGGGCGTCTCACCGAGGCGTCCAACGCCGCGCTCTACTGCACCGCCACGCACGGCTCGCTGAGCGCGCAGGCCGTCTACAAGCCGGTCGCCGGGGAGCGCCCGCTCTGGGACTTCCCGGACGGCACGCTGGCCGGCCGCGAGGTCGCCGCGTACGAGGTGTCGGCCGCGACCGGCTGGGCGCTGGTGCCGCCGACCGTGCTGCGCGACGGGCCGCACGGGCCCGGGATGGTGCAGCTGTGGGTCGAGCCGGATCCGCAGGCCGAGCCGCTGCTGGCGCTCCAGGACCCGCGCGGCCCGGAGCACGGCTGGCTGCCGATCGTGCGGGCCGAGGTCGGCGGGGGACGCACCGCGCTGCTGGTGCACCACGACGACCAGCGGCTGCGCCGGCTCGCCGTGCTGGACGCGGTGCTCAACAACGCCGACCGCAAGGGTGGCCACCTGATCCCGGCGGCCGACGGTCGGGTCTACGGCATCGACCACGGCGTCACCTTCAACACCGAGGGCAAGCTGCGCACCCTGCTCTGGGGCTGGGCCGGCGACCCGCTGCCCGCCGAGGCGCTGGAGGTGCTGGCCCGGCTCGCCGAGCGGCTGGACGGCGAGCTGGCCGCGCGCCTCGCCCCGCACCTGACCGCCGCCGAACTGGAGGCGACCCGCGCCCGGGTGGCCGGGCTGCGCCGCACCGGCCGGCACCCGCTGCCCTCCGAGGACTGGCCCTCGATCCCCTGGCCGCCGGTCTAGGGTCCAGGATCCCGCCGTCCGCCCGGAGGGGGCGTGCCGGCTGATGGTCTGGACCTGTCCGCGAACCGGCAGCACACTGCTCCGATGGACGCGTTACGGACCACCCCCACCCCCCGTACCACGCCGGACCTGCCGCTGCACCGGCTACAGGTCCCGCTGCCGCACCTGCTCCCGTTCGCCATCGGGAGTTTCGACACGATCGGCCCGTTGTCCCGGGCGGGCTTCCCGCACCGGCACTCGTTCTACGAGATCGTCCACGTCACCGGCGGCCGCGGCGCCCACGTCCTGGACCTGGTCCACCGGCCGCTGGCGCCACCGCAGTTGTGCGTGATCACGCCCGGCCAGGTGCACTACTGGTCGGACGCGGACGAACTCACCGGCCAGGTCGTCCTGTTCAACGAGGACTTCCTGCTCAGGAACCCGCAGGACCTCGCCGCGCTGCGCGCCCTGGCCACCCGCCCCGCACTCGGACTCGGTGAACAGGCCGACGCCGTCGGCGCGTTGCTCGCCGACATGGAACACGAGTACCGGTCCAGGCAGCCCGGTTACCAGGGCGTGCTGCGGGCCAGTCTGCACATCCTGATCGTCCGGGCGCTGCGCGCCGGCCGGCCGGGGGAGCGGCCGGCGCCACCCGGCCGGCCGACCGAAGTGGCCGCCGCCTTCACCCGGTTGATCGCCGGCCCGGGCGGGGTGCGCCACTCGGTGGCCTCCAGTGCGCAGGAACTCGGCGTCTCGCCGGGCCACTTGCAGACCCTGGTCAAGCAGGCCACCGGCCGCACCCCGGGCGGACTGATCCGCCGCCAGCAGACATTGGAGGCCAAACGGCTTCTGGCCTGCACGGATCTGACGATACGTCAGGTCTCGAAGGAGGCGGGCTTCGCCGACCCGGCCTACTTCTGCCGGTTCTTCCGGCGGGAGACCGGGATGACGCCGGGGGAGTTCCGGGCCCGGGTCGACGGAAATCACCACGATCCCCGGATCGCGTCCATCGCGGCGGCTCCGGACGGCCCGTAACGTCGCTGGTGGCCACCGGCGGCCGGTCCGGCGCGCGCGGGCGGGCGGCCGGTTCGGCCCTTGTCATGCCCCCACCATGGCAAGGGCCACCCCCATCCACCCTCCACTCGAAGGAGAGGACGCATGCCCACGCCCGACGGCATGATCAGCCGCAAGACCGTCCTGAAGGCCGCCGCCGTGCTCGGTGCCGCCCCGCTGCTGGTCGGCGGCGGAGTCGCGCTGGCCCGCGAGCAGGCCGGCACCGGCCGGGCCCCCGGCCTCACCCCCGAGTGCCACGACGGCGACGACCCCACCATCGAGCAGACCGAGGGCCCCTACTTCAAGCCCGACTCCCCACTGCGCAGTTCGCTGGTCGACGACGGCCCCGGCACCCGGCTGGCCGTCAGCGGCTACGTCTTCGGCCGCGCCTGCCGACCGATCTCCGGCGTCCTGCTGGACTTCTGGCAGGCCGACGACAACGGCGCCTACGACAACGTCGGCTACACCTTCCGCGGCCACCAGTTCACCGACGCGAACGGCGCCTTCAAGCTGGACACGATCGTCCCCGGCCTCTACCCGGGCCGCACCCGGCACCTCCACGTCAAACTCCAGGCGCCGGGCCGCCCGGTGCTCACCACCCAGCTCTACTTCCCCGGTGAGCCGCGCAACAGCACGGACACCATCTACGACGCCCGGCTGCTGATGAACGTGCGCCAGAACGGCCCGGTCCGCGAGGGCAGCTACGACTTCGTCCTGGACGTGCCGCAGACCCCGGGCACGCCGAGCCCGACCCCCACCGCCACCCCGACCGGGACCCCCACCGGGACGCCCACCACGCCGCCGAGCGGCAGTTGGAAGCCGGGGGCCTCGTACAACGCGGGCGACCGCGCCACCTACTCCGGCGCCTCCTACCTCTGCCTCCAGGCGCACACCGCCATGGTCGGCTGGGAGCCGCCGAACGTGCCGGCCCTCTGGCAGCGGTCGTAGCGGCTCCGGCCGCGTCCCCCGGGGTGCCGGGCGCCCGGTCGGCGGCAGGGTCGACCGGGCGCTCACCCGTGCCCCGATGCAACCGCCGGATCCGACAAAGCCCGTTCCTTATCAGTCGGGAAGCGGTCCGGCAACGACAGGAAGCGAATCCAGTCGATCTTGCGTACTGGTTAGGCTTTCAAATGTTCGCAAGGTTAAAGTCGTTCCCATGCATGCCTGGCCCGCCTCCGAGGTTCCCGCCCTGCCTGGTCAGGGGCTCCCCCTCCGTATCTTCGACACCGCAGTGGGCACGGTCCGGGAGGTCGTGCCGCAGGACGGCACCGCCCGGATCTATGTCTGCGGCATCACCCCCTACGACGCGACCCACATGGGCCACGCCGCCACCTACAACGCCTTCGACCTGGTGCAGCGCGTGTGGAAGGACGCCGGCCACGACGTCCTGTACGTCCAGAACGTCACCGACGTGGACGACCCGCTGCTCGCCCGGGCGGTCGAGACCGGTCAGGACTGGGTGGCCCTCGCCGAGCGTGAGACGGCCCTGTTCCGCGAGGACATGACCGCCCTGCGGCTGCTCCCGCCGGCCCACTACATCGGCGCCGTCGAGTCGATCCCGTGGATCGTCCCGCTGGTCCAGAAGCTGCTCGCCTCCGGCGCCGCCTACCGGGTGGACGGCGACATCTACTTCTCGGTCGACGCCGACCCCCGCTTCGGCCAGGTCTCCGGTCTCGACCGGGAGGCCATGCGCCCGGTCTTCGCCGAGCGCGGCGGCGACCCGGACCGCCCGGGCAAGCGCCACCCGCTGGACGCCCTGCTCTGGCTCGCCGCCCGCCCGGGCGAGCCCGCCTGGGAGACCGAACTCGGCCACGGCCGCCCCGGCTGGCACATCGAGTGCGTCGCCATCGCGCTGCAGTACCTCGGCATGTCCTTCGACATCCAGGGCGGCGGCAGCGACCTCTCCTTCCCGCACCACGAGATGGGCGCCTCGCACGCCCAGGTCGCCACCGGCGCCCACCCGTACGCCAAGGCGTACGTGCACGCCGGCATGGTCGGCCTGGACGGTCACAAGATGTCCAAGTCCCGCGGCAACCTGGTCTTCGTCTCGGCGCTGCGCCGCGAGGGCGTCGACCCGGCGGCGATCCGCCTGGCGCTGCTCTCGCACCACTACCGCGAGGACTGGGAGTGGACCAAGGCGACCCTGGACGAGGCCGTCGAGCGCCTCGCCCGCTGGCGGGCCGCGGTCTCCCGGCCTGACGGCCCGGCCGCCGAGCAGCTGCTCGACGAGGTCCGGACGGCGCTCGCGAACGACCTGGACGCGCCCGCCGCGCTGGCCGCCGTCGACCGCTGGGCCGAGCGGCAGGAGGCCGGGGGCGGCACCGACCTCGGCGCGCCCGGCCTGGTCAGCCGCACCGTGGACGCACTGCTCGGCGTCGCGCTCTAGCCCCTCCGTGCATCGAAGGGGCGTCAGGACACCTGGTCCTGACGCCCCTTCGGCGTTGCTCGGGGCGGGCCCCGGGGTGGCGGCTACTCCTCGTCGCCGTCCTGGCTCTCCCGGGCCGCGCCCGGGGCCTCGGGCTCGGCCGGCCGCTCCGCCGTGGCGTGCCCGGCCACCGGCTTCTCGCCGGTCGGCCCGACGTTCTCCCGGCGGCGCAGGTAGCGCTCGAACTCGCGGGCGATCGCGTCGCCGGAGGCCTCCGGCAGCTCCGCGGTGTCCTGGGCCTCCTCCAACTGCTGGACGTACTCGGCCACCTCGCTGTCCTCGGCGGCCAGCTGGTCCACGCCCAGCTGCCAGGCCCGGGCGTCCTCGCCGAGCTCGCCCGGCGGGATGCGCAGGTCCAGCAGGTCCTCCAGCTTGTTGATCAGGGCCAGCGTCGCCTTGGGGTTCGGCGGCTGTGCGACGTAGTGCGGCACGGCCGCCCAGAGCGTCACGGCCGGGACCCCGGCGTGCGTGCAGGCCTCCTGGAGCACTCCGACGATGCCGGTCGGGCCCTCGTAGCGGCTCTCCTCCAGGTCCAGCCGGCGGGCCAGCTCCGGGTCGGAGGTGACCCCGCTGACCGGCACCGGGCGGCTGTGCGGGGTGTCGCCGAGCAGCGCGCCCAGGATCACCACCAGCTCGATGCCGAGCTCGTGCGCGAAGCCGAGCAGCTCGTTGCAGAACGAGCGCCAGCGCATGCTCGGCTCGATGCCGCGCACCAGGACGACGTCCCGGGTGGTCGGCTCGGTCACCCGGATCACCGAGAGTCTGGTGGTCGGCCAGGTGATCCGGCGGATGCCGCCGTCCAGCCAGACCGTGGGCCGGTTGACCTGGAAGTCGTAGTAGTCCTCCGCGTCCAGGGCGGCGATCACCTTGCCGCCCCAGGTGTCGTCCAGATGTGCCACAGCCGCGGAGGCGGCGTCGCCCGCGTCGTTCCAGCCCTCGAAAGCGCAGACCATCACCGGGTCGATCAACTCGGGAACATCTTCCAGCTCGATCACCCAGCGTCTCCCTCCGGTCGGCGGTCGAACCGGCGCCGCCTCGGCTGGCCTGCCGGGGCGCCGACGGGTCGGCTGCCGACTGTCGAACCTCTCGTCACCCATGGAACGCCTCGCCCCATGGTCCCTACCTGCCCAGCCTACGGGCTTTGATGCGCACCGCGGCCGGGCACCGGGACAGTCTGGGGGAGCGCGCCGCCCCGATCCAGCGGATATCCGGACCGCTCCGACTGACGGGCCGTCAGCTCGCCGGGGCTGGGCGCGGACCGCACCCGAGCGGCGACGCGGTGCGACGGCGCACCCTCCCGCGCCCGCCGCCGGGAGCCGTCCCGCGCCCGCCGCCGGAACCCGCCGGCCCCTGCCCGGAACCCGCTAGACGTCCACCCACCCGCGCCGGTACGCCGCCCAGTGCTCCGGGGTGGCGGCGAAGTCCACGTACAGCGCGACGCCGAAGTTGCGCCGCCCCGGGTCCTGGCGGCCCAGGCCCAGCCGGACGCCCCGGACGGCGGCCGGCACGGTCTCGGCGTCACCCCGATGGCCGTGCCGGTCGTCCCAGAAGAACGGCAGGCCGATCAGCAGGTCCACCCCGGCCGGGGTGGCCTCCAGCGCCAGTTCGGTCTGCAGGGCGACGTAGCCGCCGTACAGCGGCTCGGTCGGCATGCTGGTGTCGTACGCCATCACGGCGACCTGGTCGACCCGGCGGGCGGTCTCGGTGAAGTACGCCTGGTCCCACCACTTGCCGTGGTCGGTGAGCAGGATCCCGGCGGTGTGCAGGCCGGGCACCGGGTCGAGCTGCGGGGCCGCCACCGAGAGCGCGGCGCCGTGCTCGGCCGTGACCGGGCGGACCTGGTCGAGCAGGGCCAGCCAGCCGGCGCTGCCGGGCCGGATCGGTTCCATGTCGAAGTGCACGCCGTCGAAACCGAGGTCCAGGACCTGCCGGGCGGAGGCGGTGACCCGGTCCCGGGTGGGGGCGTCCTCCAGGTCCAGGGCGTCCTTCTCCGGCTTGACCTCGTCGCCCAGCCAGCTCTGCACCCGGACGTCCGGCAGCGCCCGGTGCACCGCGTCGGTGAACCAGCGGGCCCGGGGGTGGACGGCGGGCGGCAGCGAGCCGTCGTGTTCCAGCGGGCCGGTGTGCACGTACAGGTCGCGGACCCCGGTGCCGGCCAGCTGCCGCACCAGCGCGGCGACGTCGGCCTCGCCCTTGCGGCCGTCCACCCAGGCGTGGCCGAGCCAGAGCGCGTCCCGGCCGCGGGTGCGGGCCTCGGCGGCGGGGTCCCCGGTGTACTGCAAGCGGATCGCGACGAAGGCCGAGCCGAGCGCGGCCGCTGGCACGGCCGCCGCGAGGCCCAGCGCCAGCAGCGCCCGGCGCCACCAGGACCAGCTTCGCCAGCGCTCGCGCAACGCCCGGAACGGGGCCGCCAGGGCCTGCGCGACGCGTCGCGCGACGGTCCGGAATCGGTCCACGCGGTTGCTCCCCCCTTGCGCTCGAACGCTCAGGATACGGAATGCGACCGCAGGCCGGGGCGCGGGCCGGATACCCTGGCCACGTGCGGGCCCGAGTCAGCGGGCCCGCAAAGCCGACAGCCGTCGCACCAGGGAGAAGCCCCATGGCCACTGCAGCCAATCCGTCCATCACTCAGCAGAGCCGCGCGAACGCGTTGCGTGAAGCGCTCGCCACCCGGGTGGTGGTCGCCGACGGTGCGATGGGCACCATGCTCCAGGCACAGGATCCGACGTTGGAGGACTTCCAGGACCTGGAGGGCTGCAACGAGGTCCTCAACGTCACCCGGCCCGACATCGTGCGCTCCGTGCACGAGGCCTACTTCGGGGTCGGCGTGGACTGCGTCGAGACCAACACCTTCGGTGCCAACTTCTCCGCACTCGGCGAGTACGAGATCGCGGAGCGCATCTTCGAGCTGTCCGAGGCCGGCGCCCGGATCGCCCGCGAGGTGGCCGACGCCCACGCCGCCGACGGCCGCACCCGCTGGGTGCTCGGCTCGATCGGCCCCGGCACCAAGCTGCCCACCCTCGGCCACGCACCGTACGAGACGCTGCGCGACGGCTTCCAGCAGAACGCGGCCGGCCTGATCGCCGGCGGCGCCGACGCGCTGCTGGTCGAGACCAGCCAGGACCTGCTGCAGACCAAGGCCGCCATCCTCGGCTCCAAGCGCGCCCTCGCCGAGGCCGGGCTGGACCTGCCGGTGCTGGTGCAGGTGACCGTGGAGACCACCGGCACCATGCTGCTCGGCTCCGAGATCGGCGCCGCGCTGACGGCCCTGGAGCCGCTCGGCGTCGACTACATCGGCCTCAACTGCGCCACCGGCCCGGCCGAGATGAGCGAGCACCTGCGCTACCTGGCCAAGAACGCGCGGATCGGCCTGTCCTGCATGCCGAACGCGGGCCTGCCGGTGCTCGGCAAGGACGGCGCCCACTACCCGCTCTCGCCGGCCGAACTGGCCGACGCGCACGACGTGTTCACCCGCGAGTACGGCCTCTCGCTGGTCGGCGGCTGCTGCGGCACCACGCCCGAGCACCTGCGCCAGGTGGTCGAGCGGGTGCAGGGCCGGCCGGTCACCCCGCGCACCCCGCAGCCGGAGCCCTCGGCGGCCTCGCTGTACCAGGCGGTGCCGTTCCGCCAGGACACCTCGTACCTGGCGATCGGCGAGCGCACCAACGCCAACGGCTCGAAGAAGTTCCGCGAGGCGATGCTGGCCGGCGACTGGCAGGCCTGCGTGGAGATCGCCCGCGAGCAGATCCGGGACGGCTCCCACCTGCTGGACCTGTGCGTGGACTACGTCGGCCGCGACGGCGTCGCCGACATGAAGGAGGTCGCCGGCCGGCTGGCCACCGCCTCCACCCTGCCGATCGTGCTGGACTCCACCGAGCCGCAGGTGCTGCGGGCCGGCCTCGAGGCGCTCGGCGGCCGCGCGGTGCTCAACTCGGTCAACTACGAGGACGGCAACGCCCCGGACTCGCGCTTCGGCCGGATCGCCTCGTTGGCCCGCGAGCACGGCGCCGGCCTGATCGCGCTGACCATCGACGAGGAGGGCCAGGCCCGCACCGCCGGGAAGAAGGTCGAGATCGCCGAGCGGCTGATCGCCGAGCTGACCGCCGACTACGGCGTCGACGAGGGCTCGATCCTGGTGGACTGCCTCACCTTCACCCTGGCCACCGGCCAGGAGGAGTCCCGCCGGGACGGCATCGAGACCATCGGGGCGATCCGCGAGCTCAAGCGCCGCCACCCGGCCGTGCAGACCACGCTGGGCCTGTCCAACATCTCCTTCGGCCTCAACCCGGCCGCCCGGGTGGTGCTGAACTCGGTCTTCCTGCACGAGTGCGTGGAGGCCGGCCTGGACTCGGCGATCGTGCACGCCTCCAAGATCCTGCCGATCTCCCGGATCCCCGAGGACCAGCGCGAGGCCGCCCTCGACCTGGTCTACGACCGCCGCCGGGACGGTTACGACCCGCTGCAGCACCTGCTGGAGCTGTTCGACGGCGTCTCCTCGGCCTCGGTCAAGGCGTCCAAGGCGGAGGAGCTGGCCGCGCTGCCGCTGGACGAGCGGTTGCAGCGCCGGATCATCGACGGCGAGCGCAACGGCCTGGAGGCCGATCTGGACGAGGCGCTGGCCGGGCGGCCCGCGCTGGAGATCATCAACGACACCCTGCTGGCCGGCATGAAGGTGGTCGGCGAGCTGTTCGGTTCCGGCCAGATGCAGCTGCCCTTCGTGCTCCAGTCCGCCGAGGTGATGAAGACCGCGGTGGCCCACCTGGAGCCGTACATGGAGAAGTCCGACAGCGAGGGCAAGGGCACCATCGTGCTGGCCACCGTCAAGGGCGACGTCCACGACATCGGCAAGAACCTGGTGGACATCATCCTGTCCAACAACGGCTACAACGTGGTCAACCTGGGCATCAAGCAGCCGGTCTCGGCGATCCTGGACGCCGCGCAGGAGCACAAGGCGGACGTGATCGGGATGTCCGGCCTGCTGGTCAAGTCCACCGTGATCATGAAGGAGAACCTGGAGGAGCTCAACCAGCGCAAGCTGGCCGCGAGTTACCCGGTGATCCTGGGCGGCGCCGCGCTCACCCGGGCCTACGTCGAGCAGGACCTGCACGAGATCTACGAGGGCGAGGTCCGCTACGCCCGGGACGCCTTCGAGGGCCTGCGGCTGATGGACGCGCTGATCGCGGTCAAGCGCGGCGTGCCCGGCGCGGCCCTGCCGGAGCTCAAGCAGCGCCGGCACGCCCGGGTCGAGGTGGTGGAGGAGCCGGAGGTCAACCTCGGCCAGATCCGCTCGGACGTCACCGTCGACAACACCGTGCCGACCCCGCCGTTCTGGGGCGACCGGATCGTCAAGGGCGTCCCGTTCGCCGACTACGCCTCCTGGCTGGACGAGGACGCGCTGTTCAAGGGCCAGTGGGGCCTGAAGGCGGCCCGCAGCGGCGACGGCCCCTCGTACGAGGAGCTGGTGGAGACCGAGGGCCGGCCGCGGCTGCGGATGTGGCTGGACCGGCTGCAGACCGAGGGCTGGCTGGAGGCGGCCGTGGTCTACGGCTACTACCCGGCCAACTCCAAGGGCGACGACCTGATCGTCTTCCACGAGGACGGCACCGAGCGCACCCGCTTCACCTTCCCCCGCCAGCGGCGCGGGCGCCGGCTCTGCCTGGCCGACTTCTTCCGCCCGGAGGAGTCCGGCGTGCGGGACGTGGTCGGCCTTCAGGTGGTGACCATGGGCAACCGGATCTCGGAGGCGGCGAACGAGCTGTTCGCCGACAACTCCTACCGCGACTACCTGGAGCTGCACGGCCTGTCGGTGCAACTGGCCGAGGCACTGGCCGAGTTCTGGCACGCCCGGGTCCGCTACGAGCTGGGCTTCTCCGGCGAGGACCCGCAGGACGTCAAGGACATGTTCGCGCTCAAGTACCGGGGCGCCCGCTTCTCGCTCGGCTACGGGGCCTGCCCGGAGCTGGAGGACCGCGCCAAGATCGCCGAGCTGCTGAAGCCCGAGCGGATCGGTGTGGTGCTCTCCGAGGAGTTCCAGCTGCACCCGGAGCAGTCCACCGACGCGATCGTCATCCACCACCCGGAGGCGAAGTACTTCAACGCCCGGTAATCCCGGCGCCTCGTTCCGTTCGCTCTTTTCGGGCGAACCGGGCGTAAGCTGGATGATCCTGAACGGGCCGGTCCGCTCACCAGCGGGCCGGCCTGCGCCATCCCCGGGGGGCGCTCGGACGGGCCCGGGGGTACCGACGGAAGGACTCCCACCATGACCACCACCTCCACCGCCGCCCGGGTCCTCGACCACGGGGACGGCCGCGGCCTGCAGGCGGTGCTGCTGGACATGGACGGGACGCTGGTGGACACCGAGGACTTCTGGTGGCAGGCCGAGGTCACCCTGTTCGCCGAGCTGGGCCACGCGCTGACCGACGAGGACCGGGCCCAGGTGGTCGGCGGCCCGATGACGCGGGTGATCGACTACCTGGTCGGCACCACCGGGGTGGACCTCGCCCCGGCGGACCTGACGGTGCTGATCAACCAGCGCTTCGTCGACCTGCTGGCGGGCGGCGTGCCGCTCATGCCGGGCGCCGAACGCCTGCTCAACACCCTTGCCGCACACGGGATTCCGGCGGTCCTGGTGACCGCCTCGCACCGGCACGTGGTGGACATCGTGCTGCGCTCGCTGGGCTCCCACCACTTCGCCTTCACGGTCGCCGGGGACGAGGTGCCGCGCACCAAGCCGCACCCGGACCCGTACCTGGAGGCGGCCCGGCGGCTGGGCGCGGACCCGGCCCGCTGCGTGGTGGTCGAGGACGCGCCGACCGGGGTGCGGGCGGCCGAGGCGGCGGGTTGCCCGGTCATCGCGGTGCCCTCGGTGGCGCCGATCGAGCCGGCCCCGGGGCGGCTGGTGCGCTCCTCGCTGGAGCAGGTCGATCTTGAACTGCTGCGCTCGCTGGTCGCCTCGCGGGTGTGATTGTCATCTCATTGCGGGTGCGGTCTACTCGCCGGTAAGTAGCCGGATCCCGCCGCCGCCGACGGCTGCCCGGGGAGAAAAAGGGCATTGCCTGACAACTCGTCGGGTGCCTCGCGCTGCCCTCAACTACTGTGTCCCAAACGTCATCTGCACGGGTATCGGTCGTGCGTGTTCGATATGGCACGCTACTCCAGTTCGTTCCCCTCCCTCGCGCCCCGCCACCGCCGACGACGGGTAACCCCGTCGCGCCCGCGGTCGTACGGGCGCCAGGCCCGCGCACGCCTTCCGCACCTCGGAGCGCCTCGACGCGGGCCGCCGGCCCCGGTCGGACCGCACCCAGAAGGACGCGCCCCGTGAAGACTTCAGCTGAACGCCTGGCAGCACTCGGCTGCGCCGGTCTTGTCGCCGTGACGGCGGCAGGCTGCGGATCGGTCACCGACGCCGTCAAGGGGGACGGCGGCAAGGCGATCGTCATGGGCACCACCCAGCTCACCGGCGTGCTGGACCCGGCCGCCGCCTACGACTCCGGCTCCTGGCTGCTGCTGCGCAACACCTTCCAGTCGCTGCTCACCTTCCCGGCCGCCTCCAGCGCCCCCTCCCCGGACGCCGCGCAGTCCTGCGAGTTCACCGCAGGCGACGCCACCCAGTACCACTGCACCATGCGGACCGGCCTGAAGTTCTCCAACGGCCACCCGCTGACCGCGGCCGACGTGGTGTTCTCGATCGAGCGCACCAAGAAGATCAACGACCAGAACGGCGCGGCCCCGCTGCTCTCCTCGATCAGGAGCGTCGAGGCCAAGGGCGACACCGAGGTGATCTTCCACCTCTCCACGCCCGACGCCACCCTGCCGGCCAAGCTGGCCGGCCCGGCCGGCGCCATCCTCGACCACCAGGCCTACCCGGCCGACAGGGTGGTCCCCAACGACAAGCTGATCGGCTCCGGCCCGTACCGCTTCGAGACGGTCGAGGTCATGGGCGGCACCGGCGACACGGCCAAGCAGCTGGGCAAGGTCGTCCTGGTGCCCAACGACAAGTACAGCGGCGAGGCCAAGCTGCGGAACAGCAAGTTCACCGTCCGGTACTTCGACAAGCCCGCCGACCTGAAGGCCGCGCTGGACAAGGGCGACGTCGACCTCACCGACAACAGCCTGGACCCGAACACCGCCGCCCAGATGCACTCCGACCAGCAGGGCGGCAAGACCGACCTCCAGGTCGTCGAGGGCGACAGCAACGACACCCGCTCGCTGGTCTTCAACACCAAGGACCCGGTCGTCGGCAACGTCGCCGTCCGCCAGGCCGCCGCCCAGCTGCTCGACCGCAAGTCGCTCGCCCGCGACGTCTTCGCCCGGACGGTCCAGCCGCTGTACGCGATGGTGCCGGCCGGCGTCACCGGCCACACCACGGCCTTCTTCGACCGCTACGGCGACCAGGACACCGGCAAGGCCAAGAAGATCCTCACCGACGCCAAGGTCCAGACCCCGGTCAAGCTCACCCTCACCTGGTCGCGCTCGCGCGCCGGCAGCGCCGAGCCCGAGGCCCTGAAGAAGCAGCTGGAGGCCGGCGGCCTGTTCCAGGTGACGGTCCAGACCGAGCCGGACTGGGACAAGTACCGGTCCGGCTGGACCGAGGGCCGCTACCAGGCGTACCTCATCGGCTGGTTCGCCGACTACCCGGACCCGGACAACTACATCGCCCCGCTGCTCATCGACGGCGGCGCCTACCACCACGGCTGGGACGACCCGAGGATCAGCCAGAAGCTGGTGCCGGACGGCCTCAAGCAGGCCGACCGCAGCGCCGCGGTGGCCGGCTACGCCCAGATCCAGCAGATCGTCGCCGAGAACGCGCCGCTCATCCCGCTGTACCAGAACAAGGGCTTCTTCGCGTCGCGTTCGTACATCACCGGCGTCGAGTCCACCATCGACACCACCGGCGTGTTCCGCTTCTGGGAGATCAGCCGCAGCGGCAAGTGACGACACCCCTCGACACGGCGGCCCGCCCGCCCTCCCCCAGGGTGCAGGGGGAGGGCGGGCGGGCCGCCGGCACGTTCCCGAGGGCCTACAGGGCGCCCGGGCGCACCAGCCCGCTCTCGTAGGCGTACACCGCCGCCTGCACCCGGTCGCGCAACTGGAGCTTGGTCAGCACATGGCCGACGTGCGTCTTCACGGTGGTCTCGCTGACGAACAGTTCGGCCGCGATCTCCGCGTTCGACAGCCCGCGCGCCACCAGCTTCAGCACCTCCAGCTCACGTTCGGTCAGCGCGCTCAGCGCCTGCGGCGGCGCGTCCTCGCCCGAGGGCAGCTTGGTGGCGTACATGTCCAGCAGCCGGCGGGTGATGCTCGGCGCCAGCATCGCCGCGCCGTCCGCCACCACCCGGATCGCCTGCACCAGTTCCTCCGCCGGGACGTCCTTCAGCAGGAAGCCGCTGGCGCCCGCGCGCAGCGCCTCCACGACGTACTCGTCCAGGTCGAAGGTGGTCAGCACCAGCACCTTGGCCGGGCCGTCCCGCCCCGGGCCGGCGATCCTGCGGGTCGCCTCGACGCCGTCCATCCTGGGCATCCGGATGTCCATCAGCACCACGTCGGGCTGCAGCGCCCGGACCTGGTCCAGCGCCTGCTGACCGTCGCCGGCCTCACCGACCACCACCAGGTCGGACTCGGCCTCCAGGATCATCCGGAAACCGGTGCGCAGCAGCGGCTGGTCGTCGACCAGCAGCACTCGGATCGTCACTAGGACTCCTTGCTCGTCTGATCCCCCGTGGGATCGTCTTCGTCAGACGTACGCGCCAGCGGAAGCGGGTACGGCGGGGGAGTGCCGCCGAACTCCGGGCAGCTGGCCTGGTGGTCGCACCAGTCGCAGAGGCGGTTGCGGGTCGCCGGGAACTCCCCGGTGGCCACCGCGTGGGTGATCCGCTCCCAGAGCGCCCGCAGCTTGCGCTCCACCGCGAGCAGGTCGGCCTCGTCCGGGTCGTAGCTGACCACGTCCCCGCCCCCGCCGAGGTAGACCAGCTGGAGCCGCTTGGGGACGACACCCTTCCAGCGCCACACCACGAGCGCGTAGAACTTCATCTGGAACATCGCCTTGCCCTCGAAGTCCCGCGAGGGCGCCCGGCCGGTCTTGTAGTCCACCAGCCGGACCTCGCCGCTCGGGGCGACGTCTACCCGGTCGATGTAGCCGCGCAGCAGCAGCCCCGACTCCAGGGCCGTCTCCACGTACAGCTCGCGCTCCACCGGGTGCAGCCGGGTCGGGTCCTCCAGCCGGAACCACTGGCCGACCAGCTTCTCGGCGTCCGCCAGCCAGCGGGCGAGCGCCGCGCCGTCCGGATCGTCCGGGAACAGCGAGCCCAGCTCCGGGCGCTCGCCCAGCAGCCGCTCCCACTGCGGGCGCAGCAGGCCCAGCGCCCGCTCCGGCGTCCGTTCGGTCGCCGGGCTGTCGAACAGCCGCTCCAGCACCGCGTGCACCAGCGTGCCCCTGGTCGCCGCCGCGCTCGGCGGCTCGGGCAGCCGGTCGATCACCCGCAGCCGGTACAGCAGGGGACAGGTGAGGAAGTCCCCCGCACGGGACGGGGACAGGCCGGTCGGGGGCGCCGCCGGGCGCGCCGGGGCCCCGGCGGCGCTGGTGGTGTCGGTCTGCTGCATGCCTCCGACCCTATTGCCCTTCGCTGTCATCCCGCTGCCACGGTGCTGCCACACCGCCCGGCACAGTGGGTATGAAGGCTGGCAGAGGGACGCACGCCACCGGAGGGGCCGCGATCACGTAGCGTGGGCGCACCGGGGCACGACGGGGCAGACGACCGAAGGGATCACGGTGAGCGACAACAGGGGGCAGCAGACCTCCGACCAGCCACCGCAGGACGACGGCGGCCGCCCGGCAGGGCGACCGCCCCGGCCGCCCGAGCGCGGCAACGGCCTCCTGGTGGGCCGCCCCTTCGGCGTGCCCATCTACGTCACCCCCTCCTGGTTCGTCATCGCCGCACTGATCACCTGGGTGTTCGGCGGCCAGCTCGGCGACGTCCTGCCGGACCTCGGCGGCGCCCGCTACCTGCTCGCGTTCTTCTTCGCCGTCGCCTTCTACGCCTCCGTCCTGGTGCACGAGCTCGCTCACACCCTGGTCGCGCTGCGCTACAGGCTCGGTGTACGGCGGATCCAGCTCCAGTTCTTCGGCGGGGTCTCCGAGATCGAGAACGAGGCCGAGAGCCCGTGGCGCGAGTTCTGGCTGGCCTTCGTCGGCCCGCTGCTCTCGCTGGCGCTCGGCGGCGTGTTCTACCTCGCGATGCAGGCCGTGGAGCTCTCCACCGTGCCCGGGGTGCTGCTCACCGGGCTGATGGTCTCCAACCTGGTGGTCGCCGCGTTCAACCTGCTGCCCGGCCTGCCGCTGGACGGCGGCCGGATGCTGCGCGCGGTCGTCTGGGCGATCAGCGGCAGGGCGATGACCGGCACGGTCGCCGCCGCCTGGGTCGGCCGTGCGCTGGCCGTCGCGGTGCTGATCGGCCTGCCGCTGGTCAGCGCCGCCCGCGGGATCGAGCGCACCACGACCGACACCCTGGTGGACGCGGTGCTGGCCGCCGTCCTCGCCGCGATCATCTGGAACGGCGCCGGCGGAAGCCTGCGCAACGCCCGGCTCAAGGAGGCGCTGCCCGGCCTGCGGCTGCGCGACCTCGCCCGCCGGACCGTCGAGGTCACCGCCGACACCCCGCTCGGCGAGGCACTGCGCCGGGCCCGCGAGGCCCAGGCCGGCGCGGTCGTGGTGGTGGACGGCCGGGGCGACCCGATCGCCATCGTCCGCGAGTCCGCCGTCCGCGCGGTGCCCGAGCACCGCCGCCCGTGGGTCGCCGTCGGCCCGCTCGCCCGCGACCTCGAACCCGGCCTGCGGTTGGACGCCGACCTCGGCGGCGAGGACCTGCTGCGCGCGGTCCAGGCCACCCCGGCCGGCGAGTACCTGGTGGTCGAGACGGACGGCCGGGTGTTCGGCGTCGCCACGCTCACCGACATCGAGCAGCGCCTCACCGCGGCCGTCGCCGGCCGGTGATCACTCTGGTCGGGCGGACCGCCCGCTTCCCTTAGGATTGTCCGCATGTCCGAACCGACCGGTGCCACCCGCCGACGCGGGCCCTTCCAGGTCGGGGACCAGGTCCAGCTGACCGACCCCAAGGGCCGCCACTACACGTTCACGCTCCAGGCCGGGAACCAGTTCCACACCCACAAGGGTGCGTTCCCGCACGATGAGCTGATCGGCGCCCCCGAGGGCACGGTCGTGCGCACCACGGGGAACGTCCCGTACCTCGCGCTGCGCCCCCTGCTCCCCGACTACGTCCTGTCCATGCCGCGCGGCGCCGCCGTGATCTACCCCAAGGACGCGGGGCAGATCCTGGCCATGGCCGACATCTTCGCCGGCGCCCGCGTCGTCGAGGCCGGTGTCGGCTCGGGCGCGCTCTCCACCTACCTGCTGCGCGCCGTCGGCGACACCGGCATGCTGGCCTCGTACGAGCGCCGGCAGGACTTCGCCGACATCGCCAAGGGCAACGTCGAGCGCTACTTCGGCGGGCCGCACCCGGCGTGGAAGCTCACCGTCGGCGACCTCCAGGACAACCTGGTCGAGTCCGACGTCGACCGCGTCATCCTCGACATGCTCGCCCCCTGGGAGTGCCTGGACGTCGCCTCCAAGGCGCTCGTCCCCGGCGGCCTGATCTGCTGCTACGTGGCCACCACCACGCAGATGTCCAAGACCGTCGAGGCGCTGCGCGAGCACGGCACCTTCACCGAGCCGCAGGCCTGGGAGACCATGGTCCGCACCTGGCACCTGGAGGGCCTGGCCGTCCGCCCGGACCACCGGATGATCGGCCACACCGGCTTCCTGCTCACCGCCCGCCGCCTCGCCGACGGCGTCGAGCCGCCGCTGCGCCGCCGCCGCCCGGCCAAGGGCGCGTACGGCGAGGACTACGACAACGGGGGCTCGGGGTCGAGCCTGCAGGAGCGCGCCGCGGCCCGTGCCGCCGCCCGCGCCGTCGAGACGGACCAGACGGAGCAGCCCGACCTGGGCTGACCCGGAGCGCTTTCCAGGGGTGGTGCGAGCCTGCTCGTGCCACCCCTCGGCATTTCGGCCGCCGGCGTGTGGGACGATGCTCGCGCACGCAGACCAGCTCCTGGGAGCACTGGAGGGGACGCCTGGTGGAGACCGCGGTCGGGACGACGGCTGGACAGCAGACACCGCGGGGCCGCACCCGGCCCGGGCACGCGCGCACCGTCCCCTGGCACTGGGCCCTGGCCCTGGCCGGCTGCGGCGCGGTGGTGGCCGCGGCCCTCGCCGCCAGCCCGGCCACCGGCACCCCGGTGCCCGTCCACGGCACTCCCAAGGCCCTCGGCGCGAGCGCCGCCCCCGATCCGGCCAAGGCCCAACTTCCGCTCGACTGCGGCCCGTTCCCGGTCGCGACGGCCATCAGCATGTCGGCCGACCTGGGCGACGGACGGCCCGGCACGGTGGTCGCCGCGCACTGCGCGGCCGAGAACGGCACCCCGCCGGACGCCGTCTACCTGCTCGGCTTCGGCCCGGGCGACCGCCCGGTGGTGCTGGCCACGCTGCTCTCCGAGCGCGAGAACCTGACCGTCGGCCGGCTCGCGCTGCGCTCCGACGGCGTCATCACCGGCCACGCGCAGGGGTATTCGAGCGACGACGTGCCGCGCTTCCGTCCCGACATCTCACTCGATCTCACCTGGACGCGCAAGGGCGGCGGCTGGGAACGCTCCCAGACCGCCGCCCCGGTCAGCCAGACCTGACGCGCCTCAGTCCGCGTCCGGCCCGTACACCTCGACCCGGTCGGAGACCCGGCGCACGTGGATGCAGTCGCCGGGGCACTCCTTCGCCGAGTCCACCACGTCCTGAAGGATCGTCAGCGGCACCGGGGCGGTCTCCCCGGGCTGCTGGCGCAGTTCGTCGTCCGACCCCTTCACGTAGGCGAGGCCGTCGATGTCCAGCTCGAAGACCTCGGGTGCGTACTGCACACAGATGCCGTCGCCGGTGCACAGATCCTGGTCGATCCACACCTCCAGCTGCTCGGCCGCTGCGGCCGTCTGCTCGGTTACCGACATGGTCCCCTGCCGTTTCTGTCCCGGGTCGCCCTTTTCCGGGGGCAATCCCGCCATTCGTACAACGATCGGACCTCGCTGCACGGTCGCGATCGGATATCACTTCGCTCGACGATACATCTGGCCCGCTTTGGGTGGTGCGCGGTGGGTATCCCCTTAGCAGAGGGGAAGCACGCTGTGGCGAAGATCGGACACGCCCGTTCCATCTTTCTTGATCTAGGGGTTTACGGACCCCTGGTCCCAGGTAGGGTCTGGAAGCGTCCAGCTCCCCGGAGGAGGTGAGGACCGTGGCAGCCCACGATGACGACTACAACCGCAGCACCGGCAGGCCCGCTCGTGGTTCCGACGAGGCCGCTCAGGTCTCGTACCTTGAGCAGGAGATCGCCGCGTTGCGCCGCAAGCTCGCCGACTCGCCGCGCAATTCGAGGATCCTCGAAGAGCGGATCGTCGAGCTCCAGACCAACCTGGCCGGAGTGTCCGCCCAGAACGAACGGCTCGCCTCCACCCTGCGAGAGGCCCGCGACCAGATCGTGGCCCTCAAGGAGGAAGTGGACCGGCTGGCACAGCCCCCGGCCGGGTTCGGCACCTTCCTCGAGGCCAACGAGGACGGCACCGCCGACATCTTCACCGGGGGGCGCAAGCTCCGCGTGAACGTCAGCCCCAACGTCGCCCTCGACGAACTGCGGCGCGGCCAGGAAGTGATGCTCAACGAGGCCCTCAACATCGTGGACGCGATGGCCTTCGAGCGCATCGGCGAGATCGTCACCCTCAAGGAGATCCTCGAGGACGGCGAACGCGCCCTGGTCGTCGGCCACACCGACGAGGAGCGGGTGGTGCGCCTCGCCGAACCGCTGCGCGAGCTCACCATCCGGGCGGGGGACGCCCTGCTGCTGGAGCCCCGCTCCGGCTACGTGTACGAGGTCGTGCCGAAGTCCGAGGTCGAGGAGCTGGTCCTCGAAGAAGTCCCGGACATCGACTACCGCCAGATCGGCGGACTGAGCAACCAGATCGAGCTGATCCGGGACGCGGTCGAGCTGCCCTACCTGCACGCCGACCTCTTCAAGGAGTACGAGCTGCGCCCGCCCAAGGGCGTGCTGCTCTACGGCCCGCCCGGCTGCGGCAAGACGCTGATCGCCAAGGCGGTTGCCAACTCGCTGGCCAAGAAGGTCGCCGAGGTCACCGGACGCCCCCAGGGGAAGAGCTACTTCCTCAACATCAAGGGCCCCGAACTGCTCAACAAGTACGTGGGCGAGACCGAGCGGCAGATCCGCCTGGTCTTCCAGCGGGCCCGGGAGAAGGCGAGCGAGGGCACGCCCGTCATCGTCTTCTTCGACGAGATGGAGTCGCTGTTCCGCACCCGCGGTTCCGGCGTCAGCTCGGACGTGGAGAACACCATCGTCCCGCAGCTGCTCGCCGAGATCGACGGCGTGGAGGGCCTGGAGAACGTCATCGTCATCGGCGCCTCGAACCGCGAGGACATGATCGACCCGGCGATCCTGCGGCCCGGCCGCCTGGACGTCAAGATCAAGATCGAGCGCCCGGACGCCGAGGCCGCGAAGGACATCTTCTCCAAGTACCTCAAGAACTCGCTGCCGTTCCACCCGGACGACCTCAAGGAGCACGGCAGCTCCGTCGAGGCCACGGTGGAGGCGATGATCCAGTCGGTCGTGGAGCGGATGTACTCCGAGACCGAGGAGAACCGCTTCCTGGAGGTCACCTACGCCAACGGTGACAAGGAGGTCCTGTACTTCAAGGACTTCAACTCCGGCGCGATGATCCAGAACATCGTCGACCGCGCGAAGAAGATGGCCATCAAGGACTTCCTCGACCACGGTCAGCGCGGTCTGCGCGTCTCCCACCTGCTCGCCGCCTGCGTGGACGAGTTCAAGGAGAACGAGGACCTGCCGAACACCACCAACCCGGACGACTGGGCCCGCATCTCCGGCAAGAAGGGCGAGCGGATCGTCTTCATCCGCACGCTGGTCACCGGCAAGCAGGGCGCCGAGTCCGGCCGCTCGATCGACACTGTCGCCAACACGGGGCAGTACCTGTAGGCACACGGTGACACCGGGCCGCCCGGCGGTCCCCGGAACAGCACGCACCCCGTCCGGCTGTGGCGCCTCGCGGCCCCGCAGCCGGACGGCGCGTCTCGGGGCCCGCCCGTCGGTGCCGGGTTCTAGGCTCGACCCACCGTTCGCGGGCAGAACGCCGGCGCCGGTGTTGTCCAGCGGTACGTCGGCGTGCTCCGCCCGTGGGGGGCGGCGCACCGGGCAAGGAGGGCCGCATGACCGTACGGCGCGTGATGGGCATCGAGACCGAGTACGGGATCTCCGTGCCCGGGCACCCCAACGCCAACGCCATGCTCACCTCGTCCCAGATCGTCAACGCGTACGCGGCGGCGATGCACCGGGCGCGGCGGGCCCGCTGGGACTTCGAGGAGGAGAACCCGCTGCGTGACGCCCGGGGCTTCGACCTGGCACGCGAGGTGGCGGACGCCAGCCAACTGACCGACGAGGACATCGGCCTCGCCAACGTCATCCTCACCAACGGGGCCCGGTTCTACGTGGACCACGCGCACCCCGAGTACAGCTCGCCCGAGGTCACCAACCCGCGGGACGCCGTGCTCTGGGACAAGGCCGGCGAGCGGATCATGGCCGCCGCCGCGCAGCGCGCGCTGGAACTGCCCAACGGGCAGAACATCCACCTGTACAAGAACAACACCGACAACAAGGGCGCCTCCTACGGCACCCACGAGAACTACCTGATGAAGCGGGCGACGCCGTTCGCCGACATCGTCCGCCACCTCACCCCGTTCTTCGTCTCCCGCCAGGTGGTCACCGGCGCCGGCCGGGTCGGCATCGGCCAGGACGGCTCGACGCACGGCTTCCAGATCAGCCAGCGGGCCGACTACTTCGAGGTCGAGGTCGGCCTGGAGACCACGCTCAAGCGCCCGATCATCAACACCCGGGACGAACCGCACGCCGACGCGGAGAAGTACCGCCGGCTGCACGTGATCATCGGGGACGCCAACCTCTCCGAGATCTCCACCTACCTCAAGCTGGGCACCACCTCACTGGTCCTGTCGATGATCGAGGACTCCTTCATCGCCTCCGACCTCGCCGTCGACCAACCGGTGCGCACCCTGCACCGGGTCTCCCACGACCCCACGCTCAAGCACCTGATCACCCTGCGCAACGGGCGCAAACTCACCGCCGTCCAGCTCCAGCTGGAGTACTTCGAACTGGCCCGCAAGTACGTCGAGGACCGCTTCGGCACCGACGCGGACGAGCAGACACTGGACGTGCTGGCCCGCTGGGAGGACGTCCTCGGCCGGCTGGAGCGCGATCCGATGTCGCTCTCCAGGCAACTGGACTGGATCGCCAAGCGGGAGATCCTGGAGGGCTACCGCAGCCGGGACGCCCTGGGGTGGGAGAATTCGCGGCTGCACCTGGTCGACCTCCAGTACAGCGACGTACGCCCCGACAAGGGCCTCTACAACCGGCTGGTGGCCCGCGGCCGGTTCGAGCGGCTGGTGACCGAGGAGGAGGTCGAGCGGGCCGTCTCCAAGCCTCCGGAGGACACCCGGGCGTACTTCCGCGGGCGCTGCCTGGAGCAGTACGCCGACCACGTCGCGGCGGCCTCCTGGGACTCGGTGATCTTCGACCTGCCGGGCCGGGACTCGTTGCAGCGGGTGCCCACGCTGGAGCCGCTGCGCGGCACCCGCAACCACGTCAAGGAACTGCTGGACCGCTGTCGCACCGCGGAGGACCTGCTCCGGGTCCTCTCCGGCGGGTAACTTTTCGATCACCATGGGTGAACGTCCGCCGAATGGGAATCATCCGGGGTGGCAGCGGGTGTTGGACAGGAAGCGCCACCGGCGAACCGGGAGCGGTAGTCGCACCTTGTGTATAGGGTCGGTGCAGCAAGCAACGACCAAACCGTGCCAGAAGAATCGAGCGGGGTGAGGGAAATGGCGAGCAAGGACACCGGCGGCGGCCAGCAGCGGGCGAACCGCTCCTCCGAGGAGGTCGAGGAGCAGGCCGCGGAAACCCAGAATTCCGACGACCTCAAGGAGCGCCAGGAAAAGCTGAGCGACGACGTCGACGCGGTACTGGACGAAATCGACGAGGTCCTCGAGTCGAATGCGGAAGATTTCGTCCGTGGATTCGTGCAGAAGGGCGGGCAATAGCCCGCCCCGGCATTCGGGAATTCACGGTCTCGACCGTCGAGGGCGGTCGGGCGGCGAGGGCCGTCCGACCGCCCGGCACCGGCCCCCTCCACGCGTGGACAGTGATCGTCGGGCGGGTAGGGTGCGGGCAACGCGAGCTTCAAGCTACCTGGAAGGAATCGTGTGGAAGCCAACACTCGTGGCACCGGGCGTCTACCGGCTGCCTTCCTGACCCCGGGGTCCTCCTCCTTCGTGGACTTCCTCGCCGAGCACCGGCCGGAGCTGATTCCCGGCCACCGCGGGCTCCCCGCGGGGTCCGTGGTCGAGGCCCCGCACGGGACCACCATCGTGGCCGCGGTGTTCGACGGCGGCGTGGTGATCGCCGGTGACCGCCGGGCGACGATGGGCAACGTGATCGCCCAGCGCGACATGGAGAAGGTGTTCCCGGCCGACGAGTACAGCGCGGTCGGCATCGCCGGCACCGCCGGCCTCGCCATCGAGATGGTCCGGCTGTTCCAGCTGGAGCTGGAGCACTACGAGAAGATCGAGGGCGCGGTGCTCTCGCTGGAGGGCAAGGCCAACCGGCTCACCAGCATGATCCGGGGCAACCTGGGCATGGCGATGCAGGGCCTGGCCGTCGTGCCGTTGTTCGCCGGCTACGACCTGGACCTCGGCCGCGGCCGGATCTTCAACTACGACGTCACCGGCGGGCGTTCCGAGGAGCGCGGCTTCGCCGCCACCGGCTCGGGCTCGGTCTTCGCCCGCGGCTCGATGAAGAAGCTCTACCGCGACGACCTGACGGCCGACCAGGCCGCCATGCTGGTCGTCCAGGCGCTCTACGACGCGGCCGACGACGACTCCGCCACCGGCGGCCCCGACCTCGCCCGCAAGATCTTCCCGATCGTCTCGCTGATCACCGAGGACGGCTTCCGCCGGCTCACCGACGGGGAGGTCGCCGAGATCGCCGTCGCGATCACCGACGAGCGCCGCTCGCACCCCAACGGCCCGCAGGCCCCGCTGCTCTAGCCATCACCTCTCAGGAAAGGGACGACCGCCGGTGTCGACACCGTTCTACGTCTCGCCCCAGCAGGCCATGGCGGACCGCGCGGAGTACGCCCGCAAGGGCATCGCGCGCGGCCGCAGCGTGGTCGTGCTCACCTACGCCGACGGCATCGTCTTCGTCGCGGAGAACACCTCCAGAGCGCTCCACAAGGTCTCCGAGATCTACGACAAGATCGCCTTCGCGGCGGTCGGCCGCTACAACGAGTTCGAGAACCTGCGCATCGGCGGCGTCCGCTACGCCGACCTGCGCGGCTACTCCTACGACCGGGCCGACGTCACCGCCCGGGGCCTGGCCAACGTCTACGCCCAGACCCTCGGCACCATCTTCTCCTCGGTCGGCGAGAAGCCCTACGAGGTCGAGCTGATCGTGGCCGAGGTCGGCCGCACCGCGGACGAGGACCAGATCTACCGCCTCACCCCGGACGGCTCGATCGTCGACGAGAAGAACTACGTCGTGGTCGGCGGCAACGCCGACTCGATCGGCAACTACCTGGGTCAGCGCCACCGCGCCGGGCTGGGCCTCACCGAGGTGGTCCGGGCCGCCGTGGACTCGCTCGCCCGCGACCCCAACGGCGGCAGCCCGCGCACCCTCACCCCGGAGCAACTGGAGGTGGCCGTCCTCGACCGCCAGCGGTTCCAGCAGCGCAAGTTCAAGCGCATCCTGGGCAACCAGCTCGCCCGGCTGCTCGACGGCGACCAGTCCGCCGAGTCGGACGACGAGGAGAACCCGGCGGACACCGCGCCGGAGTAGCAGTGCCTGCGGAGTCCCGTACGGCGGCCGGACGGAGGCCGTACGGGACTCCGGTGCCCCTGCGGCGGCCCAGTCGTCGTGGAGGCGGTTTCGGACAGCTCCGACACAGAATGGAGTGCTCATGGACCGCCGGATTTTCGGGCTGGAGAACGAGTACGGCGTGACCTGCACGTTCCGCGGGCAGCGCAGGCTGTCGCCGGACGAGGTGGCGCGGTACCTGTTCCGCCGGGTCGTCTCCTGGGGCCGCAGCAGCAACGTCTTCCTGCGCAACGGCGCCCGGCTGTACCTCGACGTCGGCTCCCACCCCGAGTACGCCACCCCCGAGTGCGACGACGTGACCGAGCTGGTGACGCACGACAAGGCGGGCGAGCGGATCCTCGAAGGGCTCCTGGTCGACGCCGAGCGGCGGCTGCACGAGGAGGGCATCGCGGGGGACGTCTACCTGTTCAAGAACAACACCGACTCGGCCGGCAACTCCTACGGCTGCCACGAGAACTACCTGGTGGCCCGGCACGGCGAGTTCTCCCGGCTGGCCGACGTGCTGATCCCCTTCCTGGTGACCCGCCAGCTGATCTGCGGCGCCGGCAAGGTGCTGCAGACCCCGCGCGGCGCGGTCTACTGCGTCAGCCAGCGGGCCGAGCACATCTGGGAGGGCGTCAGCTCCGCCACCACCCGCTCCCGCCCGATCATCAACACCCGCGACGAGCCGCACGCGGACGCCGAGCGCTACCGCCGGCTGCACGTGATCGTCGGCGACTCCAACATGTCGGAGACCACGACGCTGCTCAAGGTCGGCGCCACCGACCTGGTGCTGCGGCTGATCGAGGCCGGCGTGGTGATGCGCGACCTCACCCTGGAGAACCCGATCCGGGCGATCCGCGAGGTCAGCCACGACCTCACCGGCACCCACCAGGTGCGGCTCGCCAACGGGCGCGAGGCCAGCGCGCTGGACATCCAGGAGGAGTACTACACCAAGGCGTTGGAGTTCGCCGACCGCAAGGGCATCAACACCGGCACCATCGCCCGGGTGCTCGACCTGTGGGGCCGGACCCTGGAGGCCGTCCGCACCGAGAACCTGGACGAGGTGGCCACCGAGATCGACTGGATCATGAAGTACAAGCTCATCGAGCGCTACCGCGAGAAGCACCAGATGAGCATGTCCAACCCGCGGGTGGCCCAGATCGACCTGGCGTACCACGACATCCACCGCCGGCGCGGCCTGTTCTACCTGCTCCAGGGCAAGGGCCAGGCGAAGCGGGTGACCACCGACCTCAAGACCTTCGAGGCCAAGTCCATCCCGCCGCAGACCACCCGGGCCCGGCTGCGCGGGGACTTCATCCGCCGGGCGCAGGAGCAGCGCCGGGACTTCACGGTGGACTGGGTGCACCTGAAGCTGAACGACCAGGCGCAGCGCACGGTGCTCTGCAAGGACCCGTTCCGCTCGGTGGACGAGCGGGTGGAGAAGCTCATCGCCGGGATGTGATCCACGGCGTCCTCGGGTTTGTGATCAAGGCGGTGTCCGGCCCCGGTGGTGCCTACCGGGGCCGGGCGCCGTCCGGGCATACGCTGTCCGTCGAAGTCAGGAGAGCCGACCTCGATCGACAGTTAGGACCACCGTGCGCCGCACCGCCGGTTTGCTACTCACCCTGCCCCTGCTGCTGGCGGTCGCCTGCAGCAGTTCGCCCAAGGCGGCCGGCCCGGCGACTCCGTCCGCGGCGAGCGCGCCTCCGACGGTGCCCGCGCCGGTCGGCGAGGCGTCGCCGATGCCCACGCTCTCGGAGGGCGGCTTCGGCAGCAAGGCCACCATCACCCTCCCGGAGGGCCAGCCCAGCGGCCAGTTCGTGGTCAACACCGTCAGCGAGGGCGAGCGGTCGACGGTCAACAAGGGCGACTGGGTGACGGTCAACTACACGGCGAAGGACTGGACCACCGGCAAGGACCTGCCCAGCTCGTACGACCCTAGCGGGAAGCCGCAGCTCTACCAGGCCGGCAGCGGGCAGCTCGTGCCGGCGCTGGACCAGAGCGTGATCGGCAAGAAGGTCGGCAGCCGGCTGCTGGTGGTCGCCCCGCCGGCGGCGGCCTTCGGCGAGCAGGGCAGCACCCAGCTCGGCGTCAGCAAGGGTGACACCGTGGTGTTCGTCCTGGACATCGTGGAGAGCCTGCCGCAGGACTCCACGCTGACCGGCGCCATGACCCCGCCGCCGGCGACGATGCCGCAGGTCAAGGACAACGGCAAGGCTCCGGTGGCGATCACCGTGCCGGCCGGGCAGGCCGCGCCCACCGACCTGGAGCAGGCGGTGCTGATCAAGGGCGAGGGCAAGCCGGTCAAGACCGGGCAGACCCTGGTGGTGCAGTACACCGGGGTGCTGTGGAACAACGGCCAGCAGTTCGATTCCTCCTGGACGCACGGGGGAGCGCAGGCGGTGCAGATCGGGACCGGCAGCGTGATCGAGGGCTGGGACAAGGGGCTGGTCGGCCAGACCGTCGGCAGCCGGATCGAGCTCGTGGTGCCGCCCGGGCTCGGCTACAAGGACCAGGCGCAGGGCTCGGTGCCGCCCAACTCCACGCTGGTCTTCGTGATCGACATTCTGGAAGCGGTTTAGGCGGACGGCCTAGGAAGTCCTCGGGGGGATTCCGTACGCTTGGGCGGACGCTCGTACAACGAAGCGTCCGCCCTCATCCTGAGCTGTCATACTGCCCTCGCACTGTGGCAGGCGCCGCCCGGCGTCGAGGTCCGGGGCGGACGGTGCGACGGCAGGCCGGCGCTCAGCACGCCGGCCGCAGACCTGGAAGACCTCGTGGCGAGATGGATGGGGAGTCATGACTGAGAAGACGCCGAGCCCGGGCGGGGCCGGCACCGCGGCGAACGACAGCTCTGCGGGTGACCCGGCCGCCTCGCGTCCCGGCGGCCCGCTTCCGGGGGACGGCGAGTCGATCGTCGTCCCGCCGTCGATCCTGAAGCAGCAGGCCGGCTGGGCGCAGCCCGGCGAGCAGCCGCGTGCCTCGGGCGGGACCAAGACGGACGACGCCCCGCAGATCTTCGCCTCCACCGTGCGTCGGGGCGACACCTCGGAGGCCGGGTACGACGAGAACCCGCCCGGGGTGGGCCGGCTGGGCGTGATCCTCGGCACGGTGCTGGCCGTGCTGCTGGCCGGTAGTGCCGTGACGCTGTACCTGGTGAACAAGGACGGCAAGTCGGACACCGCCGCCAAGCCGGACGCCGCCAAGAGCGCGCCGCCCACGCCGACCGCCGACCCGGTGCCGCCGATCAAGGACAGTGCCAAGGTGCTGCCCACGGTCACCGGTGACTTCGGCAAGAAGGCCGAGATCCAGGTGCCGGGCGAGGCGTCCGACGGCTCCTTCGTGGTGAAGGTGCTGTCCGAGGGCAGCGGCCCCAAGGTGGACAAGAACTCCTGGACCTCGGTGGACTACACCGCCAAGGACTGGACCACCGGCAAGGACATCCCGAGCTCGTACGACAACAACGGCAAGCCGCAGATCTTCCAGGCCGGCACCGACGCGCTGATCCCGGCGCTGGACCAGGCCGTGGTCGGGAAGAAGGCCGGCAGCCGGGTCCTCGTGGTGGCCCCGCCGGCCGCCGCGTTCGGCTCCCAGGGCAAGGCCGACATGTCGATCGGGGCGAAGGACGACCTGGTCTTCGTGATCGACATCCGCAACGCCAACGCGCCCGACGCCGTGGTGAGCGGCACCGTGACGCCGCCGCCGGCGGACTTCCCGCAGGTCAAGGACAACGGCAAGAAGCCGGCCGAGATCACCCCGGTGGCCGGCGCGAAGGACCCGACCGAGCTCAAGACGCACGTCCTGATCAAGGGCACCGGGCCGGCGGTGGAGAAGGGCGAGAAGGTCGTCGTCCAGTACACCGGCGCGCTGTTCAAGGACGGCAAGATGTTCGACTCCTCGCTCAGCAAGGGCCAGGCGTTCTCCTTCCCGGTCGGCGGCAGCCAGGTCATCCAGGGCTGGGACCAGGGCCTGGTGGGCCAGACCGTCGGCAGCCGGGTGGAGCTGGTGATCCCGGCCGCGCTGGCCTACGGCGACAAGGGCCAGGGCGACATCCCGCCGGGCGCGCCGCTGGTCTTCGTGGTGGACATCCTGGACGCCGGTCAGGGCTGATCCACTTTCGGGTGACAATGGTGTGCGTGTGACCTTCGGGTCCGGCCGCGTGGCCGGACCCACCCGGGCGGTGGGCGCCCGTACCGTGGTCCGGGAACGGACCGGGGTGCGGGCGCCCGCCGCTTGGTCGTGACTGCAATGCGAAACGTGAGAAGAGGGACTGTGAGCGTCAACCTCAACGAGAAGCCCGAGATCGACTTCCCGATCGGCGACGCCCCGGCGGACCTGCAGATCCGCGACATCGTCGTCGGTGACGGCGAGGAGGCCAAGCCGGGCCACAACGTCAAGGTCCGCTACGTCGGCGTGACCTTCGAGACCGGCGAGGAGTTCGACGCGAGCTGGAACCGGAGCCCGAACGAGTTCCGCTTCCCGCTGGGCGGCGGCCGGGTCATCAAGGGCTGGGACCGGGGTGTCGTCGGCATGAAGGTCGGCGGCCGCCGCGAGCTGACCATCCCGTCGCACCTGGCCTACGGCAACCAGTCGCCGACCCCGCTGATCCCGGCGGGCTCGACCCTGATCTTCGTGGTCGACCTGCTGGGCGTCTGAGCCTGCCGCGGCCGTGGGCCGGACCCCTCCGGGGGCCCGGCCCACGGGCGTTTCGGGAGGCCGCTTTTGCAGCGCGTACCGCTACCGGTACGGTCGGTCCCGCCGGGTGACGACCGCCCGGCGGGCGCACCCCGCGCGCACGGCGCGGCACACCGGAAGGGTCAGCGATGGCGATCGCCAAGGCAGAGCGGCTGATGAATCTCGCCCTGTGCCTGATGAACACCAGACGTCCGCTCTCCAAGAAGGAGCTGCGGGAATCCATCGAGGCGTACCGCGAGGCCTGGCAGAACAGCAGCGAGGACGCCTTCAACCGGATGTTCGAGCGGGACAAGGACGACCTGCGCGAACTCGGCCTGGTGATCGACGTCGACGAGAGCGCCCTGGACGGCGAACTCGGCTACCTGGCCCGCGCCGACCGCAACCGGCTGCCCGAGATCGCGCTGGACGCCGAGGAGGCGGCCGCGCTGACCCTGGCCGCCCGGGTCTGGCAGCAGGCCAAGATGTCCGGCGCGGCCAGCGGCGCACTGCAGAAGCTGCGCGCCGCCGGGGTGCCGTTCGCCGAGCCCGAGGGCCGGACCGCCCTGGAGCCGCGGATCCCCGCCCGGGAGGCCGCGTTCGAGCCGCTGCTCACCGCCGCCCGGGACCGCCGCCCGGTCGGCTTCGAGTACCGCAAGGCCGGCGCCGCCGCCGGCGAGCTGCGCACCGTCGAGCCGTGGGCGCTGGAGTGCTGGCGCGGGCACTGGTACCTGGCCGGGTGGGACCGCGACCGCGGCGACGCGCGGGTGTTCCGGCTCAGCCGGATCACCGGCAAGGTCCGGGCCAGGACCGGCGCGTTCCTCGGCACCGTGCCCGAGCACGTCGACGTCCGCGCCACCGTCGCCAAGTTCGCGGGCGAGGGCGCCACCGCCACCGCCACCGTCCGGGTCCGCCGGGGAGCGGGCTTCCCGCTGCGCACCAAGGCGCTGAGCAGCGCGCGGGTGGACGACGGCTGGGACGAGCTGGAGATCCCGTACGGCAACGGGCTGGGCGCCGACCTCGCCGAGTTCGGGCCGGACGTGCTGGTGCTCGGGCCCGAGGAGCTGCGGGCCGACGTGATCGACCGGCTGCGGGCCGTGGCCGGGCTGGACGTGGTGACTGGAGACGTGGTGGCCGGAGGGGTGCAGGCATGAGCAACGCGATCGACCAGACGAGGCGGATGCTGTCGCTGGTCACCTACCTGCGCGAGCGCCCCGGCGCCGAGGTGGCCGAGGTGGCCCGCGCGTTCGGGATCTCCGAGCGCGAGCTGATCGGCGACCTCAACGTGCTGCCGATGTGCGGCACCAGCTTCCGTGGCGGCGACCTGCTCGACATCGACACCGACGGCGAGCGGATCTGGTGGCACAACGTCGACGACGTGGCCCAGCCGCTGCGCCTCGCCGCCGACGAGGCCACCGCGCTGCTGGTCGCCGCCCGCGCGGTGGCCGGGCTGCCCGGCCTGCGGGCCGGTGACCGGGAGGCGCTCACCCGGGCCGTCGTCAAGATCGAGAACGCGGCGGGGGAGAACGCCGCCGGCAGCGCCCGGGTCGGTGTGACCTTCGAGGCGGAGGGCCACGTGTTCGCCGACATCGACCGCGCGCTCAGCGAGGGGCGCCGCCTGTGGCTGCGCTACTACTCGCACGGGCGCGGCGGGATGACCGAGCGCGAGGTCGACCCGATCCGGCTGCTCACCGAGGGCCACACCTACCTCGAGGCCTGGTGCCGCACCTCCGAGGACCACCGGATGTTCCGGCTGGACCGGGTCGCCGAGATCCGGGTGCTGGACGTCCCCGCCGACCCGCCCCGGCGCGAGCCGCGCGACCTGAGCGGCGGGCTGGTCAACCCGTCCGCGGACGACCCCGAGGTGGTCGTCGAGGTCTCCTCCGGCGGGCGCTGGGTGGCGGAGTACTACACCCACGACCGGGCCGAGGAACTGCCCGACGGGGGGCTGCGGATCACCCTGCGCAGCGCCGACCCCTCCCAGCTGCGCCCGCTGGCGCTGCGGCTGGGCCGGGACGGTCGGATCGTCTCGCCGCCCGGGCTGGCCGGGCAGGCGCGCGCGGCCGCCCTGGAGGCGCTGGCCGCTTACGGGGAGCAGACCGTCACCGACGGGGAGGGGCGGGTCTGATCGGTGGAGCCCGGGACCAGATTCAAGGTGTACTGCTCCGACTGCCGGGAGAAGGTCGAGGTCCCGGCGGAGGAGTTCCGGCTGACCCTCGGTCGCACCCCGGCCCAGGCGCACTACAGCTTCGGCTGCCCGCTCTGCGGGGCGGCGGTGCGCAAGCCGGCCGGGGAGAAGATCGTCGCGGCGCTCATCGGGGCCGGGGTCCGCACCATGCGGCTCGTCCCGGCCGAGGGGTAGCGCCCCGGGTGGGCGGGGCCCGATAGGGTGGGGCGCATGTCCTGGATGCTCGTCGCCGCCGTCCTGCTCGCCACCGCGGGCCTGCTGGTCCTCGGGGTGCTCGCGATCCGGCTCTGGTTGGACGTGCGGGCGCTGGCCAAGGGCGTGGACGCGGCCTCGCGGGCGCTGGCCGAGGCGGCGGGGGAGCTGGCCGGGGCCGTACCGGCCCGGTAGCGCCGCCCGGTGCCACCTTCCCGGCGCCTTTCGGTAGCACAGGAGGGCCGTCGGTGGTACGGGGGCTGCTGCGGGGAGGCGGGGGCGGGTTACGCTCTGAGGTGGCTCCTGAACTGCGAACGGGGCCGCTGTCCTGTTCGGGCGGCCGTCGTCGTGGCGTCATCCGCAGCGGTTACCATCCGCGGCGGGGGGCCCGACGGGTCGCCATGAGTGAAGGTGGTCGCGCATGCGCATCTCGATGACCGCGATCGTGGTGGTCGTGATTTTCGCCGTTCTGCTGTTCGGCGCCAAGCGGCTGCCCGATCTGGCCCGCTCGCTCGGGCAGTCCATGCGGATCCTGAAGAGCGAGGCCAAGGCCATGCGCTCGGACGGCGCCGAGGAGGACGCCGCCGCGACGCCGCCCCCGGCCCCCCGGGTCGACGGCGGTTCGGCGACGACCGCGGCCAGGACCATCCAGACCGCTCCGGGCGCCTCGGGCACGGCCCGTCCGGTGGCCGAGCCCGCCGCCGGGCCGTCCGCGGCCGACGGCGACCGCCCGCACTGAGCGCGGCGCACGTGACGAACGCGACCACGGAGGCCCGTCGACCGACGGGCCTCGACGCACGAGTTGAGGACCGGGGTTGAGCAAGCTCTCCAAGGCGTCGAAGGCGTCCAAGGATCCTGAGGGGCGGATGGCCCTCACCGACCACCTGCGGGAACTGCGCAACCGCGTGGTCAAGTCGGTCCTGGCGATCGTGGTGATCACCATCGTGGCGGCGATCTACCACAAGCAGATCGAAGACTTCCTGCTGGAGCCGCTGCCGCGCTGCACCGCTGAGACCGCCTCCCAGTTCAAGGGCAAGTGCGCCCAGGTCTCCAACATCGGTCTGACCGCCGGTTTCACCTGGATGCTCAAGGTGTCGCTGACGGCCGGTGTGGTCGCGACCGTGCCGATCTGGCTCTACCAGGTCTGGGCCTTCGTGGCGCCCGGTCTGCACCGGCACGAGAAGAAGTACGCCGTCATCTTCATGCTGTGCGGGGCGCCGCTCTTCCTGGCCGGTTCCGGCTGCGCCATCCTGGTGCTGCCGACCACCGTCGACGTGCTGATCTCGTTCACCCCGAACAACACCACGCCGATCCTGCCGCCCGAGGACTACCTCGACATCGCCACCCGGATGGTGCTGGTCTTCGGCCTGGCCTTCGAGTTCCCGCTGCTGCTGGTGATGATGAACATGGTCGGCATGGTCACCGGCAAGCGGCTGCTCGGCTGGTGGCGCGGCATGGTCATGGGCATCACGGTCTTCGCGGCCTTCGCCACCCCGAGCGCCGATCCGGTGAGCATGCTCACGCTGGCGGCGCCGATCTGGGCGCTGTACTTCCTCGCGGTGGGCATCGCGATCTTCAACGACAAGCGGAAGGACCGTCGCAACCCCGACGCCGGGCTGAGCGACGAGGAGGCCTCGGAGCTGGACCTCTCGGTGCAGCCGGTGGCCGGTACGGAGATGGTCGAGGCCTCGACCGCGCCGACGGCGGGCGCCCCGGTGCCGGCCGCCCGTCACGAGCAGATCGACGACATCACCTGAGCCGGTAGCGCACCCTGAGGCCCCGGCCCGCCGCCCGACGCGGTGGGCCGGGGCCTTTGCGCTGCTCCGGCCCGGTGAGCCCGGGCTTTCGCGTCGATCCGGCCCGGTCCGGGATTCGGCGGATGGTCTTGGCAGGGTGGATGGCATGTGACATATTACTGACGTGCTCAAGACCCAGAGACCTCCCCTGGATGTCGTCGTGGTCGGCGCCGGCGTGGTCGGTGCCGCCTGCGCCTACTACGCGGCCCGCGCCGGGCTCACCGTCGCCGTCGTCGACCGCGGGCCGGTGGCCGGCGGCACCACCGGCGCCGGCGAGGGCAACCTGCTGGTCTCCGACAAGGAACCCGGGCCCGAACTCGACCTCGCCCTGCTCAGCACCCGGCTCTGGCACGACCTCGCCGAGCACCTCGGCACGGCCATGGAGTACGAGCCCAAGGGCGGCGTGGTGATCGCCTCCACCCCGGCCGGGCAGGACGCCCTGCGGGCCTTCGCCGTCGGCCAGGCCGCCGCCGGCGTCACCGCCGAGGAGGTCCCCGCCGAGCGGCTGCACGAACTGGAGCCGCACCTCGCCCCCGGCCTCGCCGGCGGCTTCCACTACCCGCAGGACGCCCAGGTCCAGCCCGCCCTCGCCGCCGCCCACCTGCTGCGCGAGGCGCGCCGGATGGGCGCCGAGCTGATCACCGGCGAGACCGTGACCGCCGTGCACCGGGGGCCGGACGGCGCCGTGCGCGGAGTGCGGACCGACCGCCGCCGCCTCGACGCCCCCGCCGTCGTCAACGCGACCGGCACCTGGGGCGGCGAACTGGCCCGGCTGGCCGGGGTGCACCTGCCGGTGATGCCCCGCCGCGGCTTCGTCCTGGTCACCGAGCCGCTGCCGCGGATCGTCCGGCACAAGGTCTACGCCGCCGACTACGTCGCCGACGTCGCCAGCGGCTCGGCCGGGCTGCAGACCTCCGCCGTGGTCGAGGGCACCCCCGGCGGGCCGGTGCTGATCGGCGCCAGCCGCGAACGGGTCGGCTTCGACCGCACCCTCTCCCAGGAAGTGCTGCGGCGGCTCGCCGCCCAGGCCGCGGCGCTCTTCCCGGTGCTCGCGGACGTCACCGTGATGCGCACCTACCGGGGCTTCCGCCCGTACCTGCCGGACCACCTGCCGGCCATCGGCGAGGACCCCCGGGCACCCGGGCTGTACCACGCCTGCGGGCACGAGGGCGCTGGCATCGGGCTGGCCCCGGCGACCGGCCTGCTGATCAGCGAGCAACTGACCGGCAAACAGCCGGAACTGGACCTCGCGCCGTTCCGCCCGGACCGCTTCCCGGCGGACGCCGGGGTCTGAGCCCGGGCTTCTCGACCACTGCTGCCCGCCTACCCCCCCGCCTTGCCGACCGCCCTCGTTCGTCGACCAACCCCGGAACGGAGAAGCCGCCGATGCGCCGCACCCCCGCCGACCTGGTCCGGGCCGAACCCGGCCCCGCCCACCACATCGAGTTCGACGGCCGACCCGTCCCGGCCCTGCCCGGACAGTCGATCGCCGCCGCGCTCTGGGCCGACGGCGTGCTCGCCTGGCGCACCACCCGGGTCGGCGGCCGGCCGCGCGGGGTGTTCTGCGGCATCGGCGCCTGCTTCGACTGCCTGGCCACCGTCGACGGCCGCGCCAACCAGCGCACCTGCCTGCTCCCCGCCGAACCCGGCACCACCGTCACCACCCAGGAGGGCAACGGCCGTGCCGACCTCGCCGTCTGACCGGTCCGCCGCCGAAGCGGCCCGACGACCCGACCTCGCGGTGATCGGCGCCGGCCCGGCCGGGCTCGCGGCTGCCGTCACCGCCGCCGACCTCGGGCTGCGCTGCGTCCTGCTGGACGCCGGCCGCGGCACCGGCGGGCAGTACTACCGGCACCCCGCGCCCGGCCTCGGCGCCGCCCGCCCGGACCGGCTCCACCACGGCTGGTCCGTCTACACCGGACTGGCCGACCGGCTCGCCGCGCACGAGCGGGCCGGGCGGGTCCGCTTCCTCGGCGGCCACCAGGTGTGGGCGCTGGAGCGGACCGGCGACGGCTTCGCCGTGCACGTCACGTGCGGGCCGGAGGCCACCGACCGGGCCACCGTCCCGGCCCGGTCCGTGCTGCTCGCCACCGGCGCGTACGAGCGCCAACTGCCGTTCCCCGGCTGGACCCTGCCCGGGGTGGTCACCGCGGGCGGCGCGCAGGCCATGCTCAAGGCCGGGCTGGTGCTGCCCGGGCGGCGGATCGTGGTGGCCGGCAGCGGGCCGCTGCTGCTCGCGGCGGCGTCCTCGCTGGTCACCGCCGGGGCCGAGGTGCCCGCGGTGGTCGAGGCCACCGACTACCTCGGCTACGCCCGGCGCCCCGGCGTCCTGGCGGCCGTCCCCGCCAAGCTCGTCGAGGGCGCCGGGCACGGGAGCGCGCTGCTGCGGCACGGCGTGCGGCTGCGACCGCGCAGCGCCGTCGTGGAAGCGCACGGGACCGAGCGGGTCACCGCCGTCACGGTGGCCCGGCTGGACGCCGACTGGCGGCCGGTGCCCGGCACCGAACGCCGGATCGCCTGCGACGCGGTCGCCGTGGGCCACGGGCTGCTGCCGCAGATTGATCTGGCCACCGAACTGGGCGCGGCCACCCGGACCGCCCCGGACGGCGCGGTCGGGCTCCAGGTCGACGCCCGGCTGCGCACCACCGTGCCCGGCCTCTGGTCCGCGGGGGAGACCAACGGCGTCGGCGGCGCGGACCTCGCGATCGTGGAGGGCGAGCTGGCCGCGCACGCCGTGGCCGACCGGGTGCCGAAGCCCGTGTTGCTGCGCAGCCGGGCCCGGTTGCGGAACTTCGCCGACCTGATGGCCGCGGCCCACCGGCCCGGCCCCGGCTGGACCGGCTGGCTGCGCCCGGACACCGACGTCTGCCGGTGCGAGGAGGTGCCGGTCTCGGCGATCCGGGAGGCCGTGGACGAACTGGGCGCGGGCGATCCGCGCACCGTCAAGCTGCTCACCCGGGCCGGGATGGGTTGGTGCCAGGGCCGGATGTGCGGACCGGCCGTGGCCTGCCTGGCCGGCTCGGGTGAGCCGGGGCCGGACCGGCGGCCGCTGGCCTGCCCGGTGCCGCTGTCGCAGTTGGCGGCCGGGCCGTCCGGCGAGACCGCCGACGCTGTTTAGGCGGTCTGGGGCGGTCTGGGGCGGTCTGGGGCCAGTCGTCGAACGTGCGGGCCGGGGACTCTTGTCTCCGGCCCACTTCCTCTAATAAAATGTCACACCTCACCAAGGAGCTCACCGTGTCCAACACCCCCCACGACACCGCCCGGCCCTGGCGCGGCATCATGGTCGCCACCACGATCCCGCTGCGCCCGGACCTCTCCGTCGACTACGACGCGTACGCCGAGCACGTCCGCTGGCTGATCGAGTCCGGCTGTGACGGCGTCGTCCCCAACGGCTCGCTGGGCGAGTACCAGACGCTCACCGCCGAGGAGCGCGCCCGCATCGTCGAGGTGGCCGTCGAGGCGGCCGGCGACGGCTCCCGGGTGATGCCCGGCGTGGCCGCCTACGGCAGCGCCGAGTCCCGCCGCTGGGCCGAGCAGGCCGCCGAGGCCGGCGCCGGCTCCGTGCTGCTGCTCCCGCCGAACGCCTACCGGGCCGACCACGCGTCCGTCCGCGCGCACTACGCCGAGGTCGCCAAGGCCGGACTGCCGGTCGTCGCGTACAACAACCCGATCGACACCAAGGTCGACCTCGTCCCCGCGCTGCTCGCGCAGCTGCACGGCGAGGGTTCGATCGTCGCGGTCAAGGAGTTCAGTGGCGACGTCCGCCGGGCCTACGAGATCGCCGAACTGGCCCCCGGGCTGGACCTGCTGATCGGCGCCGACGACGTGCTGCTGGAGCTGGCGCTGGCCGGCGCGGTCGGCTGGATCGCCGGCTACCCGAACGCCCTGCCGGAGGCCAGCGCCGCGCTGTACCGGGCGGCCGTGGCGCACGAGCTGGACACCGCGCTGCCGCTGTACAAGTCGCTGCACTCGCTGCTGCGTTGGGACTCCAAGACCGAGTTCGTCCAGGCCATCAAGCTGTCCATGGACATCGCCGGGCGCCCCGGCGGCCCGGTCCGCCCGCCGCGCCAGCCGCTGACCCCGGAGATCGAGGCGGCCGTCCGCGCCGCCACCGAGAAGGCACTGGCCGAGGGCCTCGCCTAGGTCTGTCCGGCCGCAGGGCGCCGTCACCCGGCCGGCTGAGGGGGCAGCCGGCCCGGCCCGGCCCCACCCGATCCCGCGTACGTTCAGCTCGTCCGTCCACCTTGTCCGTCCACCTTGTCAGTACACCCACCCCGACGGGAGTCGTAAGAGCCATGCGTAGCCGTCACGTGTTCCATGCCGTGGACTCGCACACCGAGGGCATGCCGACCCGGGTCATCACCGGCGGCTTCGGCGTCATCCCCGGCGCCACCATGGCCGAGCGTCGAGTGCACTTCCAGCAGCACCTCGACCACTTCCGCACCCTGCTGATGTACGAGCCGCGCGGCCACGCCGCGATGAGCGGCGCCATCCTCCAGCCGCCGACCCGGCCGGACGCCGACTTCGGCGTGCTCTACATCGAGGTCTCCGGCCTGTTGCCGATGTGCGGGCACGGCACCATCGGCGTCGCCACCGTGCTGGTCGAGACCGGCATGGTGCCGGTGGTCGAGCCGGTCACCACGGTGCGGCTGGACACGCCCGCCGGGCTGGTGGTCGCCGAGGTGCGGGTCGAGGACGGCGCCGCCACCGCGGTGACCATCCGCAACGTGCCGTCCTACTCGGCCGCGCTGGAGAGCAAGATCGACGTGCCCGGGTACGGCACGGTCGGCTACGACCTGGCGTACGGCGGCAACTTCTACGCCATCCTGCCGCTCGCCGAGTTCGGGCTGCCCTTCGACCGCGAGCGCAAGCAGGACATCCTGGACGCCGGGCTGGCCCTGATGGCCGCCATCAACGCGAGCCCCGACCGCCCGGTGCACCCGGAGGACCCGTCCATCCACGGCTGCCACCACGTCCAGCTGCTCGCCCCCGGCTCCACCGCCGAGCACTCCCGGCACGCGATGGCCATCCACCCCGGCTGGTTCGACCGCTCGCCCTGCGGCACCGGCACCTCGGCCCGGATGGCGCAGCTGCACGCGCGCGGCGAACTGCCGCTGGGGCGGGACTTCCGCAACGACTCCTTCATCGGGACGACCTTCATCGGGCGCCTGGTCGAGGAGACCGAGGTGGCCGGGCGGCCCGCCGTGGTGCCCACCGTCACCGGGCGGGCCTGGGTCACCGGCACCGCCCAGTACTTCCTCGACCCGCGCGACCCGTTCCCGGCCGGGTTCCTGCTGTAACGGGCGCCTGGTACCCGGGGGGTCTGCTGCCGGGGGGCCTGCTATGACGTCTGCTGAACCACCTTCGAAGGGCTGTTGGCTGTGACCATCACCTCGTACAACCCCGCCGACCCCGCGGACCTCGTCGTCGCCGTCGAGGAACCCGGCGCCGAAGCCGTCCGGGCCGCCGTGGCCCGGGCCCGGGCCGCCCAGCCCGGCTGGCTCGCGGCCGGTGCGGGCGCCCGGTCCGCGGCACTCGGCCGGATCGCCGAAGCGGTCGAGGCGCACGCGGACGAACTGGCCGCCCTGATCGTGCGCGAGGTCGGCAAGCCGCTCGCCGAGGCGCGCGGCGAGGTCGCCCGCACCGCCGCGATCTGGCGCTACTACGCGCAGGCGCCGTTCGCGCCGTCCGGGGCGGTGCACGAGACCGCGGCCGGGCCCGGGCTGCTGCTCACCCGGCGCCGCCCGTACGGCGTCGCCGGGCTGATCGCGCCGTGGAACTTCCCGTTGGCGATCCCCACCTGGAAGGCCGCGCCGGCGCTGGCGGTCGGCAACACCGCGGTGCTCAAGCCGGCGCCCGAGGCCACCGCCTGCGCGCTGCGGCTGGCCGAACTGGCCGCCGGGGCCGGGCTGCCCGCGGACGTGTTCACCGTGCTGCCGGGCGGCGCCGAGGAGGGCGCGGCGCTGGTCGACACGGCCGACGTGGTCTCCTTCACCGGCTCGACCGGCGTCGGCCGGGCCGTGGTGCGGGCCGCCACCGAGCGCGGCGTGCCGGTGCAGGCCGAACTCGGCGGGCTGAACGCCGCGCTGGTGCTGCCGGACGCCGACGTCGAGCAGGCCGCCGCCCACCTCGCCGCCGCCATCGCCGGGTACGCGGGGCAGAAGTGCACCGCCACCAGCCGGGTGATCGCGGTCGGCGCCGCGTACGAGCCGCTGCGCGACGCCCTGGTCAAGGCGCTGGAACTGGTCGACGACGCGGCCTGCGGGCCGGTCATCAACGCCGCCGCCCGGGACCGGCTCACCGCCGCCGTCGCCACCGCCACCGCCGCCGGGGCCACCCTGCTCACCGGTGGCCGGGCACCCGAACGGGACGGCTGGTACGTCGAGCCGACCCTGCTCACCGACGTGCCGGCCGAACACCCGCTGGCCCGCGAGGAGTTCTTCGGCCCGATCGCGCTGCTGCACGCCGCCGCCGACCTGGACGAGGCGATCGCGCTGGCCAACGACACCCCGCACAGCCTCGCCACCTCGGTGCACACCCGCAGCCTGGACGTGGCGCTCGCCGCCGCCGACCGGCTGGACGCGGGCATGATCCGGGTCAACGCGCCCTCCAGCGGCGTCGACTTCCACCTGCCGTTCGGCGGCGCCAAGGGCGCCAGCCACGGCGAGCGCGAGCAGGGCCAGGCGGCGCTGGACTTCTACACCGTCAGCCGCACCGTCAGCGTCCTGCCGGTCGGGGGTGCGTGATGCTCGTCCGCACCGTCGACTACCACGCGGCCGGTGAGCCGTTCCGGATCGTGCTGGACGGTGTGCCCGCGATCCCCGGCGACAGCGTCGCCGAACGGCGGGCCATCGCACTCGGCGCCGGCGGCAGCGCGACCGCGCCCCGGCCGAGCGCGCTGGACGACGCCCGGCAGCTCCTCAGCCGCGAACCGCGCGGCCACGCCGGGATGTACGGCGGGTTCCTGGTGCCGCCGGACGACGACGAGGCGCACTTCGGGGTGCTGTTCTGGCACAAGGACGGCTACTCGACGGCCTGCGGGCACGGCACCATCGCGCTCGGTGCCTGGGCGGTGGACTCCGGGCGGGTCACCGCCCCCGCCGACGGCGTGGCACGGGTGCGGATCGACGTGCCGTCCGGCCGGGTCACCGCGCTGGTGCACCGGGCCGGCGGGCGGACCACCGGGGTGACCTTCCGCAACGTGCCCAGCCGGGTCAGCGCGCTCAAGTTGCCGCTGACCACCTCGCGGGGCACCGTGGAGGTCGCGGTGGCGCACGCGGGCGCCTGCTACGCCTCGGTGTCGGCGGCCGCCCTCGGCCTCGCGGTCGAGCCCGTGCAGCTGCCGGAACTCACCGCCATCGGGCGGGAGATCAGGGACCTGCTGGCCGGCGCGGCGGCGGTGGCGCACCCGAGCGACCCGCGCCTGTCGGGTGTGTACGGGGTCATCCTTTTCGACGAACTACCCGCGGAGGACGGTGTGTTGAGCCAACGGAACGTCACCGTCTTCGCGGACGGGCAGATCGACCGCTCACCCTGCGGCTCCGGCACCTCCGCCCGGCTCGCCGTCCTCGCCGCCGAGGGCCGGCTCGCGCCGGGGGAGGAGCTGCGGCACGAGTCCGTCATCGGGACGGTCTTCACCGGCCGCGTCCTGCCCGGCGGCGACCCGCTGGACGGCGGCGTCGTCACCGAGGTCACCGGCAGTGCGCACCGCACCGGCGAGCACGCCTTCGTCCTGGAACCGGACGACGACCTGGGCGCGGGGTTCCTGCTGTGAGCCCTTCCATGCTGCCCGGTGCGGCGGCTGAGCCGCTCCAGTACGCCGTGCCGGGCGTCGGCGGGGTCGGGCCCGCCGCGGCGGTGGCGGCGATCGAGCGGGTGCTGCTCGACGGCTTCGACCCGGAGCCGGCACCGGCCCGCTCGGCCGTCCCCGTCCCGGCCGGCGAACTGCTGATGATGCCGGCCGCCGCCGGCCCGTACGCCGGGGTGAAGATCGCCGGGGTCGCGCCCGCCAACCCGGGGCGGGGACTGCCCCGGATCACCGGCAGCTACCTGCTGCTCGACGGGCCCACCCTGCAGCCGCTCGCCCTGCTCGACGGCGCCGCGCTCACCGCGCTGCGCACACCTGCCGTCACCGCCGTCGCGCTGCGCCGGCTGGCCGCGCCGGACGCCGAGCACCTGGTGCTGTTCGGCTCCGGGCCGCAGGCGTACGGGCACCTGGACGCGCTGCTGGCCGTTCAGCCGCTGACCCGGCTCACCGTGGTGGCGCGGAACGCCGGACGGGCCGAGGCCCTGGCCGCGTACGGGCGGGGGCTCGGGCTGGCGGCCGGGGTCGGCGAGCCGGGGGCGGTCGCCGGGGCCGACCTGGTGGTCTGCTGCACCACCGCGCGCACGCCGCTGTTCGACGGCGCCCTGGTGCCCGCGCACGCCGCCGTCGCGGCGGTCGGCTCGCACGAGCCGGACGCGCGGGAGGTGGACGAGGTGCTGGTCGAGCGGGCCGAACTGTACGTGGAGGCGCGGACGGTGGCGGCCCGCGAGGCCGGCGACCTGATCATGGCGGGCGTGGCCGGCCGGCAGGTGTGGAACCTGGCCGAGCTGGTGCGCGGCGACGCGCTGGTGCCGGCGGGGCGGCCGCGGTTCTTCAAGAGCGTCGGCATGGCGTGGGAGGACCTGGCGGTCGCGGCGGAGGTGTACCGGAGCACCGGGGCGGGCTGACCTTCAGTCCCCGAGGAAGTGGAGCCAGCTGCCCGGGGTGGCGGCGCAGTGGGCGAGCAGGTTGCGCAGGTCGCGGACGGCCGCCCGCTCTTCCTCGGTGGTGCAGCGGGCGAGCAGGACGGTGGCCTCCTCGAAGGCGGCGCCGGCGTCCTGCTCGTTGAACCGGGTGTCGCCGTACGGGTCGATCCGGCCGAGCCGGTGGTCGGCCGGCCGGGCGTGCGCGGCCAGGGCGGCGGCGAGGGCCGGGCCGTGGTCGACCGAGAGGTACAGCAGGGTCGGGACGGACCGGCCGCCCTTGTTGGGGTGGTCGTCGTACAGGGCGATCTCGATTCCCAAGTCCGTTGCTCCTGGCGGGTGTCGGGGGCTGTGAAGCGGGAGTCGGCCCGGCGGGAAGGGATCCCCTGTCGGGCCGGCTCCGTATGGGCAGGGCGGGCGACAGGTCGTGCGCCGCCGGCCGTTGTCACGGCCGCCGGCCGCTGCCACCATGGGTTTCGGCCGGGACCTCGGGCGCTGATGACCGTTCGAATCGTGGAATGTTGCGCACTCAACGTAACGTGACATTGTACGCTGGTGTTCTGCACCCACCCGGAGGAACACCATGGCCGACCTCAAACCCCGCACCCTGATCTCCGTACAGGAGCGGCTTCGCGACCAGGTCGCCCACGCGCTCCGGGCAGCCCTGATCTCCGGCGAACTGCGCCCCGGCGTCGTCTACTCCGCACCCGCGCTCGCCGCCGACTTCGGCGTCTCCGCCACCCCCGTCCGCGAGGCCATGCTCGACCTCGCCCGCGAAGGCCTCGTCGAGGCCGTCCGCAACAAGGGCTTCCGGGTCACCGAGCTCACCGAGCGCGACCTCGACGACTACACCGAGATCCGCGCCCTGATCGAGGTCCCCACCGTCGGCCGGGTGACGCGCACCGCGACCAAGGAGCAGCTGGAACGGCTGCGCCCGCAGGCCGAGGCGATCGTCGCGGCCGCCCGCAAGCACGATCTCATCGGGTACCTGGAGGCCGACCGGCAGTTCCACCTGGACCTGCTGGGGCTGGCCGGCAACGCCCGGCTGGTCGACGTCGTCAGCGACCTGCGGAAGCGCTCGCGGCTGTACGGCCTCAACCGGCTCGACGAGCGCGGCGAGCTGACCTCCTCGGCGGAGGAGCACCTGGAGCTGCTGGACCTCATGCTGGCCGGCGACGCCGAGGCGGCCGAGGCCTGCATGACCCGCCACCTCAGCCACGTCCGCTCGCTGTGGGCGGGGCAGGACGAGGCGGCGGAGGAGGCGCGCCCGGCGCTGAAGCTGCGGGCGCGGTAGGGCTAGCCGGGGCTAAACCGCCCGTTCGGGTGAAGACTGGGGATCGGGCGTCGGAATGCGTTCGCGCCCTACGATGATGTTCTCGACATCGGCAGCCAGGAGGAAATCCATGTCCGCCGCAGCAGTGGAAGAGCCCATCGAGCAGCCGACGCTGCTCGAGGTCGCCGAGCTGATCTCCAACCAGTTCGCCGGGCACCGGGTCGAGATCGTCGGGAGCCAGATCACCGTGACGCCGCCGCCGAATGCTTCGCACGGCAAGTCGCTGAGCCGCCTCATGCGTGTGCTGTTCGCCGCCGGCCTCGACGGGGATGAGGTCGACGTCATTCAGGGCGTTGGCATCTGGCTGCCGGACGGGCCGTCGGACTACGCCGTTCCCGACCTGGCGATCGTCGATGCCGACATCGATGACCACTTGATCGAGTACAACTGTTACGACCCGGCGGTCTTCCGGCTCGTGTTGGAGGTCACGTCGTCCAACCTCAGCGACGACCTGAAGCGGAAGCCCTTCGTCTATGCCGCCGCTGGAGTACCCGTCTACGTGATCGTGGACCGGACGAACCAGCGGGTCATGGTGCTCACTGACCCGCAGGACGGCGAGTACCGCGTGCACGCCGTCCACCACCCGGGGCAGTCGTTCACCCTGCCGGAGTCGATCGGGGCGGCGGTGACGCTGTCGGTGGACGACGTGCTGGCGGCGAAGAAGTAGCTCAGGCCGCCGCGGGCACTGTCAGGCGGCCGTCGTGGACTTCGGCGATCTGGTCGACGGCCGTCAGGTGGGTGCGGTCGTGGGTGACCAGGACGGTGGCGGTGGCGCGGCGGTGGGTGAGCTCGGTGATGAGGTCGAGGACGGCGGCGCCGCGTTCGTGGTCGAGGGCGCTGGTGGGTTCGTCGATCAGCAGGACGGTGGGGTCGTTCATCAGCGCGCGGGCGATGTTGACGCGCTGGCGCTGACCGCCGGAGAGCTGGTGCGGGCGGCGGGCGGCCTGGTCGCGCAGGCCGACGGCGGCCAGCAGTTCCAGGGCGCGGGGGAGGGCGGCGCGCGGGGAGCGGCCGTCCAGGTGGGCCATCACCTGGAGCTGTTCGGCGGCGGTGAGCGAGGGCAGCAGGTTGGCCTGCTGGAAGACGATGCCGATCCGGGTGCGGCGCAGCGCGGTCAGTTCGCCGGGGCCGAGGCCCGTGGTGTCGGTGCCGTCCACCACGACCCGGCCGGAGTCCGGGGTGATCAGGGTGGCGGCGACCGCCAGCAGGCTGGACTTGCCGGAGCCGGACGGGCCGACCACGGCCGTGATCGAGCCCTTGGGGACGGTCAGCGAGACGTCGTCCAGGGCGGTGAGCCGGCCGTCGCCGTCCGGGTAGGTGAGGGTGATGTGGTCGAGGACGAGGCTCATCGGGCGCTCCCCAGGGCGGTCAGCGGGTCGACGGAGGTGATCCGGCGGATGGACAGGCCCGCGCCGACCGCGCCGAGCGCGATCATGACGGCGGCGGGGAACAGGACGGTCGGGGCGTCCAGGACGAAGGGCACGGCGGAGCCGACCAGGGCCCCGACGCCCGCCGCGAGCGCGGTGCCGACGGCGGTGCCGAGCACCAGCAGCAGGACGGCCTGGCCGAGGGCGTCGCGCAGCAGGTAGCGGGTGGAGGCACCGAGCGCCTTCAGCACCGCGATGTCGCCGCTGCGCTGGATCGTCCAGACGGTGAAGAAGGCGCCGATCACCAGGGCCGAGATGGCGAACAGGAAGCCGCGCATCAGCTGGAGCGAGCCGTTCTCGGAGGTGTAGGAGCCGATCGCGGCGAGGGCGTCGTCGCGGGTGCGGGTCTCGGTGCCGTGGCGGGCGTCGGCGCCGCCCAGGTCGGCGCCCTTGGCGGTGGTGAGCGCGATGACGGTCGCGTGGCCGGTGCCGCCGGGGGCGGCCTGCTGCCAGTCGGTGAGGCTGGTCCAGATCACCGGCGTGTGGCTGTACGCGGCGTCGCCGTCGACGGCCGCGACCTGGAGGCGGTGGCCGGCCAGGGTGAGGTCGTCGCCGGGGGCGAGGCCGCCCAGGTTCTTGGCGGCGGTCTTCGACAGGACGGCCTGGCCGGGGGCGATCCGGGCGCCCTGCGGGGCCAGCGCGGAGCCGTCCGGGACGCCGAAGGCGGACAGCGCGGCGGTGCGGGTGCCGGCGGCGGCCTTGGTGGTGGTGATGCCCAGCGGCTGGGCGGAGGTGACGCCCGGCTCGCCCGCCCAGGCCTGCCACTGCTCGGGGGTGACCTGGGAGTCGGTGAAGGAGAGCGTCTGCCCGTCGGCGGGCTTGCCGAACACCAGGTGGTCGGCGGGCAGGCCGGTGATCGCGGAGATGTTCTGCCGGCCGAGTCCGGCGGTCAGGCCGGACAGCAGGCCGACCAGTACGGTGATCAGCACGATGACGGTCCCCATCAGGGCGAACCGCCCCTTGGCGAACCCCAGATCCCTCCAGGCGACGAACACGGTGGGCCTTCCTGCTCAACGAGTGTTTCCGACGCTTCCACCGTCTCGGAGAAGGGACCCCGCGGGCATCGCACCGGGGATTGCATCCTCGGCATCAAAGGGCAGAAGCGGAGTTCAACCTTTTGATTGATGCCGGGGCCCGGTCCGGAACCTAGGCTGGACGGATGGCGACCGAACGATCCCGCACCACCCCCGTCGCCCGCGTCCTTCAGGTCTGCCTGCACCTGCTCGTGGCGGGCCTGCTCGCACTCGCCGTCGCCCGCGCCGCCGCCGGCCGGGACGGCGACCCGGTGCCCGTCGCCGCGGCGGCCACCGCGATGGCCGCCGTCTACGCCGTGGGCCCCCGGCTGCCCGCCGTCCACCGCTCGCGCCGGGCCGCCGCACTCTGGCTGGCGCTGCTCGGCGTCACCTGGGTGGGCGTGCTGATCGCCACCCAGGACGGGGTGTGGCTGGCGTTCCCGCTGTACTTCCTGGAGCTGCACCTGCTCGGGCGGCGCGGCGGCCTCACCGCCGTTGGGCTGACCGCCGCCACCGCCATCGCCGCCTGGTCCTGGCACCAGCACACCTTCAGCCTGCCCGCCGCGATCGGGCCCGCGCTCGGCGCGGCCGTCGCCACCGCCACCGTGCTCGGCTACCAGGCGCTGTACCGGGAGAGCGAGGAGCGCCGCCGGCTGATCGACGAACTCACCGCCGCCCGCGCCGACGCCGCGGCCGCCAACCACACCGCCGGGGTGCTCGCCGAACGCGAGCGCCTGGCCCGGGAGATCCACGACACCCTCGCGCAGAGCCTCAGCTCCATCCAGCTGCTGCTGCGGGCCGCCCAGCGGGCCCTGCCGGAACGCACCGAGGCCGCCTCCGGGTACGTCGAGCAGGCCCGGCGGGCCGCCCAGGACAACCTGGACGAGGCCCGGCGGTTCGTCCGCGCGCTCACCCCGCCCGCGCTGGACGGCGACCCGCTGCCGGTCGCGCTGGAACGGCTGTGCGCCACCACGGCGGCGCACAGCGGCCTGCCGGTGAAACTGCACGTCTCCGGGGACCCGGTCCGGCTGCCGGTGCCGCAGGAGGTCGCGCTGCTGCGGATCGCGCAGTCCGCGCTCGGCAACACCGTCCGGCACGCGCACGCCTCGCACGCCGAGGTGACGCTCAGCTACATGGAGGGCGAGGTGGCGCTGGACGTGTTCGACGACGGGGCCGGGTTCGACCCGGCGGTGGTCGCGGGGCGCACCGGAGGGGACGGCGGGTTCGGACTGCCGTCGATGCGGGCGCGGGCACGGGCGCTCGGCGGCACCTTCACGGTGGAGTCGGCGCCCGGCCGGGGCACGACGCTCGCGGTGCAGCTGCCGGTGACGGTGACGGAGGGCGGGGCATGAGCGGGGACGTGATCCGGCTGCTGCTGGCGGACGACCACCCGGTGGTGCGGGCCGGATTGCGGGCCGTCCTGGAGGGCGAACCGGACTTCGCCATCGTCGCCGAGGCCGCGACCGCCGAGCGGGCCGTCGAACTGGCCGCGGCGGGCGGGATCGACGTGGTGCTGATGGACCTCCAGTTCGGGCCCGGCTCGGCCATGAACGGCGCCCAGGCGACCGCCGCGATCACCGCCCGGGCGGGCGCGCCCCGGGTCCTCGTCGTCACCACCTACGACACCGACGCCGACACCCTGCCCGCGCTGGAGGCCGGCGCCACCGGCTACCTGCTCAAGGACGCTCCGCCGGAGGAACTGGCCCAGGCCGTCCGGGCGGCCGCCGCTGGACGCTCGGCGCTGGCACCGAGCGTCGCCGACCGGCTGCTGGAACGGATGCGGACGCCCGCGGCGGCGCTCAGCGCACGGGAGACCGAGGTGCTGGGGCTGGTCGCGGACGGGCTGACCAACCAGCAGATCAGCCAGCGGCTGCACCTGAGCCAGGCCACGGTGAAGTCCCATCTGGTGCACATCTACACCAAGTTGGCGGTGGACTCGCGGACGGCGGCGGTGCGGGCGGCGCGCGGGCGGGGGCTGATCCGCTGAGCGTAGGGTGGGCTGGGTCCGAACCGTTTTCCGGAGTGGAGGAACCCGATGGCCGTGCGTCTCGACGAACTTTCCGTGCCGGTGATCGGCGCGCCGATGGCGGGCGGGGCGTCCACCCCGGAGCTGGTGGCCGCGGTGAACCGGGCCGGTGGGCTGGGGTTCCTCGCCGCCGGGTACCGGAGCGCCGCCGCGATGGCCGAACAGGTCGCGATGGTCCGGGAGTTGACCGGCAGGCCGTTCGGCGTGAACCTGTTCGTCCCGGCCCCGCCCGGCGATCCGGCGGCCGTCGCCGTCTACCGGGAGCGGCTGCGGCCCGAGGCCGAGCGGTGGGACGTGGCGCTGCCCGAGGAGATCGGGCCGGACCGGGACGACTGGGAGGCCAAGCTCGCCGTGCTGCTGGCGGAGCCGGCCCCGGTGGTCTCGTACACCTTCGGCCTGCCGACACCGGAGGAGGCGGCGGCGGTCCGCGCGGCCGGGTCGTTCCAGGTCGGCACCGTCACCACGCCCGCGGAGGCGCGGGCGGCGGAGGCGGTCGGGATGGACGCGCTGTGCGTGCAGGGCCCGGAGGCCGGCGGGCACCGCGCCACCCACCGGATCGGGGACGAGCCCGGTGACGTCCCGCTGCTGGACCTGCTGCCCGCCGTCCGGGCGGTGACGGCGCTGCCGCTGATCGCGGCCGGCGGGCTGGGCGACGGCCCGGCGGTGGCGGCGGCGCTGCGAGCCGGCGCGGCGGCGGTGCAGCTGGGGACGGCCCTGCTGCGCGCCGACGAGTCCGGCGCCTCGGCCGCGCACCGGGCGGCGCTCACCGAACTCCCGGAGACGGCCGTCACCCGGGCCTTCACCGGCCGCCCGGCCCGCGGCCTGCGCAACGCCTTCATCGACCGCCACGGCCCGTACGCCCCGCCCGCCTACCCCGAGGTGCACCACCTCACCCAGCCGCTGCGCGCCGCCGCGACCCGCCGCGCCGACCTCCAGTCCATGCACCTCTGGGCCGGCACCGCCCACCACCTGGCCCGCACGGGCCCGGCGGCGGACCTGATCGCGGAGCTGTGGGCGGCGGCACGGGCGGTGTGAGCGGCCGCTCCCCGGGCTCAGCCGAGGAGGTCGGCCATCCAGGATTCGATGGCGGGGGCGGTGCGGGGGAGGGCGTGGGACATGAGGTGGGCGCCGTCGGGGGTGATGACGAGGTCGTCCTCGATGCGGATGCCGAGGCCGCGGAGTTCGAGGGGGAGGGTTTCGTCGTCCGGCTGGAGGTAGAGGCCGGGTTCGACGGTGAGGACCATGCCGGCTTCCAGGGTGCCGTCGAGGTAGCGGTCGGCGCGGGCCCTGGCGCAGTCGTGGTAGTCGAGGCCGAGCATGTGGCCGCTGCCGCAGAGGGTGTAGCGGCGGTGGAGGCCGTTGTCCTCGGCGAGGGACTGTTCGGCGGGGATGCGTAGGACGCCCCAGTCGGCGAGGCCTTCGGCGATGACCCGCATGGCGGCGTGGTGGAAGTCGCGGAAGCGGGCGCCGGGGCGCAGCGCGGCGATGCCGGCGCTCTGGGCGGCGAGGACGAGGTCGTAGGCCTGCCGCTGGACGGGGGTGAAGGTGCCGCTGAGCGGGAGGGTGCGGGTGATGTCGGCGGCGTAGAGGGTGTCGGTTTCGACGCCAGCGTCCAGCAGGAGCAGGGAGTTCGGGTCGAGGGCGCCGTCGTTGCGGATCCAGTGCAGGACGCAGGCGTGGGCGCCGGAGGCGGCGATGGTGGTGTAGCTGGTGCCGTTGCCTTCGGCGCGGGCGCGCAGGTCGAAGACGCCCTCGATCCAGCGTTCGCCGCGGGGGTGGCGCAGGGCGGTGGGCAGGGCGCGGACGACGTCCTGGAAGCCGGTGACGGTGTGGTCGACGGCGAGTTGCAGCTGGCCGATCTCCCAGGTGTCCTTGACCAGGCGCAACTCGGAGAGGACGGCGGCGAGTTCGCCGTCCCGGGTGGCGTGGGTGCCGGGGCGTCCGGTGCTCTCGTCGACGAGCGGGTCGGTGCCGGCCAGGACGCGGGTGGGCGGCTGGGGGCCGGTGAGGAGCTTGTCGAGGTCGTCGAGGTGTTCGGTGCGCAGTCCGGTGAGCGCGGCGGCTTCGGCGAGGTCGGGGCGGCGGCCGACCCAGAACTCGCCGTAGCGGCGGTCGCGGTAGAACTCGGTGCCGTTGGCGTGGTTGCCGCGGGGGGAGCGGGGGCGCAGGTAGAGGATCGGCTCGTGGCCGTGGGGGCCGGCCGGTTCGAGGACGAGGACGTGGTCGGCCTGGTCCTCGCCGGTGAGGCCGGTGAGCCAGACGTAGGCGCTGTGCGGGCGGAAGCGGTAGTCGAGGTCGTTGCAGCGGACCTTCAGCCGACCGGCGGGGACGATCAGCCGCTCGCCGGGGAAGGCGGCGGAGAGGCGGGTGTGGCGGCCGGGGAGGCGGTCGTGGCCGGGGACTCGCCGGTCGGCGGGGAGGGGGGTGGCGGCCCAGCGGGTGCCCATGAAGGCGTCGAGGGCGGGGGAGACGGGGAGGTCGTGGCTCCCGGTGTTGAGGCCGGTCTGTCGGAGGGGCACCGGTGAACTCCTAGGTGGGGCGGGGGTGGTGTGGCCCGGACACAGCTCGGTAACGGGGGGCGTCACCTCTTGTGCAGTGCAATTTCACATTACTATGTTACGGGTCACACCGCGGAGCGACCAGACCTCGAAGGTCGCCTCCCGGTCGGGCCCCGGATCACCTCCCGGGGCGGACACGGGCTTCACGGCAGGCCCCCCACAGCGGAGTTGCACATGACCAGGCGCACCCACGCCGCCCTCGCGGCGGCCCTCGCGGCGACCCTCACCCTCGGCCTCGGGGCCTGCAAGAACGACAAGAGCGACAGCGGAAGTGACGCCGCGCCTTCCAACGGCCAGGGCCCGGGCGCCGCGTCCGGTTCGGTCATCGGCGGCACCCCGGTCAAGGGTGGCACCCTCAACGTCCTGACGAACCAGGACTTCGCCCACCTCGATCCGGCCCGCAACTGGACCGTGCCGCACATGGACTTCGGCACCCGGCTGATCTACCGCACCCTGACCACCTTCAAGTCCGAGCCGGGTGCGGCGGGCAGCGAGATCGTCCCGGACCTCGCCACCGACCTGGGCAAGTCCAGCGAGGGCGGCAAGGTGTGGACCTTCACCCTGAAGGACGGCCTCAAGTACGAGGACGGCACCCCGATCAAGTCCGCCGACATCAAGTACAACGTCGAGCGGTCCTTCTCCCCCGACCTCACCGGCGGCCCCGACTACGCCGTCCAGTACCTGGCCGGCGGCGAGAACTACAAGGGCCCGCTCACTGGAGAGCACCTGGCGAGCATCGAGACCCCGGACGACAGGACCATCGTCTTCCACCTGAAGCGCCCGGTCGCCGAGTTCTCGGACACCGTCACCCTCCCGACCTTCTCCCCGGTGCCGCAGTCCCAGGAGAAGGGCACCCAGTACGACTCGCGGCCGTTCTCCTCCGGCCCGTACAAGATCGACACGTACGACCGGGGCAAGCAGCTGACGCTGGTCCGCAACACCAACTGGGACCAGTCCACCGACACCGTCCGCAAGGCGTACCCGGACAAGATCGTGGTCACCCAGGGCATCAAGGGCGGCCAGGCCGACGACCGGATCATCGCCAGCGACGGCGCCGACGCCAACGCGATCGAGATGCCGTGGATGGCCCACGAGTCCGTCTCCAAGGTGCTGACCAAGCCGGACGTCAAGGCCCGCATGGCGGCCGAGCAGACCGGCTGTACGGACATGCTGTACCTGAACACCGCCAAGGCGCCCTTCGACGACCCGAAGGTGCGCGAGGCGATGATGTGGGCGGTCGACCGCGAGGCGCAGGTGACGGCCTTCGGCGGCCCGGCGATGGCCGACGTGGCCACCTCCTACCTCCCGCCGTCGCTGACCGGCGGCGCCAAGGCGGACCCGCTGAAGATCCCGGCCGCCGGCGACCCGGAGAAGGCCAAGGCGATGCTCAAGGACGCGGGCAAGACCGACCTCAAGGTGTCGATCACCGTCTCCCTGGGCGACAAGACCCGCGCCGAGACGATCCAGCAGTCGCTGGCCAAGGCCGGTGTTCAGGTCACCGTGAACACCGTCGACCCGTCCGCCTTCACCGACACGCTCGGCGACACCAAGAACGCCCCCGAGCTGACCATCAACGGCTGGTGCCCGGACTACCCGTCCGGCGCGACCTTCCTCCCGTTCATCTTCGACGGACGGACCATCAAGGAGAAGGGCAACCAGGGTAACTACAGCCAGTTCAAGGACCAGGCCACGATGGACCGGATGGACCAGATCGCGGCCATGACGGACGTCAACGAGGCCAACAAGGCCTGGCAGCAACTGGACGAGGACCTGCTGAAGAAGGCCCCGGCCGTCCCGTTGATGTGGCAGCGCCGCCCGCTGCTGGCCGGCACCAACGTGGCCGGCGCGTTCGGGAACTCCGGCTACGCCGGCATGATCGACCTGGCCGTGGTCGGCCTCAAGGACCCTGCCAAGGGCAAGGGCTGAGGGGCCGTCGGCGATGAGTACAACCACTGAGCCCGTCGCCGTGGACTCCACGGCGACGGGCCCCGCGAAGGCCACCGGGCGCGGCCCGTGGCGGCTGGTCTGGGACCAGCTGTGGGCCAAGGGATCGGCCCGCTTCGGCCTGATCACGGTCGGCGCCTTGCTGCTGCTGGCCGCCCTGGCCGGCCCGCTGAGCTCGCTCGGCGGTTGGTCCCCCGAGGAGTTCGACAAGCGCGCCATCGACCCGTACCTGGGCGGCATGCCCCGGGGCGACTTCGGCGGCATCAGCGCCCGGCACTGGCTGGGCGTCGAGCCGATCACCGGGCGCGACCTGTTCGCCCGGGTCCTGCACGGCGGGCAGGTCTCGCTGCTGATCGCGTTCACCGCGACCGCCGTGGTCGTCATCACCGGCACCCTGGCCGGCATCGCGGCTGGCTACTTCGGCGGCCGGACGGACACGCTGCTGTCCCGGCTGATGGACCTCACCATGTCCTTCCCCTCGCTGATCTTCATGATCGCGATGATGTCGGTGGCCAAGGACGTCAACCGGATCCTGCTGATCACCCTGGTGATCGGCCTGTTCACCTGGCCCGGCATCGCCCGCGTCGTGCGCGGCCAGACCCTCTCGCTCAAGCACCGCGAGTACGTCGAGGCCGCCAAGGTCGGCGGGGCGCGCTCCTGGCGCATCCTCACCCGGGAGATCCTGCCGAACGTCTCCGGCCCGATCATCGCCTACACCACCCTGCTCATCCCCGGCATGATCGCCACCGAGGCCGCGCTCAGCTACCTCGGTGTGGGCGTCCGCCCGCCGACCTCGTCCTGGGGCCAGATGATCGCGGAGAGCATCGTCCACTACGAGACCGACCCGACGTACTTCCTGATCCCGACGGCTTTCCTGTTCGTCGCCGTGCTCGCGTTCACCCTGCTCGGGGACGCGCTGCGCGACATCCTCGACCCCCGGGGAGGCCGGTCGTGATCCTCTACCTCGGCCGCCGACTGCTCGGCGTGGCGGGCATCCTGCTCGCCATCTGCGCCATCACCTTCACCATCTTCTACCTGCTGCCGAACGACCCGGCGGCGGCGGCCTGCGGCAAGACCTGCAGCCCGGAGCGGCTCGCCGACGTCAAGGCGGCGATGGGCCTGAACAAGCCGATCTGGGAACAGTTCCTCGCCTACCTGGGCGGCATCTTCGCCGGTCGCGACTACGGCAGCGGCCCGAGCGCCGTGCACTGCGGCTTCCCCTGCCTCGGCTACTCGTACGAGTACGGGCTGCCGGTCTGGGACCTGCTCGTCGACCGGCTGCCGGTGTCCATCTCGCTCGCCGTCGGCGCGGCGGTGCTCTGGCTGGTCCTCGGCCTCGGCGCGGGCGTCACCTCGGCGCTGCGCAAGGGCAAGGCCTCCGACAAGACGCTGATGGTGCTCTCGGTCGGCACCGCCTCGCTGCCGGTCTACTTCACCTCGATCATGCTGATCTGGGGTGTCGTCCGCACGGCCGGGCTGCTGCCCTACCCGGCGTACCACAAGTTCACCGAGAACCCCTTCGAGTGGGCCTCCAACCTGCTGCTGCCGTGGATCGCCCTGGCCCTGCTGTACGCGGCCATGTACGCCCGGCAGAGCCGCAACTCGATGATCGAGGCGATGGCCGAGCCGTACATCCGCACCGCCCGGGCCAAGGGCCTGCCGTCGCGGACGGTCACGGTCAAGCACGGGCTGCGCGCCGGGGTGACGCCGATCCTCACCATCTTCGGCATGGACCTCGGCGGCCTGCTGGCCGGTGCGGTCATCACCGAGTCCATCTTCGGCCTGCCCGGCGTCGGCCGGCTGTTCTACGACGGTCTGGGCCGCTCCGACCAGCCCGTGATCCTCGGCGTCACCCTGCTCGCGGCCTTCTTCATCGTCGCGGCGAACCTGCTGGTCGACCTGCTCTACGCGTTCGTCGACCCACGAGTGAGGTACTGATGACTCTCTTGGAGGTCGAGGACCTCAAGGTCTCCTTCGACACGCCCCGCGGCACCGTCCGGGCGGTGGACGGCATCTCCTTCGCCGTCGACGCCGGGCGGACCCTCGGTCTGGTCGGCGAGTCCGGCAGCGGCAAGTCGGTCACCTCGCTCGCCGTCATGGGCCTGCACCGCGGCGCCGCCGTCACCGGCTCGATCCGGCTCGACGGGATGGAGCTCAACGGGCTCGGCGAACGGGAGCTGGGCACCGTCCGGGGCCGCCGGATCGCGATGATCTTCCAGGACCCGCTGTCCAGCCTGCACCCCTTCTACACCGTCGGCGAGCAGATCGCCGAGCACTACCGGGTGCACTTCAAGGCCAACCGCAAGGCGGGCCGCCAGCGGGCGGTCGAGATGCTGGCGGAGGTCGGCATCCCGGAGCCGACCCGGCGGGTCGACGAGTACCCGCACCAGTTCTCCGGCGGCATGCGCCAGCGCGTCATGATCGCCATGGCCCTCGCCTGCGAGCCCGAACTGCTGATCGCCGACGAGCCCACCACGGCCCTCGACGTCACCGTCCAGGCGCAGATCCTCGACCTGATCGCCCGCATCCAGCAGGAGCGCGGCCTCGGCGTCGTCATGATCACCCACGACCTCGGCGTGGTCGCCCGGGTCGCCCACGAGGTGCTGGTCATGTACGGCGGCCGGGCCGCCGAACAGGCCTCGGTGGACCGGCTGTTCGCCACCCCCGGGCACCCGTACACCCGCGGGCTGCTGGACTCGCTGCCACGCCTGGACGACACCGACGACGCCCCGCTGCGGGCCATCCCCGGCAGCCCGCCGTCGCTGATCGCCCCCGCCCCCGGCTGCTCCTTCGCCCCGCGCTGCGCCCGCACCGACGCCGCCACCGCCGAGGAACACGCCCGCTGCCTGGCCGAACGCCCAGAGCTCGGCCCGCTCGCCCCCGGCCACCAGGCCGCCTGCCACCTGCCGCTGGTACCGGAAGGAGCCCGGCCATGACCGAGAACCTGCTGTCCGTACGGGACCTGGTGAAGACCTTCCCCGGTCGACGGAGCCGCACCGGCCGGCCCGGCGCCCCGGTCCGCGCCGTCGACGGCGTCAGCTTCGACGTCGGCAAGGGCGAGACGCTCGGCCTGGTCGGCGAGTCCGGCTGCGGCAAGTCCACCACCGGGCGGATGATCGTCCGGCTGCTCGACCCGACCTCGGGCACCGTCACCTTCGACGGCACCGAGATCGGCGGGCTCTCCCAGGCCCGGCTGCGACCGCACCGGCGGCACCTGCAGATGGTCTTCCAGGACCCGTACTCCTCGCTCAACCCCCGGCAGACGGTGGCCCGGATCATCTCTGAGCCGCTGCTGCTCCAGGGGGCGAGCGCGGCCGACGCGCGCAGGCGGGCCGGCGAGCTGATGGAACTGGTCGGGCTGATCCCCGAGCAGATCGACCGCTACCCGCACGAGTTCTCCGGCGGCCAGGCGCAGCGCATCGGCATCGCCCGCTCGCTCGCCACCTCGCCGAAGCTGGTCATCGCCGACGAGCCGGTCTCCGCGCTCGACGTCTCCATCCAGGCCCAGGTGGTCAACCTGATGGAGCGGCTCCAGCAGGAGCTCGGCCTGGCGTACGTGTTCATCGCGCACGACCTCTCGGTGGTCAAGCGGGTCTGCGACCGGGTGGCGGTGATGTACCTCGGGCGGATCGTCGAGATCGGCGACAAGGCCGAGGTGTACGGCAACCCGGCGCACCCGTACACCAAGGCGCTGCTGTCCGCCGTCCCGCTGCCCGACCCGGCGGCGGAGCGCGCGCGGGAGCGGATCGTGCTGCTCGGCGACCCGCCGAGCCCGGCGAACCCGCCGTCCGGGTGCAGCTTCCACCCGCGCTGCCCCAAGGCGCAGGAGGTCTGCCGCACGGAGCGCCCGCTGCTGCAGATCGCCGGGGCGGGCAGCCGGCAGGCGGCCTGCCACTTCCCGGAGGCCTGAGCCGACCACATAGAGCCGCCGTACCGCCCAGTTGCCCCCACGCCGGGCGGTACGGCACCCAACGGGCGAGGGACGCACTCCCTCGCCGCACACGCCCGGTCGGGCGCGGCGGGGAACCTCACGAGGGCCGCGTCCGACCGGGTTCCACCGTTTTCACGGTCCGGCTGCTCTCAGGGGCAGACTGTTTTCACGGTCCGGCCGTTTTCACGGCCCGGACGGCCCGCCGGCCCCGCCCGCCGTGCCCGGCAGCAGTCGGCGCGGGCCGGGCCCCTCGGCGGCCAGTTCGTCCCCGGGGTTGAGCACCCGGCAGCGGCGCAGCGACACGCAGCCGCAGCCGATGCAGCCGGTCAGCTCCGCCTCCAGCCGCTCCAGCTCGGCCCGCCGGGCGCGCAGCTGTTCGGCCCAGCGCCGCGAGATGCGGTCCCAGTCGTGCTTGCCCGGCATCCGGTCCTCGGGGAGCCCGGTGAACACCTCGGCCACCTCGGAGAGCGGGATGCCGAGCCGTTTGGCGACCAGGATCAGCGAGATCCGGCGCAGCACGTGCCGCCGGTAGCGGCGCTGGTTGCCCGGCGACCGCTCGGAGGAGATCAGCCCCTGGTCCTCGTAGAAGCGCACCGCCGAGGTGGCGATCCCGGCCCGCCGGGCCACCTCGCCGACGCTCAGCAGGTCGACCGGTGCGGTGTCCATGAGCGCGCTCCTCGGCTCCTTGACTTCAAGTCCTGTTGAAGATCTAGCGTACCGGACGTGGTCGGATCATCCGCTGCGCAGAGCGGTACCACCCCTGCCGATCAGGACAGTTACCCCTGGAATCGACGCCGAACGGCCTCACCGGGGATCGGCGTGAACCGTTCTCCGGGCGCGGTGAGACCCACGAGCCGGCCCCGGGTCCCTTTTCGTCGGGGGGCCCGGGGCCTTCGCGTGCTCAGGTGCGGCTCAGGAGGCCGGGCCCACCCGGACGGTGGTGATCCGCCCGCCCTGGGACTCCCGGACGACCTCGATCCTGGTGTTGGTGTCCGGCACCTTCACCGCGAGCTGCGGGAGGGCCGGGTCGCTGTACGTGCCGGTGTGGTCGTTGAAGACCGGGACGGCCGGCTCGGACGGGATCCGCACCGCGACGCCGCCCTTGTGCAGGGTGAACGCCGTGGTCGGCCTGAGCGAGAACGGCGCGTCGTAGGTCTGCGCCCGCCCGTTGACCAGGGTGCCGTCGGCGAAGCGGACCGCCGCCGGGTGGGCGTCGATCGGCAGGATCAGCCCGCCGCCGGGGTGGTCCTTGGTGTTGTTGTCGCCGTACGCGGTGTCCCACAGCCAGAGCAGGACGCCCTCCTGGTACGGGTAGGTGTCGACGACGTTGGCCTTGCCCGCGACGCCGGTGTACCCGAAGTTGTACGGGCCGGTCTTCAGGAACGCGCCGTAGCCGGTGTAGCGGCGGTTCTCGGCGAGGTAGGCGCGCGGGTGCTGCTTGACGGCGGTGCGGCCGGTGATGACGGTGAAGCCGGTGGCGGTCCAGCCGTTGGCGCCGTTCTCGGCGCCGTCGGCGAAGAGTTCGGTGCCGCCGGCGGTGATCTTCACGGCGTCGACGAGCACGCCCCGGCCGTGGGTGTTGCCGTCCGAGGTGACGTGGAAGCGCAGCCGGACCTGCTGGCCGAGGTAGCCGTCCAGCGGGAGGTGCAGCTTCCGGTAGGTGCCGGAACTGCCGCTGAGGCCAGGGGTGTTGGCGTTGGTGTTGCCGATCGGTGCGCCGTCGGCGGTGCCGCCCAGGGGCGTCCAGTGTTTGCCCTGGTCGGTGGAGGCCTCGACGGTGAGGAAGTCGTAGTCCTGCTCGGTGTCGTACCAGGCGGCGGCGTCCAGGGCGGCCGGGCCGGTGGCGGTGCGCAGGTCGACGTCCCGGCTGAGGGAGTTGTCGAGGTTGTCGCCGGTGTCGCTCCACCACTGCCTGGTGCCCTCGTACGGGTCGGCGAGGTCGGTGCTGGTGGTGCTGTCCGGCAGGTGGACGAGCACCGCCTGGGCCTGGTCGGTGTTGTAGCTGCTCACGCCGAGGGCGTGGCTGGACCGGGTGGCGGCCTGCGCCTCGTCGTAGTTGAGCCAGCCGAACTGGAGCTTGCTCCAGGCGTCGAGGTCGCCGGGGTAGCCGCCGGTGGTGTTCGGCCCCTTGCCCAGGTAGGAGCCGGAGGACATCAGCGACCAGAAGTTGACGCTGTTGTCGCCGCCGTTGGTGCTGTACAGGTCGGGCAGGCCGAGGTTGTGGCCGTACTCGTGGGCGAACAGGCCGACTCCGCTGTTCTCGCCGGCCTGGACGTAGTCGTAGACGTAGAGGCCGGTGTCGCCGACCGGCGCGCCGCCGATCTTGTTGCCCTCCGGGCCGGTCTGGCCGGTCGCGTCGGGGAAGGTCCAACTGCGGTGCGCCCACAGCGCGTCGGCGCCCTGGGCGCCGCCGCCCCAGGTCTCGTCGACACCGGCGTGCACGACGATGACGTTGTCGAGGTAGCCGTCGGGCTGGTTGAACTCGCCGGTCTTGGTGTGGTCGTAGCGGTCGTAGACGTCGTACTGGGCGAGCTGCGCCTTGATGTCGGCCACGCTGCGGCCCTTGGCGATCTCGCCGTCGTACCAGGCCTTGACGGCGTCCCGGATGAACTCCTGGCCCTGGGTCCAGGCGCCGGAGCCCTGCGGGCCCTTGTTGCTGCCGTAGCGGGCCTCGTTGTACGGGACGGTGACCCAGTCGCTGACGGTGCCCTGGACGTCGTAGCGGCCGGAGGACTGGGTGCGGTAGTAGTTGCGCATGGACACGGCGCCGGGCGTGTCGTCGAAGAACATCTTCTGGTAGTGGTCGCGGCCGAAGTCCGACTCCCACAGCGTGTGGTTGTCGTCCTTGCCCGGCTTGGGGATCTGGTTGTGGCGCGGGCCGGGGGTGCCGCCGTAGCGGGGCTGGCCGTCGTACTGGGTGGTGTCGTCGACCTCGTCGCCGAACTGGGCGAGGATGACGAAGACCTTGTCCGTGCGCTGGTGCGCCAGTTGGACGTAGTCGTTGCCGACCTTCACCTTGGCGGGGGCCCGCTTGTCGGCGGTCTTGGCGACGGCGCCCTTGTTGAGCTGTTCCAGGGCCTTGGTGCGGAGCGCCTGGCGCTCGCGCTCCTGGGGGGCGAGCGGAGCGGGCGGGGCTTCGGCGCCCTGCTCCGCAGGGGCGGCGGCGATCGTGGCGGGGGCGGGGGCGGCGGCCTGGGCGGGGGTGCCCAGCAGGGTGGCCGCTATCGCGCTCGTGGTGAGCGCGGCCGCGAGTGCCGCGGACAGTCTGCGCAACTGACCGGTCCTTTCCGGGGGATGGGATTCTGAGACGGGAGTAATCGTTCGGTGAAGCGCAGGTAATATTTCACATGTCACGGGTCACGTGGAAGAGGTGGCGGCAACGTGAAGGGCGCCGCACCACCGGTGCGACGCCCCTGTCCGGCGGATTCCGCGGCTCAGCCCAGAGCGGCCCGCAGGAAGGCGAGTTCGGCCTGGGTGACCTGCTCGTTCACCCCGCCCGGGGTCATGTGGGTGACGCCCGGCAGCGGCAGCACGCTGTGCGGCCGGCCGGCCTTGGTGAGCGCCTCGGAGAGCAGCAGGGTGTGCGAGGGGTGGACGTTGTCGTCGGCCAGCCCGTGGATCAGCAGCAGCGGCCGGGTCAGCCCCGGCGCGTCGGTGACCAGGCAGTCGTCGGCGTAGCCCTCCGGGTTGTCCTGCGGCAGCGCGAGGTAGCGCTCGGTGTACGCGGTGTCGTAGTGCCGGAAGTCGGTGGGCGGGGCGCCCGCGCAGGCGGCGTGGAAGACGTCCGGGCGGCGCAGCACGGCGAGCGCCGCGAAGTACCCGCCGTACGACCAGCCGCGCACGCCGACCCGGTCGAGGTCGAGATCGGGGTGTTGCCCGGCGAGCGCCCGCAGGGCGTTCACCTGGTCGTCCAGCGCCACCTGGGAGAAGCGGCGGAAGATCGCCCGGGTGAACTCCGGCGAGACGAACGGGGTGCCGCGGTTGTCGGTGGTGACGACCGCGAAGCCCTGGTCGGCCCACCACTGGCGGAGCTGCCAGCGGCGCGGCTCGGTCGCCACGGCCTGGAAGCCGGGCCCGCCGTAGACGTCCAGCAGTACCGGCAGCCGGCGGCCGGGGACGTGGTCGCGCGGGTACACCACGGCGGTGGGCAGGCCGAGTTCGGTGACTCGGGCGAGCCGTGGCCGCACCCGGTAGGGCAGGGTGGCGCTCAGGTCGGTGAGCGGCAGCGCGGGGCCGTCGGGCGAGGCGTCGAGCGAGCCGTCGCGCAGCAGCCGGCGCCGGATGCCGTCGGCGTCGGCGGTGGTGAGCAGCAGGGTGCGGCCGGCGGCGAGTGCGGAGTGCACGCCGGGGCCGGTGGTGACGGGTTCGGGTGCGCCGCCGTCCGGGTCGACCAGGTGGACGTACTGGTCGGCCGGGTCGCCCTGGCCGGTCTCGCAGAGCAGCCGGCCGTCCAGGTGCCCGACCACCCGGCGGATCTGGAGCCCGGTGGTGTCCAGCGGCTTGCCGTCCAGGGCGAGGCCGCGGGCCTGCGGGGTGTCGTGGGCGGTGAGCAGTCGGCCGTCGGTCAGCCGGGCGGGGGTGCCGGGCAGGTCGTCGACCCAGAACTCGTCGGTGGTGCGGGAGAGTTCGCGGGTCTCGCCGGTGGCCGGGTCGGCGGTCAGCAGCAGGACGTGCTGCTGGAGCCGGTCGGCGACGGTGAGCAGCAGCTCCTGGTCGGAGGCCCAGGTGGCGGCGCAGAGGTACGGGAACGCGGCGGCGTCCCAGCGGAGCCGTACCCGGCTGCGGTCGAGGCCGAGCACCCAGAGCTGGACGTCCGCGTTGGGGCCGCCGGCCTGCGGGTAGGCGAAGTCCTCGGCGGGCTCGCCGGGGTGGGCGGGGTCGGCGAAGTAGCGCCGGGGGAGGGCGGATTCGTCCACCCGGGCGGCCAGCAGCGCGCCGCCGTCGGGGCGCCACCAGTGGCCGCGGGAGCGGCCGAGCTCCTCGGCGGCGGCGAACTCGGCGACGCCCCAGCGGGCGCCGTCGGCGGGGGAGAGCGGTTCGAGGTCGGGGGTGACGTACAGGGCGTCGTCGGCGACGTAGGCGACGCGTTCGCCGGCGGCGTCCGGCCGGGGGTCGAACGCGGGCCCGGCGACGGGCAGTTCGGTGCCGGTGGCGGTGGCGGTGTCGATCCGGAACAGCCGGCCGTCGAGGACGAGGACGGCGGTCGCGAGGTCGGCGGTGGCCGCGTACGTGCCGATGCCGGCGGCGACCAGGCGGGTGCGTTCGCGCAGCCGTCGTTCGACGGCGGGCAGGTCGTCGCGGCGGCCGGCGCGCCCGGGGGCGAGGACGGCCGGGTCGGCCACGAGTCGTTCCTCGCCGGTGGCGGTGTCGAGCAGGTGCAGGCGGTCGACCGGATCCTCGGAACCGGTCGAGCGGAGCAGCAGCAGCCGGGTACCGTCCTCGGCGAGGGTGAACGCGCGCGGCGCACCGAAGGTGAACCGGCCGGTGCGGGCGCTGAGCGACAGGAAGGGGTCGGTGATGGTCACGGCCCGATCGTCGTCTCGGGACACGCCACCCGACCAGTACCCTGTCATGTGAAATGTCACACATCACAATGCGGAGGATGCCGTGATCGAGGACCTGTGGACCGCCGAACCCCCGGCCCCGCTGCCCGCGGCCGACGGGCTGTTCGGCGTCTCACCGGACGCGGCGCACCTGAACCACGGTTCGTTCGGCGCGGTGCCCGTCCCCGTGCAGCGGGCGCAGCAGCGGCTGCGCGCCGAACACGAGCTGGACCCGGACGGCTTCTTCGCCGACCTGCCGGCCCGGGTCGGCGCGGCGCGGACCAGGATCGCCGCCGACCTGGCCGTCGACCCGGGCCGGCTCGCCCTGGTCTCCAACGTCACCGAGGCGGTCGCGATAGCCCTGGACACCATCCCGTTCGCGCCCGGCGACCGGATCCTGGTCACCGACCACGGCTACGGGGTGGTCACCCGGGCCGCCGCCCGCCGGGCCGCCGAGACCGGCGCCGAGGTGGTCGAGGTCGAACTGCCGCTGGACACCCCCGACGAGCAGGCCGTCCGGGAGGCGGTGCTCGCCGCCGTCGACGAGCGCGTCACCGTCGCGGTGCTGGACCAGATCACCTCGCCCACCGCCCGCCTGATCGCCGGAGCGGGCCTGCTCGCCGACCTGCGCGAGCGCGGCGTGACCACCGTCGTGGACGGCGCCCACGCCCCCGGCATGCTGCCCGCCCCGGTCGACCCGAACGCCGACTTCTGGTTCGGCAACCTGCACAAGTGGGCCTTCGCCCCGCGCGGCACCGGCGTGCTCGCCGTCCGCCCGGAGTGGGTGGACCGGGTGCGCCCGCTCACCTTCTCCTGGGAGCACGACCGGGGCTTCCCGTGGAACGTCGAGTGGCGCGGCACCTGCGACTACACGGGCTGGCTGGCCGCCCCGGCCGGGTTCGAGCTGCTGCGCGAGCTCGGCCCCGAGGCGGTGGCCGCGCACAACGCCGCGCTCGCCGGGTACGGCCAGCGGGTGCTCGCCGAGCGGGCCGGCCTGTCACCGCTGCCCGCGACGCCCGGGGTCTCGATGCGCTCCGTCCGGCTGCCGGCCGGGTGCGTCGAGGCGGAGCAGGACGTGAGACCGCTGCGGGACGAGGTGTGGCAGCGGCTCGGCACCCGGATCGCGATCCGCCCGTGGGCCGGCGGCGGGGTGCTGCGGGTCAGCGCGCAGCTGTACAACCGGCCGCGGGAGTACGAGCGGCTGGCGGACGGGCTGGCCGACCTGCTGAAGGGCTGACCGGCTCGCGGGGGCCGGCCTGCGCACGCGGCTAGTCCGGGCGGGCCCGCACGCGGCTACTCCGGGCCGGGCCGGTCGGATCCGGCTCGCTCCGATCCGGCCCGCTCGGAGCTGGCTCGCTCGGATCCGGCTCGCTCGGAGCTGGCCCGCAGTTCGGCGAGCAGCAGGTTCTGGTCGGCGAGCAGCCCGGTGAGGATCCGCCGGGCCGCTCGCAGCAGGTCGGCGACGTCGCCGCCGGCCAGCTCGTACACCACCGTGCTGCCCTCCCGGGTGGCGGTGACGATGCCGGACCGGCGCAGCACCGCGAGCTGCTGGGAGAGGCTGGAGGGCTCGACCTCCAGCTCGGCGAGCAGCCCGCGGACGGGCGTCGGTCCGGCCTGGAGCAGTTCCAGCACCCGGATCCGGACGGGATGGCCGAGCATCCGGAAGAACTCGGCCTTGGCCTGGTAGAGCGCTACCGCCACGAGTCCCCCCTTCCCTGGTGTCGGTCCGCTCAGATCTCCAGCGAGAGTTCGATCCGCTTGAGCTGGTGGCGGGCCATCGCGAGGTTGGAGCGGCCGCGGTTGAGCGCCAGGAAGAGGAAGAGGCCGCGCCCGGTGGGCGTGGTGATCGGTCGGACCAGGTGGTACTGGTTGGTGAGGCTGATCAGGATGTCCTCGATCTCGTTGTCGTGCAGGTTGAGCATCTCCATCGCCCGCATCTTGGCGCGGACCACGTCGGTGTTCCCGGCGGCGGCGACGTTGAGGTCCAGTTCGCCGCCGTCGCCGAGGCTGCCGAGCGCCATGCCGCTGCCGTAGTCGACCAGGGCGACGCCGATCGCGCCGTCGATCCCCATGGCCTCTTTGAGGGACGTCTCCAGGTTCGCCATCGTCGGTGTCCTCCCGTGAGTTGGTGGCGGTGGGTCCGCCGTGGCAACGACGGTAGGGAGGTCGGACGGCGCTCCACCGGGGATGACCGGAGACGTCCGAAGCTGGTCGGACTCCGATCACTTGAAGATGTTTGCAACTATGGATGTGAGAGAGAAGCGATCCCGGAGTGATCCAGCGGCCGATCCCGTCGCACGGACGAGCCGATCCCGTCGCACGGAAAAACGGTGCTATTGATGTCGGTGCCGCCGGGTAACCTCTCGCTGAGATGCGAGATCACACCAACCACACCCGGACGGCGATGAACACCCCTGAGCCCCAGCCCCACGACGACCAGGAGCTCAGCCCCGCCGAGGCGTACGCGGCCAGCCGCCGCCGGGCCAAGGAGCAGGCGACCGCGCTCCACGGCTTCCAGCAGCTCTACGACTTCCCGCTGGACGACTTCCAGCTGGAGGCCTGCGAGGCGCTGGAGGCGGGCTCGGGCGTCCTGGTCGCCGCGCCCACCGGCTCCGGGAAGACCATCGTCGGCGAGTTCGCCGTCCACCTGGCCCTCCTGGGCGGCCGCAAGTGCTTCTACACCACGCCCATCAAGGCGCTGTCCAACCAGAAGTACGGCGACCTGGTCAAGCGCTACGGCGCCGCCAAGGTCGGCCTGCTCACCGGCGACAACACCGTCAACGGCGACGCCCCCGTGGTGGTCATGACCACCGAGGTGCTGCGCAACATGCTCTACGCGGGCTCCAGCACCCTCGACGGCCTCGGCTACGTCGTCATGGACGAGGTGCACTACCTCGCCGACCGCTTCCGCGGCGCCGTCTGGGAGGAGGTCATCATCCACCTCCCCGAGTCGGTCACCCTCGTCTCGCTCTCCGCGACCGTCTCCAACGCCGAGGAGTTCGGCGACTGGCTGGACACCGTGCGCGGCGGCACCCGGGTGATCGTCTCCGAGACCAGGCCCGTGCCGCTGTGGCAGCACGTGATGGCCGGCAACCGGATGTACGACCTGTTCGCCAACCCCGACCGGGACGGCCGCCCCAAGGACGGCCCGCGCAACCCCGGCAAGGCCGTCAACCCCGAGCTGGTCCGGCTCGCCCGCTCCGAGCTGGACCGCAACCCGCGCGACCGGTTCGGCCGCGGCCGGGGCCGCAGCATGCCCAACGGCCGCCCCGGCCGGGTCTGGACGCCGGGCCGGGTGGACGTCATCGACCGGCTCGACGCCGAGGGGCTGCTGCCCGCGATCACCTTCATCTTCAGCCGGGCCGGCTGCGAGGCCGCCGTCCAGCAGTGCCTCAGCTCCGGCCTGCGGCTCAACAAGGACGCCGACCGCGCCGTCGTCCGGGCCTTCGTCGAGGAACGCTGCGCCGACATCCCCGACGAGGACCTGCACGTCCTCGGCTACTTCGAGTGGCTGGACGGGTTGGAGCGCGGCATCGCCGCCCACCACGCCGGGATGCTGCCGCGGTTCAAGGAGGTGGTCGAGGAGCTGTTCGTGAAGGGCCTGGTCAAGGCCGTCTTCGCGACCGAGACCCTGGCGCTCGGCATCAACATGCCCGCCCGCTCGGTGGTCATGGAGAAGCTGGTCAAGTGGAACGGCGAGACCCACGCCGACATCACCCCCGGCGAGTACACCCAGCTCACCGGCCGGGCCGGGCGCCGCGGCATCGACGTCGAGGGCCACGCCGTGGTGCTCTGGCAGCGCGGCCTCGACCCGGAGGCGCTGGCCGGTCTGGCCGGCACCCGCACCTACCCGCTCAAGTCCTCGTTCCGGCCGTCCTACAACATGGCCGTCAACCTGGTCTCCCAGTTCGGCCGGCACCGCTCGCGCGAACTGCTGGAAACCTCCTTCGCCCAGTTCCAGGCCGACCGCTCGGTGGTCGGCATCGCCCGCCAGGTCCAGCGCAACGAAGAGGGGCTGGAGGGCTACCGCGAGTCGATGACCTGCCACCTCGGCGACTTCGACGCGTACATGGACCTGCGCCGCCGGCTCAAGGACCGGGAGAACGAACTCGCCCGCGAGGGCAGCAGCCAGCGCCGCGCGGCCGCCGTCGAGTCGATCGAGCAGCTCAAGCCGGGCGACGTCATCCACGTCCCCACCGGCAAGTTCGCCGGCCTCGCCCTGGTCCTCGACCCGGGCCTGCCGCCGGTCAGCCGCAACGGCCGGGTCGGCCGCCACCCCGACTTCCAGGACGGGCCCCGCCCGGTGGTGCTCACCGCCGAGCGGCAGGTCAAGCGGCTCGCCATGATCGACTTCCCGTACCCGGTCGCCGCCGTCGATCGGGTGCGCATCCCCAAGTCCTTCAACCCGCGCAGCCCGCAGTCCCGCCGGGACCTCGCCTCCGCGCTGCGCACCAAGGCCGGCCACCTGGAGCCCGAGCGGTTCCGCCGGGGCCGCGCGGCCGCCGCCGACGACCAGGAGATCACCCGGCTGCGCACCGAACTGCGCCAGCACCCCTGCCACGGCTGCGACGAGCGGGAGGACCACGCCCGCTGGGCCGAGCGCTACCACCGCCTGCACCGCGACACCGAGGTACTGGAACGCCGGATGCGCTCCCGCACCCACACCATCGCCCGCACCTTCGACCGGGTCTGCGGGCTGCTCACCGACCTCGGCTACCTGAGCGGCGACACCGTCACCGACGACGGCAAGCGCCTCGGCCGGCTCTACGGCGAACTCGACCTGCTCGCCTCCGAGTGCATCCGCGAGGGTGTCTGGAGCGGCCTGGACGCCGCCGAACTCGCCGCCTGCGCCTCGGCGTTGGTCTACGAGGCGCGCCAGTCCGACGACGCCACCGCCCCCCGGGTGCCGGAGGGCGGGGCCAAGGAGGCGCTCGGCCAGATGGTCCGGATCTGGGGCCACCTGGACGCCCTGGAGGAGCAGCACCGGATCAACACCGCCGAGGGCGTCGGCCAGCGCGAGCCCGACCTCGGCTTCGCCTGGGCCGCCCACCGCTGGGCCCTCGGCCACAGCCTGGACCAGGTGCTGCGCGACGCCGACATGCCGGCCGGCGACTTCGTCCGCTGGACCAAGCAACTGATCGACGTCCTCGGCCAGATCCAGGACGCGGCCGGCGAGGACGCCGAACTCCGCCGCACGGCCCGCAAGGCCGTCGACGGCCTGCGCCGCGGCATCATCGCCTACTCCTCGGTGAGCTAGCCAGGTACGACAGGGGCCCGCACGTTCACCCCGAACGTGCGGGCCCCTCTCGCGCCTGGCGGCTCCCTAGTAGGGCTTTGTTAGGTGCGGTGGTGTGGGGGAAGCTGCCCGGCCTGCGGCCTTGGCGACTTCCCCCTGCTCTCGTCGCCGCTTCGCCTCCCGCCGAAGCGGCGACGGCGCTGAGCAGGAAGTCGGCTGGGCCGACTTCCTGCTCAGAAGGAGGAAAGGCGAGAGCGTTTCCGAAGGGGAAGAGTGGTAGTCGGCGGCCTCGCTCAGTCGAGTCCTGTGGTCGCGGCCCGTCTCGCGCGGACTCGCCATCGTCCACCCCGGCCTGGACGAGGTCGCACGAGGTATCACCGATATCGTGCGCCCGAATGTCCCGCATCGCATCGAGGAGGGCAACTCGCCGTGACCGTAACCGAGTTCGAAGCGAAGGTTTTCAACATCGAGCCGGAGAAGATGTGCGCGCTCCTGACCGAGGCCGGGGCCGAGCATCTGGGTGACCGATTCCAGCGCCGCTATGTCTACGACATTCCCGGCCGGCCGGGTGCGTGGGTCCGGCTGCGTGACACCGGCAGCGACGTCACGCTGTGCGTCAAGGAGATCCACTCCGACGCGATCGACGGCGTGACCGAAACGGAGACGACCGTCGGTGACTTCGATGTCACGAACACACTCCTCGGCCAGCTCGGCTACCAGCCGAAGGCGTACCAGGAGAACCGCCGGTCCGCCTGGACGCTGGGCGGCGCGGCCGTCGAGATCGACCACTGGCCGCTGATCCCCCCGTACGTGGAGATCGAGGGCGACAGCGCCGAACACGTCCACGTGATCGCCCTCGCGCTCAAGCTCCCTCTGGAGAAGCTGACGAGTGAGAACACGACCAAGGTCTACCGCCGGTACGGGATCGACATCGAGGCGATTCCCCGGCTCACGTTCGAGTGACAGGAGACGAGCCTTGTCGGCAACCCATCGTCCGGCGGTCAGGGTCGTCCGGGACACGGTGCCGCCGCCTGAGTTGTCGACTGTCGGTCGGGCATCCAGGGCCCGCGCGTTCGATAGGAACGTGCGGGCCCCTTCGCGTGTACGGGCTCAGCGGGCGGAGAGGGACTCCAGGAGGCGGTCGAGGGAGCTGCCGAGGCCCCAGCGGGTGGAGAGTTCCTCCAGGGTCATCGGGTCGAGCGGTTCGTGGGGGAGCGCCGGGTCGAAGGCGGGGAGCGGGGCGTCGGGGGCGACTCGGACGACGGTCGGGGCGACGTCGAGGTAGGGGGCGCCTTCGACGATGTTGCGGCGGCGGGCCGGGGTGAGCTTGGAGCCGACGTCCAGGGCGGCGGCGCGGACGGCGGCGAGGTCGCCGTATTCGTTGATCAGCTGGACGGCGGTCTTCTCGCCGATGCCCTTGACGCCGGGCAGGCCGTCGCTCGGGTCTCCGCGCAGGGCGGCCATGTCGGCGTACTGGGCGCCGCGCACGCCGTACTTCTCCAACAGCAGCGCGTCGTCGGTGACCTGGAGGTTGCCCATGCCCTTGACCGGGTAGAGCACGGTGATCCCGCGGGCGTCGTCGACCAGTTGGAACAGGTCGCGGTCGCCGGTGACGATCTGCACCGGGCCCTCGGCGTGGGCGGTGAGGGTGCCGATCACGTCGTCCGCCTCGTAGCCGGGGGAGCCGACCCGGGCGATGCCGAGCGCGTCCAGCACCTGCTCGATCACCGGGACCTGCGGGGCCAGGGTGTCCGGCACCTCCTCCTCGCCGTCCTGGGCCGCCTCGGCGACCCGGTGGGTCTTGTAGGAGGGGATGAGGTCGACCCGCCACTGCGGGCGCCAGTCGGCGTCCATGCAGGCGACGAGCTGGTCGGGGCGGTGGTCGTGGACCAGCCGGGCGATGAAGTCCAGCAGGCCGCGGACGGCGTTGACCGGTTCGCCCTGCGGGGAGCGCAGGGTGTCCGGCACGCCGTAGTAGGCCCGGAAGTACAGGCTGGCGGAGTCGAGGAGCATCAGTCGCGGTGCGGTCACGTGTCAGATCATGCCGCACCGCGACGACAGGAGGGCGGCTTCAGTGTTCGTGCGGGCCGGCACGGTGGACCGGGCCGTGCGCGTCGGCGCAGTGTTCGGCGGGCTGCTCGCCCGGGGCGGCGATCTGGAGCAGGGCGCCGGCCGCGTCCTCGCCGACGTGGTCGACCTGGAGCGTGCTGTGGGTGATGCCGTACTCGTCGGCCAGTCCGCGCTGGAGCTCGCGCCGGACGGCGTGGCAGTCGCCGCCGGGGGTGACCAGGATGTGCGCGGACAGGGCCGGCTGGTTGGAGGTGATCTCCCAGATGTGCAGGTCGTGGATCTCCTCGACCAGCGGCTGGGCGACCATCCGGTCGGCCACCGCGTCCGGGTCGATGCCGGCCGGGGCGGCCTCCAGGAAGATCCGTCCGGAGTCGCGGACCAGGCCGATGCCGGCCTTGAGCATCAGCGCGACCACGATCAGCGAGGCGATCGCGTCGGCCCGGACGAAGCCGGTGGTCAGCATGACGGCGCCGGCGACGGCGGTGGCGATGAACGCGTACAGGTCGGTGAGCACGTGCTGGAAGGCGCCCTCGACGTTCAGCGAGCTGCGGTTGGCCTTCGACATGCACCAGGCGGCGGCCAGGTTGACCACGATCCCGATCAGCGCGGTGACCAGCACCAGCGAGCCGGCGACCTCCGGCGGCTCGAACAGCCGGGTGACGGCCTCGTAGCCCAGCCAGGCGGACAGCACCAGCAGCGTGACGCCGTTGGCCTGCGCGGACAGGATCTCGGCGCGCTTGAGGCCGTACGTGTAGCCGCCGCGGGCCGGGCGGGCGGCCAGGCGCATCGCGACCAGCGCGAGGACGATCGAGGCGGCGTCGGTGAGCATGTGTGCCGCGTCGGAGATCAGGGCCAGGGACTTCGCGGCGAAGCCGACCACGACCTCGCCGGCCATGAAGACGACGATGAGCGCGAGGGCGCTGAGCAGCCAGCGGCGGTCGGCGTCGGCGGCGACGCCGTGCGAGTGACCGCCGTGACCGCCGTGTCCGCCGTGTCGGTGTCCGCCGTGGTCGTGCGCGTGCTTGTGGTCATGCGCATGATCAGCGGGGGAATGCTCGTGCCCGGCCATCGAAGTCCTCTCTGGACGCACGGGTGGGAGGGGAGGGGCGCGATCGCCCTGCACCCGAAGTGAACCGCAGAATGGACAGAGATCCAAAGGCTGTACTGGTGACCGTTGTCGTTGCCGTCCGGACGGCTTGCTCCGGCCGGGTGGAAGGGCGGTTCTCGCCGGGGGCGCGCCCTTCCCGTTGCCGTCGGCATAGGCCCCGGTCAGGGCCGGAGACCCGCGTCACCTGAACGGGTGAGGTCGGCTTGCACTGCGACGCGCGGTTCGGCGACGATCATGCCCCGTGAAGATCGCTACGCCGGAGACCGTTCACTGGATCGCCGAACTGGAGTCGACCGCCGAAGAGTTGATGAACCGTCATCTCGCGGCGGCGCGCGAGTGGTTCCCGCACCAGTATGTTCCCTGGAGCCTCGGCCGGGACTTCGACGGCCCGCTCGACGGCGAACCCTGGCACCCCGGGCAGTCCGCGCTCAGCCCCGCCCTGCGCTCCGCCCTGGTCGTCAACCTGCTGACCGAGGACAACCTGCCCGGCTACCACTGGACCATCGGCGCGCAGACCTCCCGGGACGGCGCCTGGGGCGCCTGGCTGCACCAGTGGACCGCCGAGGAGGACCGGCACGCCTCCGCCCTCCGCGGCTACCTGCACGCCGCCCGCGCCGTCGACCCGGTCGCCCTGGAACGCGCCCGGATGGCCCACCTCGGCACCGGCACCGTCCCGGAGCCCGAGGGCGTCCTCGGCGTGGTCGCCTACGCCGCCGTCCAGGAGCTCGCCACCCGGGTCAGCCACCGCAACGCCGGCCGGGTCAGCGGCGACCCGGTCTGCGACCGGCTGCTCGCCCGGATCGCCCAGGACGAGAACCTGCACATGGTGTTCTACCGGGAACTGCTGCGCACGGCCTTGGAGCTGGACGCCGACCAGGTGCTCGTCACGCTCGACCGGACGGTCCGCGACTTCGCCATGCCCGGCCAGGGCATGCCCGGCTTCGGCCGGATGGCCGCCGAGATCGCGGTGGCCGGGGTCTACGACCCGCGGGTGCACCACGACGAGGTGCTCGTCCCGATGCTGCGCGCCCTCAGGGTGCACGACCTGGTCGGGCTCGGCCCCGCAGGGGAGCAGGCCCGCGAGCGGCTCGCCGCGCACGTCGAGCAGCTGGACGCCCGGGCCGCCCGCTTCGTCGAGCGCCGCGCCCAGGCACTCGCCGTCCGAGCCCGCCGGGCCGAGCATGCCTGAACCCCGCCGAGCATGCCCGAACCCGCCGAGCACGCCTGCACCCGGCGGGCACGCCTGCGCCCCGCAGCGCTCGCCCGAACCCGCCGGGCCGAGCATGCCTGAACCCCGCCCGCCTCAGCAGAACAGGAACCGCATGACCATCACCACCGCCGGCGCCAGTGCCGCCGAGATCGAGTTCCACTACGACCTCGGCAACGACTTCTACGCCCTCTGGCTGGACGAGACGCTCGCCTACACCGCCGCCAAGTGGGACGGCATCCCGCGCGACGAGCCGGACGCCACCGCCCTGCCCCGCGCCCAGCGCGCCAAGCTCGACCACCACCTGGACCTGGTCGGCGCCCGCCCCGGCGACGGCCTGTGGCTGCTGGACATCGGCTGCGGCTGGGGCGCGATGCTGGAGCACGCGAGCCGCGACGACCGGGTCGCCCGCGCCGTCGGCCTCACCATCTCCCGTGCCCAGTACGACTTCCTCGCCGCCCGCGCCCTGCCCGGCGCCGAGCCCCGGCTGGAGAGCTGGGAGGACCACGCCCCCGAGCGGCCGTACGACGCCGTCGTCGGGATGGGCTCCTTCGAGCACTTCGCCACCGCCGGGATGACCCGGGCCGAGCGGCTCGACGTCTACGCCCGCTACTTCGCGGCCTGCCACCGCTGGCTGCGCCCCGGCGGCCGGATGTCGCTGCAGACCATCGCCTACGACGGCGCCTACGACGGCACCGGCCCGGTCGGCGAGTTCGTCGGCAGCGACATCTTCCCGAACGCCAGGCTCCCCCGGCTGAGCGAGATCGCCGCCGCCTGCGACCCGTACTTCTCGGTGGTCGCGCTGACCGCCTCGGCGGAGGACTACGCCCGCACCCTGGCCTCCTGGTCGGCGCGGCTGCTGCGGGCCCGCGAGGGCGCCGAGCAGCTGGTCGGCCCCGAGGGCTACCGGCGGTACCGGCGCTACCTGCGGGCCAGCGAAGTGACGTTCCTGCGCGGTGCGGCCACGCTGTACCGGATCGGGTTCCGGCGGCGTGACGAGCCGCTGCGGCTGGCCGATCCGCTCCGGCAGTCGGCCTGAGGCCCGGGCGTGCAGCACCCGGACAAGGCGCAGCGCCCGGACAAGGCGCAGCACCCGGACAAGGCGCAGCGCCCGGACAAGGCGCAGCGCCCGGACAAGGCGCAGCGCCCGGAGAAGACGCGGCACCCGTACGCCCCGTTGCCCCCGCACCGGGCCTGGGCGGCCGTCGCGGTGGTCTGCGCCGCGCTGTTCCTGCTCGGCCTGGACTTCACCGTCCTCAACGTGGCGATCCCCGGCCTGCGCGCCGACCTCGGCCCCACCCTCGCCGAGACCCAGTGGATCGTCGACGGCTACGCCCTCGCGCTCGGCGGCTGCGTGCTGGCCGCCGGTGCGCTCGGCGACCGGTACGGCCGGCGGAAGGCCTTCCTCACCGGCCTGGCGCTCTGCGCGGCCGCGTCGGTGGCCGGGACGGTCGGCACCGGCGCCGCCCAACTGGTCGCCGCCCGCTGCGGGATGGGCCTCGGGGCGGCCCTGTTCATGCCCGCGACCCTCTCCACCGTCGTGCACGTGCTGCCCGAACCGGCCGCCCGGAAGCGGGCGATCGGGATCTGGGCGGCGGTGGCCGGGGTCGGCGCGGTGTTCGGCCCGGTCGCGGGCGGCCTGCTGGTCGAACGGTACGGCTGGCAGTCGGCGTTCTGGCTGAACGTCCCGGTGATCGTCGTGATTGCGGCGGCCGCGTTCGTGCTGCTGCCCGAGTCCCGCGACCCCGAGGCCCGCCCGCTGGACGGGCCCGGCGCGCTGCTGTCCTGCGCCGGGCTGCTCGCGCTGGTCTGGGGCGTGATCGAGGCCCCGGGCCGCGGCTGGACCAGCGCCGGGGTACTGACCGCCTTCGCCCTGGCCGCCCTGCTGCTGGCGCTCTTCGTCCGGCGCCAACTCCGCTGCGCCGCACCGATGGTGCCGATCCGGCTGCTGCGCGGCGGACCGGTCTGGCCGGCCATCGCGACGCTCGCGCTGATGACCTTCGCGATGTTCGGCGCGCTGTTCCTGCTCACCCTCTACCTCCAGCAGGTCCGCGGCCTGACCGCCTGGCAGGCCGGGCTGCGGATGATCCCGCTCTCCCTCGGCCTCGCCGTCGGCGCGGTCCTCGGGCCGCTGCTGGCCCGCTGGTCGGGCGCCCGGGTGCCGTCGGCCGGCGGACTGCTGCTGATCGCCGCCGGATTCGTCCAACTCGGCCGGCTGGAGGCCGGATCGGGGGACGCCCCGGTGCTGCTCTTCGAGGCCCTCTCCGGGTTCGGCGCCGGACTGCTGGCGCCGGTCGCCACCGAACTGGTGATGGGCGCCGTCCCGGCCTCCGCCGCCGGAGTCGGCTCCGCGCTCAACGATGCCACCCGGCAGGTCGGTTCGACCCTCGGGGTGGCGGTGCTCGGCTCCGTCCTCGCCACCTCGATCGGCGGCGCCGCGCCCGGCGACCCGACCGCCTTCACCGACGGCCTCACCGCGGCGGCCGTCGTGGGCGGCGCCGTCGCGGTGCTCGCCGCCGCCCTCGCCTGGTACCGGCTGCCCGGGCGCGGCCACCGGCCCGCCCCCGTTCCCGAGGCCCCCGCTCCCGAGGCCCCCGCAGCCGACGTTCCCGACCTCGACGTTCCCGCAGTCGAACCCGCAACCACCCCGAACTGAAAGGCACTTCACCATGCCCACCGCCTACGACACGATCCGCGCCTGCCTCGTCGACGAGTTCGACGTCTCCCCCGCCGTGGTCACCCCCGACGCCACCCTCGCCTCGCTGGCGCTCGACAGCCTCGCCCTGGTCGAGCTCTCCCTCGTGGTGGAGGAGCGGCTCGGCGTCACCGTCGCCGACATCACCCCGGACCGCACCCTCGGTGAACTCGCCGCCCATGCGGACGCCACCCTGGCCGCCGGCGCCGTCAGTTGAGCGCCCGCGCGGTGGCCGTCACCGGGCTCGGGCTGGTCACGCCCGCCGGCACCGGGACGGCCGCCGTCTGGGCCGGCTTCCTCGACGCCGGGCCCACTGCTGCGCCCGACCCCGAACTCGCCGGCCTGAACGTCGACTTCTCCTGCCAGGTGACCGACTTCGACCCGCCCGCCCTGCTCGGCGGGCGGCTCGCCCGCCGCCTCGACCGCTTCACCCAGCTCGCCGTGGTCGCCGCCCGGCAGGCCGTAGCCGACGCCGCCCTCGACCCCGCCGCCTGGGACGGCACCCGGGTCGGCGTCGTCCTCGGCGTCAGCGCCAACAGCGTGCAGACCTACGCCGTCGAGTACGCACGGATGGAACAGGGCCGGGCCGACCGGGTCTCCCCGCTGATGCTGCCGCGCAGCATCCCCAACATGGCGGCCGGCGAGGTCGGCCTCGACCTGGGCATCCTCGGCCCCGGCCTGACGGTCAGCACCGCCTGTGCCTCCGGCACCACCGCCCTCGCCCTCGGCGCCGACCTGATCCGGGCCGGGACCTGCGACCTCGTCCTGGCCGGCGGCACCGACAGCGCCCGCATGCCGATGACGGCCGTCGCCTTCGACCGCCTCGGCGCGCTCTCCCGCCGCCGCCACGACCCGGCCGGCGCCTCCCGCCCGTTCGACGCCGACCGGGACGGCTTCGTCCTCGGCGAGGGCGCCGGCGTCCTCGTCCTCGAACGCGCCGAACACGCCCGGGCCCGCGGCGTGCAGCCCCGCGCCCACCTGGCCGGCCACGGCGCCGCCTGCGACGCCCACCACTTCACGGCCCCGCACCCCGGCGGCGACGGCCTCGCCCGCGCCGCCCGGGCGGCCCTCGCCGACGCCGGGCTCGCCCCGTGCGAGATCGGGCACGTCAACGCGCACGGCACCGGCACCTCGCTCAACGACTACGCCGAGGCGGCGGCCCTACGGCAGGTCTTCCGCCGACCGCCGCCGGTCACCGCCAACAAGAGCGTCATCGGGCACACCATGGGCGCGGCCGGGGCGATCGAGGCGGCCGTCACGATCCTGACCCTCCAGCACCGGCTCATCCCGCCCACCGCCAACCTCGACCGGCTCGACGAGGGCATCGACCTCGACGTGGTCGTCAAGGTGCCGCGCCCGCTCGCCGTCCCCACCGCCCTGTCCGTCTCCAGCGGCTTCGGTGGGCAGAACGCCGCCCTCGTCCTGACCGCCGCCTGATCCCGGAGCACCGTCCATGCGCCGCCCCGCCGCCCGGCTCGCCCGGCTCTACGCCCGCCTGCTGGCCCACCGCCCGCCCGCCGACTGGTCCGTCCCGGTCGCCGACGGGCGGTACGGGCCGACCGAACCCGCCTCCGACGCCCGGCCGCTCACCCTGCTGATGCTCGGCGACTCGCTCGCCCAGAGCTTCGGCGCCCACCGGCCCGAACAGACCCTCGGCGCCCGGCTCGCCCAGGGCCTGGCCGAGGGCACCGGCCGCCCGGTGGACCTCCGGGTGCGCGCCCGGGTCGGTGCCACCACCGCCGCCGTCGGTCGCCAATTGCTGCGCGCCGCCCGGCTGCGGCCCGGCGTCGCGGTCCTGATCGTCGGCGGCAACGACGTCCTGCTGCCGACTCCGCTTGGCCGCGCCGCCCGTCGCTTCGCCCACGTCGCCCAGCACCTGCGGGACGCCGGCTGGCAACTCGTCGTGGTGCCCTGCCCCAACCCCGGCTACGGCCCCGGCTTCCGCGCCCCTGCCCGCTGGATCGGCCACCACCGGTCCCGCCGCCTGGCCCGCCGCCACGTCCGCACCGCCGACCGGGTCGGCGCCCACCTGGCCCCCACCTCGGGCCCCGAGTTCCGCGACGACGCCGAGCACCTGCTCGGCCCGGACGGCGTCCACCCCTCCCCGCACGGCTACGCCACCCACGCCGCCCGGATGCTCCCGGCCCTCCTCGCCGCCGCCGCCCGCCTGCCCGAACCCGCCGTCCACGCCTGACACTTCGAACGCGGAGGTCCCCGCACCCCGGACGGGGTGCGGGGACCTCCCGGGCCTCAGCCCCGTCCGGCTACGCCAGCAGCGCGGTGTCCAACTGCGCGGTGTCCAACTGCGCCGCCGTGGCCGCCTGCACCAGGGCCTGCATCACCCGCAGGTCGTCCCCCTGCTCCGGGTGCCACTGCACGCCCAGGGTGAACCCCGGGCCCTCGACCGCCTCGACCGTCCCGTCCGGCGCGTGGGCCGAGACCCGCAGGCCCGCCCCGATCCGGTCGACGCACTGGTGGTGGAAGGTCGGCACCTCCAACTCGCTCTCCGGCAGCAGCCCGCCGAGCAGCGTCCCCGGCACCGGCCGCACCAGGTGCGTCCCGTACCCGCCGTCCGTGCCGCCGTGGACGTCCACCGGGACGACGTCCGGCAGGTGCTGGACGAGGGTCCCCCCGCAGACGACGTTGAGCACCTGCATGCCCCGGCAGATCCCCAGCAGCGGCATCCCGGCCGCGAGGGCCGCCCGCAGCAGGGCCGACTCCCACCGGTCCCGTTCGGGGGAGTCGACCTCGGTGCGGGGATGGGCGGGCTGCCCGTAGTAGGTGGGGTCGATGTCCGGCCCGCCCGCGATGACGAGGGCGTCGAGCCGGGCGAGCACCTCGGGTGCGCGGTCGGGGGAGTCGGGCGGGAGCAACACCGCGATCCCGCCGGACTCCTGGACGTACGCGGTGTACCGCTCGGGCACCAGGGCCACCCGGCGGCCCCGCCAGTTGCTCCAACTCGCGTCGACCAGGTAGGTGCTGACGCCGATGAAAGGCCTGCGATCCATGGCGCGCATTCTCCTCCCGTACCGTCTGATCCCCCGTCAACCACGCATGTCGGCGCGCCACACCTGCCCGCCCTCTTCCGCGCCGTCCGCCGCAGGCCGTACGGTTCGCTGTGACCGCTTGAACTCGAAGAGTGATCGTGGAGGGTTCCGTCATGCCCGAGAACGCCGCCGCGGGCGTGCCGCCCCGGGCGCCGCTGACCCTGGACGAACTGCGCATGCTGGTGGACACCGGCGAGGTCCACACCGTGGCGCTGGCGTTCACGGACATGCAGGGGCGCTTGCAGGGCAAGCGCTTCGCCGCCCGCTTCTTCCTGGACGAGGTGGTCGAGCACGGCGCCGAGGCCTGCGACTACCTGCTCGCCGTGGACGTCGACCTGAACACCGTCGACGGCTACGCCTTCTCCTCCTGGGCCACCGGCTACGGCGACTTCGCGATGCGCCCCGACCTCGGCACCCTGCGGCTGACCCCCTGGCAGCCGGGCACCGCGCAGGTGACCGCGGACCTGGCCCGGCACGGCGGCCACCCGGTGGACGCGGCCCCCCGCCAGCTGCTGCGCCACCAGATCGCGCGCCTGGCGGAGTACGGGCTGGCCGCCGACATCGGGACCGAGCTGGAGTTCCTGGTGTTCCGGGACACCTACGAGCAGGCCTGGCTGGGCGGTTACCGCGGCCTGACGCCGGCGAACCTGTACAACGTGGACTACTCGATGCTGGGCACCGCCCGGGTCGAGCCGCTGCTGTCCCGGATCCGCAACGAGATGGCGGGCGCCGGGCTGGTGGTGGAGTCGGCCAAGGGCGAGTGCAACCTCGGCCAGCACGAGATCGCCTTCCGCTACGCGGACGCGCTGACCACCTGCGACCAGCACAGCGTCTACAAGACGGGCGCGAAGGAGATCGCCGCGCAGCAGGGGTGCGCGCTGACCTTCATGGCCAAGTACAACGAGCGCGAGGGCAACAGCTGCCACATCCACCTGTCGCTGCGCGACGCGGTGGGCGCGCCGGCCTTCGCCGACCGGGACGGCCGGATGACCGACACCATGCGGCACTTCCTGGCCGGCCAGTTGACGGCGCTGCGCGAGTTCAGCCTGCTGTACGCGCCGAACATCAACTCCTACAAGCGCTACCGCCAGGGCTCGTTCGCCCCGACGGCGGTGGCCTGGGGCCGGGACAACCGGACCTGCGCCTACCGGGTGGTCGGCCACGGCCCGGGCCTGCGGATGGAGAACCGGGTGCCCGGCGGGGACGTCAACCCGTACCTGGCGGTGGCCGGGATGATCGCGGCCGGCCTGCACGGGCTGCAACGGAAGCTGGAACTGCCGGCGCCGTGCCTGGGCAACGCCTACGCCGTCGAGGAGTACGCCCGGGTGCCCGGTTCGCTGCGCGAGGCCGCGGAGTTGTGGGCGGACAGCGAGCTGGCCCGGGCGGCCTTCGGCGACGACGTGGTCGAGCACTACCTGAACATGGCCCGGGTGGAACAGTGCGCCTTCGACGGCACCGTCACCGACTGGGAGCGCTACCGATCCTTCGAACGGATGTGAGGCCGATGACCGACCCCACCGTCAGCACCGTCCGCAACCCCGCCACCGGCGAGGTGCTCGCCACCGTCCCGGACACCACCGCCGGGCAGGTGGACGCGGCGGTCCAGCGCGCGTCGAAGGCCCAGCCGGGCTGGGCGGCGCTGGCACCGGGCGAACGGGCCCGGCTGCTGCGCCGGTTCGCCGACCAGGTCGAGGTGCACATCCCGGAACTGGCCGCACTGGAGGTGCGCGAGGCCGGCCACACCGTGGGCAACGCCCGCTGGGAGGCCGGCAACGTCCGGGACCTGCTGGAGTACGCGGCCGGGGGAGTGGAGCGTCTGACCGGCCGGCAGATCCCGGTGGCCGGCGGCCTGGACGTGACCTTCCACGAGCCGGTCGGCGTGGTCGGGGTGATCGCGCCGTGGAACTTCCCGATGCCGATCGCCGCCTGGGGCTTCGCGCCCGCCCTGGCGGCGGGCAACGCCGTCCTGCTCAAGCCCGCCGAGGCCACCCCGCTGACCGCGCTGAGGCTGGCCGAACTCGCCCTGGCGGCAGGGCTGCCGGAGGGCCTGTTCCAGGTGCTGCCGGGTACGGGCGGGACGACCGGGCGGGCCCTGGTGGACCACCCGGCGGTCCGCAAGATCGTCTTCACCGGCTCGACCGTGGTCGGCAAGGAGGTGGCCGCCCGCTGCGCGGCCCGGGCCAAGCGGGTCACCCTGGAGCTGGGCGGCAAGAGCCCCAGCATCGTCTTCGCCGACGCCGATCTGGCCCGCGCCGCGGACCCGATGTCCTTCGCCGACAACAGCGGTCAGGACTGCTGCGCGCGCAGCCGGATCCTGGTCCAGCGGGAGGCGTACGACGACTTCCTGGCGCTGCTGCTGCCCGCCGTCGAGGCGCTGCGCACCGGCGACCCGGCGGACCCGGAGACCCGGCTGGGCCCGCTGATCTCGGCCGCCCAGGTGCGCCGGGTCGCCTCCTACGTCACCCCGGACCTGCCGGTGCTGGCCCGCGGCGCGGTGCCGGACGGGCCCGGCTACTGGTACCCGCCGACGGTGATCGCGCCGACCGACCCGGAGGTGCCGGCGGTCACCGAGGAGATCTTCGGCCCGGTCGCCGCCGTGCTGCCGTTCACCGACGAGGCGGACGCGCTGCGGCTGGCCAACGCCACCCGCTACGGCCTGTCCGGCTCGATCTGGACCAGGGACCTCGGCCGGGCGCTGCGGCTGGCCCGCGGCGTCGCGGCGGGCAACCTGTCGGTCAACTCGCACTCCTCGGTGCGGTACTGGACGCCGTTCGGCGGCTACGGCGAGTCCGGGGTCGGCCGGGAGCTGGGGCCGGACGCGCTGCGCCACTTCACCGAGACCAAGAACGTCTTCATCCACAGCGAGGAGTAGCAGCCGATGACGGAGAACGACGCCCCGGTGTGCCGCCGCCTGGTCGGCCGCACCGCCGTGATCACCGGCGCGGGCAGCGGGATCGGCCTGGCGGCCGCCCGCCGGCTCGCCTCGGAGGGCGCGAAGGTGGTCTGTGCGGACCTGGACGAGCAGTCCGGGCGGGCGGCCGCCAAGGAGGTCGGCGGCCTGTTCGTGCACACCGACGTCACCGACCCGTACATGGTCGAGGCGCTGTTCGACGAGGCGTACGAGACGTACGGGAGCGTGGACGTCGCGTTCAACAACGCGGGCATCTCGCCGCCGGAGGACGACTCGATCCTGACCACCGGCCTGGACGCCTGGCGCAAGGTCCAGGAGGTCAACCTGACCTCGGTGTACCTGTGCTGCAAGGCCGCGCTGCCGTACATGCGGCGGCACGGGCGGGGCTCGATCATCAACACGGCCAGCTTCGTGGCCCGGATGGGCGCGGCCACCTCGCAGATCTCGTACACCGCCTCCAAGGGCGGGGTGCTGGCGATGTCCCGGGAACTGGGCGTGCAGTTCGCCCGGGAGGGGATCCGGGTGAACGCGCTGTCGCCCGGGCCGGTGGACACCCCGCTGCTGCGGGAGCTGTTCGCCGCGGACCCGGAGCGGGCGGCCCGCCGGCTGGTGCACATCCCGCTGGGCCGGTTCGCCCGGGCCGAGGAGATCGCCGCCGCGGTGGCCTTCCTGGCGAGCGACGACTCGTCCTTCATCACGGCGAGCGAGTTCCTGGTGGACGGCGGCATCTCGGGCGCCTACGTGACCCCGCTGTAGCCCCGGAGCGGTCGCCCGGCCGGGCGCCGAGCCCCTTCTCACCGTAATCTCATCGAAAACCACCGGAATGAGAGGCCGCGCTGATTTCGCGTTTATCCGCGTGCCTTTAGATTCTCTGTTGTGAGCGAGCAGATTCCCGCCGGGTGGTACCCGGACCCGAAGGACACCGGCGGCGACCCGAGGCCGCAGCGCTGGTGGGACGGCAGGGGTTGGACGGCCAGCACCCGGCCCGCGCCCTCGGACGCCCCGGAGCCGGTGCCCCCGGCGGCCGGGGCTCCGGAGCCGGGGCCGGGGTCGGCCGACGAACCCACGGTGCTGCAGGGCGAGGTGCTGGACAGCGGGCCGACCGTCCGCTACCCGGAGCCGCCGCCCTTCGGCACCGCCTACGGCTCCGAGGCACCGCCGCCGCGCAAGCCCCGGCGCCGGCCGTCCCCGCTGGTGATCGCCGCCACCGTCGCGGCGCTGCTCGGCCTGGGCACCGGTTCCGGGATCACCTACCTGGCGATGGACGGCCACGGCAGCGACCGCCCGCAGCGCAGCGCCCGGCAGGCCGTCCCGAACGGCGAGAACGGCCCCTGGAACGGCTTCCCGGGCCTCGGCGGGAACGGGAACGGCGGCAACGGGAACGGCGGCAGTGGCAACGGCGGGAACGGGAATGGCGGCAGCGGGAACGGCGGCAGTGGCAACGGCGGGAACGGGAACGGCGGCAGCGGCGACAGCAACAACGGGAGCGGCGGCAGCGGTAACGGGAGCGGCGGCAACGGGAACGGCAGCGGCAAGACCAGGCCCGGCGGCGGGAACGCGATCGACCTGGTGAACGGGCTCACCCTGCCCGTCCCCTCCGGCTGGCAGGGCGGCTACACCCCCGACGGCTACGCCTCGGTCGTGGTCGGCCCGTACCAGTGTCCGGACGGCAGCGAATCGTGCACCCTCGGCGGGGTGACCACCGGCCGGATCGGCGGCGGCGGCACCGACGCCCAGGCCGCCGCCAAGGCCGACATCGAGAAGGCGGCCAAGGACTCGTACGGCGCCATCACCGGGCACCAGGAGCTGAAGTCCGAGGCGGTCAAGGTCAACGGCCAGGACGGCTACCTGGTCCGCTGGAAGGTCGACGCTCCCAAGGGCAACAACGGCTACGTGCAGACGGTGGTCTTCCCGTCCACCGACGGCAAGACGCTGATCTCCGTGCACTTCGGCTTCGACATCGCCGACAAGGCGCCGGACCTCGGCCTGATGGACACCATCGTCAACGGCATCGCCGACTTCAAGGGCAAGCTGCCGTCCATCCCGGGCGGCGGGCTTCCCGGCGGCGCCACCGGTGGCACCGGCGGAACCAGCACCTGAGCGGCACCAGCACCTGAGCCACCCGCTCCTCACGCGGCGGGGGGGGCCCCCCCGCGGGGGGGGGGGGGGGGCGCCCCCCCCGGGGGGCCCCCGGGGGGGGGGGCCGCCCCCCGCGCGGGGGGGGGGGGGGCGGGGCCCCGGCGGCGCCCCGGGGGCGCCCGGGGCCCCCCCCCCCCCGCCGGCCCCCCCCCCCGCCCCCCCCCCCCCCCCCGCGGGGGGGGCCCCCCCCCCCCCCCCCCGGGGGGGGCCCCGCCGCCGTTCGATTCACACGGGGTGGAGCCGCGGAACCGGGCCGGACGGGGGTTTGGCCGTCCCGGCTCCGCGTCCGGCGTCAGGAGTCGCGTCGAACAGCCTCGATGCGACGGCGCCGGAGCACCATGCCGGCCCAGCCGACGCTGATCGCGGCGGCGCCGGCCAGCAGCAGCGGACCGGTGGCCGACGTGCCGACGGCCGCGACGGTGGTCGGGATCACCGCGCCGGCCGGGGAGTTGGGGTCGCCGCCGTGGCCGTGGTGGGCGACCGTGGACTTGGACGCGTCGGCCGCGATCTGCGCGTCGCTGGGCGCGGCCGGGGCCTGGGCGGCGAGCGCCGGAACGGCCGGGGCGCCGGCCGCGGCGGGCGTGCCGAAGTCGATGTCGGAGCAGCCGTAGAACGCCTCCGGGCTGTCGCTGCGCTGCCAGACCGTGTACAGCAGCTGGCGGCCGGTGCGCTGCGGCAGGGTGCCGGAGTAGGTGTAGAAGCCGTTGGTGGCGGTGCGGTCGACCTGCACCTGGGCGACCGGCGTCGGGTCGAGGTCCGACCACTTCAGCGGCTTGGTGGGGTCGTAGCTCGGCTTGGTGATGTAGACGGTCTGGGTGCCGACGTGCGGCGCGGTGGTGCGGAACTGGAAGGTGAAGGCGCCCGCCTTGACCGCGGTGGCCGGCCAGTCGGTGCGCGGCCAGTCCAGGGCCTGGTACTTGTCGCGGTTGGCCGAGCAGAGCTTGCCGTCCGGGATCAGCGCCTGGTGGTTGCCGGCCGCGTTGGCGATGTTGACCTCGTTCCAGTCGTACAGCGGCTGGGTGCCGCTCGCGGCGACGAGGTCCTTGCAGACCTGGGACACCGGGTGCTCGGGGCCCTCGGCGTAGCAGGCGGCGACCCGGCTGACCGGGTTGGTCATCGTGCCGTGGGCGCTGGCGGTGCCTGCGGTGGAAACGGCCACCGCGAGGGCCGCGGCGCCGACCACGCCGACGGACAGGGCACTTCGCTTGATGGACATGGGGTGGGGACTCCTTGACCGTCGTTCCGGGCGAGTGTGGGGGAGCGGACACGCCTGCCCGTTCGGGGGCCGCCGGCCCGGACCGCGGACCCCTGGCCAGAGCGTATGATTGGTCTGGACCAGCTGGCAATAGTCGTGCGCGCCGCGCTTTCTGACGGACTGTAGGCCCCTGAACAGGGCAAAGGCCCGACGGAACGGCCGGGTTAGGCGTTCCATCGGGCCCGCTTAAGGCTCCGGAAAGGTCGTCGGTCGGTCGATCGCCGGATGGACGGGCGGCCGTTCGGACGGTCAGGCCGTCGTCGGTCGTGCCGGCCCGGACGGCCCGGCGGCGGATCGTGGCGCTGCCGGCCGCCGCCCGGTCACAGGAACGTCCTCCCCTCGCCCCGGTACGTCGGGACGGTCCGGACGATCCGGTCGCCCTCGACCAGGTGCAGTTCGGCGAAGCGCTCGCACAGTTCGCCCGCCTTGGCGTGCCGGAACCAGACCCGGTCACCGATCAGCAGGTCGTCCGCGGCCGCGCCGAGCAGCGGGGTCTGCACCTCCCCGGCGCCCTCCAGCGGGTCGTAGCGCAGCCCCTGCGGCAGGTACGGGACCGGCGAGCGGTCCGGGCCGGCCGCGCCGGAGGCGGGGTAGCCGCCGCCGAGCACCGTCACCACGCCGACGCCGGGGCGGCGCACCACCGGCTGGCCGAACAGCGCGGCCGGGCGGCCTTGGAACGAACGGTAGTTGTCGAACAGCCGGGGCAGGTAGAGCCCGGAGCCGGCCGCGACCTCGGTGACCGCGCGCTCGGCCACGGTGGACTCCACGCTGCCGGTGCCGCCGCCGTTGACGAACTCCAGCTCGGCCACCCGTCGCAGCCGCCGGACCACGGCCGCCCGCCGCTCGGCCAGTTCGGTCCTGGCCCTGGCCTGCATCAGCCGGATCAGCTGCGAGCGCACCGGCCGTCCGGGCACCCGGTCGCCCACCCCGGCGACGTGCCCCTCGTAGGCCATCAGGCCGACCACCCGGAAGCCCCGGCGGTGCTGGACGAGTTCGGCGAAGGCGCCGAGGTCCTCGGGGGTGCGCAGCGGGGAGCGCCGGGCGCCCACCCGGACCCGCCCGCCGAGCAGGTGCAGCGCGGTGTCCAGCTCCAGGCAGACCCGCACCTCGGCGTCGCCGCCGCGGGCCTTGTCGATCAGGTCCAGCTGGGCGGGGTCGTCGAGGACGACGGTGACCTCGCGGGCGAGCGCCGGATCGGCGGTCAGCTCGGTGTAGCCGGCCCGGTCGGCGGAGGGGTAGGCGAGCAGGACGTCGCGCACGCCGGTGCGGGCCAGCCAGAGCGACTCGTCGAGGGTGAAGCTCATCACCCCGGCGAAGCCGTCCACGGCCAGCGCGCGCTCCAGCAGTGCCCGGCAGCGCACCGACTTGCTGGCCACCCGGATCGGCTTGCCGGCGGCCCGGCGCACCAGGTCGGCGGCGTTGGCGTCGAAGGCGGCGAGGTCGACGACGGCCACCGGCCCGTCCAGGTGCGCGGTGGCCCGGTCGTACCGGAGGCGGTCGGAGACCGGGGCGGGGGCGGCGGTTTCGAGCATGGCCATGCGCGCAGGGTGCCACACCGCGCTACCGGTGGGTAGGCCCCGCGTGCAGGGAAATGGGGCGGCTCGCGCGCGGTGGCATAGGGTCGGGCGGGTGGACCGCAAAGACTTCTCCAACCCGGCGTTCGTCGGCAAGAGCATCCCGAACCCCGGCTTCTCCGAGGACGACGGCACCTCCGACCCGGCGCTCGCCGAGGCCCTCGCCCGCTGGTCGCAGGACCGCGCGGCCGAGCCGGAGGTACTGGCGGCGCTGACCCCCACCCGGCTGATGGTCCCGATCGTCGCGATCCTGGGCGAGGTCGAGGTGGACGAGCACGGGCACCGGCACGAGAAGACCAGCGACATGGCCGTCCCGGTGCTGGAGGCCCCGGACGGGCGCCGCGCGCTGCCGGCCTTCACCTCGCTGGAGTCGCTGGCCCGCTGGCGTGCCGACGCCCGCCCGGCGCCGACGGCGGCTCCGCAGGCCGCGATGGTCGCCTTCTCGGAGCGCGCCGACACCCTGCTGATCGACCCGGCCGGGCCGGTGCCGTTCCAGCTGAGCGGCGCCCGGCTGCGGGCGCTCGCGGAGAACCGCCCGTTCCTGCCGCCGGTCCGGGACCCGGAGGTGCGCGAGGCGGTCCGTGGGCTGCTGGCGGCCGAGCCGCAGGTGCTCACCGGGCTGCTGGCGGCCTCGGAGGGTTCGGACGGGGTGCTCGCGGTGGTGTTCGACCCGGCGCTGGACCAGGACGGGCTGCAGGCGGCCGTGCAGCGGGTCGGGCAGGCGGTGGCCGCCGACCCGGTGCTGCGGGTGCGGTTGGACCGGGGGTTGGACCTGGCGGTGCTGCCGGCGAGCGCGGAGTTGCCGGGGGAGCCGCTCCACAAGCGGTAGGAAACGCATCGGGGGCAGTGCGTCACGTGACGCACTGCCCCCGATGCCACGGCCGGATCAGGAGTAGACCGGCCCGGTGAACTTCTCGCCCGGGCCCGTGCCCGGCGCGTCCGGGACGATGGAGGCCTCGCGGAAGGCCAGTTGCAGCGAGCGCAGGCCGTCCCGCAGCGGCGCCGCGTGGAAGTTGCTGATCTCCGGGGCGCCGGCGGTGACCAGCCCGGCCAGCGCGGTGATCAGCTTGCGGGCCTCGTCGAGGTCCTTGTCCTTGTCCCCGCCCTCGGCCAGGCCGCACTTGACCGCGGCGGCGCTCATCAGGTGCACCGCGACGGTGGTGATCACCTCGACGGCCGGGACCTCGGCGATGTCCCGGGTGAGGTCGTCGAAGCCGATCGCGTCGTCGTCCGCGCCGGGGGTCTGGGTGGGCTCGCTGCTCAAGGGGGGCTCGTTCCGTCGTGCCGGTGTCCGTACCCCTGGAGCGTACAAGGGCCCTGTCGGACACGGACAAAGGTGGTGAGGTGGGGCGGAATGGCGTTCGACCCCGCAGCGCTGTATGCTTCGAGACTGACCGGCCGGGATCCCCATGGGCGCCTGGCCAGCAAGTGGAGGCTCCACCCAGGAGGCCCGAGAGGGCAACCGCGAAAGTCTCCCACCTGGTCGACCTCACGGTCGACGGGTCCCGGTCCGCGACGGGCGCCGAGGCGCCGAGTCGCAGCAGCGCTCCTCACCAGGGCGCCGCCCCCGGAATGTGTGGAGCCCCGCTTGTACCGAGCGGGGCTTTTTTCGTGTCGCGGTGCACACGGTGCCGAACAGGTGCCGGGCAGCGCAGCACGAATGAAGCCCCGCCCAGTGGTCGAGTCCACTACGTGCGACCGCCGTCCGACGGCCGCATCGCAGAAGGTGCAACCGAGGAGGCCCCATCAGCACCGAGCCCCGCATCAACGACCGGATTCGCGTCCCGGAGGTGCGACTCGTCGGTCCCAGCGGCGAGCAGGTCGGCATCGTGCCGCTTGCCAAGGCGCTGGAGCTCGCGCAGGAGTACGACCTTGACCTGGTCGAGGTCGCGGCGACCGCCCGGCCGCCGGTGTGCAAGCTCATGGACTACGGCAAGTTCAAGTACGAGTCGGCCATGAAGGCCCGTGAGGCGCGCAAGAACCAGGCGCACACGGTCATCAAGGAGATGAAGCTCCGGCCGAAGATCGACCCGCACGACTATGACACCAAGAAGGGTCACGTCGTCCGGTTCCTCAAGCAGGGCGACAAGGTCAAGATCACGATCATGTTCCGTGGTCGTGAGCAGTCCCGCCCCGAGCTGGGCTTCCGTCTGCTGCAGCGGCTCGCCGACGACGTCCAGGACCTGGGCTTCATCGAGTCCTCGCCGAAGCAGGACGGCCGGAACATGATCATGGTTCTTGGCCCGCACAAGAAGAAGACCGAGGCGATGGCCGAGGCCCGCGCCCTCGCCGACGCCCGCAAGGCCGAGCGTCAGGGCCGTACCCCCGGCTCCGACGCCGCCGAGGACGACGACCTGCTGGACGACGACCTGCTGGTCGACGACGAGGTCGGCGACGACGAGGTGACCGACGACGAGGTGGCCGACGACGAGGCCACCGAGGCGCAGGAAGCCCCGGCCGAGGCGCCGGCCGTCGAGGCCGACGCTCCGGTCGAGCAGCCGGCCGCCTCCCAGGGCGCCTGAGCCTTCACCGGCCAGGGCGGCCCGGGAGACCGGCCCCAAGGTGACGGGGCGTCCCGCCCGGTCACGCAGATCCATCCAGTTCACGCCCGCGTGGCGCAGGCCGCGCGGGCGCGGACGGGACCGACGAGGAGATACGGCGAAATGCCGAAGCAGAAGACGCACAGTGGCGCCAGCAAGCGCTTCAAGATCAGTGGCTCTGGCAAGGTGCTGCGCGAGCGCGCCGGCCGCCGCCACCTCCTGGAGCACAAGCCCTCGACGCTGACCCGCAAGCTGGCCGGGACGGTCGAGGTGGCCCCCGCTGACGCCAAGAAGATCAAGAAGCTTCTCGGCAAGTGATCGCCCTCCCGCCCGGCGCGAGCCGCGAGCGGGGCAGCTGATCCTTCCCGACCCATTCGAATGACGGACCACGTGAAGTAGTCCGTGGTCCAACCCAAGGAGTAATCAAGTGGCACGCGTCAAGCGGGCAGTCAACGCCCACAAGAAGCGCCGGGTCATCCTGGAGCGCGCCAGCGGCTACCGTGGCCAGCGTTCCCGCCTGTACCGCAAGGCCAAGGAGCAGGTCACCCACTCGCTGGTCTACAACTTCAACGACCGCAAGAAGCGCAAGGGCGACTTCCGTCAGCTGTGGATCCAGCGCATCAACGCTGCGGCCCGTGCCAACGGCATCACCTACAACCGCTTCGTGCAGGGCCTGAAGGCCGCCAGCGTCGAGATCGACCGCAAGATGCTGGCCGACCTGGCCGTCAACGACCCGGGCGCGTTCGCGTCGCTGGTCGAGGTCGCCCAGAAGGCGCTGCCGGCCGACGTCAACGCCCCCAAGGCTGCCGCCGACGCCGCCTGATCTTCCGAGATCAGTTGAGCTCTGACCGGACCCGCAGGCTCCCTGCGGGTCCGGTTCTGCGTTTCCCCGGATCCTCAGCGCCGACCGCCACAGAGAACGAGACCATGCCGAGCACCGACACCCCCCTGCTCACCTCCCTGCGCTCGCCGCGCGTCGTCGCCGCCCGCCGGCTCGCCAAGCGGAACCAGCGCACCAAGGAACGCCGCTTCCTGGTCGAGGGCCCGCAGGCCGTCCGGGAGGCCGTCGCCTTCGGCCAGCTGCCGGGCTCGGCCGAGCACGCCGTGGTCGAGGTGTACGTGACCCCGGAGGCCGCCGAGCGGCACGCCGGCATCGTCGAGGCGACCCTGGCCGAGGGGCTGCCGGTACTGACCGCCACCGACGAGGTGATTGCCGACATCTGCGACACGGTGACCCCGCAGGGCATCGTGGCGCTCTGCCGCTTCATCGACACCCCGTTCGCCGAGGTGCTCAAGGCCCGCCCCAAGCTCGTCGCGGTCCTCGCCCACGTCCGCGACCCCGGCAACGCCGGCACCGTGCTGCGCACCGCCGACGCGGCCGGAGCGGACGCCGTGGTGCTCACCGACGCCTCGGTGGACCTGTACAACCCGAAGGCCGTCCGGGCCTCCGTCGGCAGCCTGTTCCACCTGCCGGTGGCGGTCGGCGTGCCGGTCGAGGAGGCGGTCGCGCAGCTGCGCGCGGCCGGGGTCCGGGTGCTGGCCGCGGACGGCGCGGGGGAGCGCGACCTCGACCAGGAGCTCGACGAGGGCACCCTGGGTGCGCCCGGCGCGTGGGTGTTCGGCAACGAGGCCTGGGGGCTTCCGGAGGAGACCCGCGCGCTCGCCGACGAGGTCGTGCGCGTCCCGATCCACGGGCACGCCGAGAGCCTCAACCTGGCCACCGCCGCGGCCGTCTGCCTGTACGCCTCGGCCCGGGCTCAGCGCTCGCCCGGCGGCTGCCGCTCGAACGCCTGACCCGCACGCTCCCGGCGCCACTCGCCGAGGGCCTACTACAGGGGGCTGCGAGGCGCTAGGGTCTGCCTCTGTGGGGGGAACGGCACGGTGGGTAATCGGGGAGGGACACCCATGGTCGGCAGCGGGCCTGAGCTCGACCCGGACGACCTACCGGACGGCCTGGTGGTCGCCGATGCGCTGGGCCGGGTGGTCTGCTTCAACCGGGCCGCGGCCCGGCTCACCGGCGTGCTCCCGGAGGCCGCGCTCGGTAGCGAGCTGGAGGACGTCCTCCCACTGGAGGACCTGGACGGCCGCCGCTGGTGGCAGCTGACCGACCCGTACGGCGGCCTGGCGACCCGCACCGGCCAGCCGGAGCGCAACCTGCTGCTGCCCGGCGGCCGCGAGGTGCTGGTCTCCGCCCGGTACGTCCGGGCCGTGCCGCTGGGGCCGCCGCAGCGGGTGGTGATCGCGCTGCGCGGCACCGAGGCCCGGCGCCGCACCGAGCGCAGCCACGCCGAGCTGATCGCCACCGTCGCCCACGAGCTGCGCTCGCCGCTCACCAGCGTCAAGGGCTTCACGGCGACGCTGCTGGCCAAGTGGGAGCGGTTCACCGACGGGCAGAAACGGCTGATGCTGGAGACGGTGGACGCCGACGCCGACCGGGTCACCCGGCTGATCGCCGAGCTGCTGGACATCTCCCGGATCGACGCCGGCCGGCTGGAACTGCGCAAGCAGGTGGTCGACCTGGCCGCCGCGGTGCGCCGGCACGTCGAGCGCAAGGTCGCCACCGGCATCCCCGAGGAGCGCTTCGACGTCCGGATCAGCGAGTCGCTGACCGTCCTGTGGGCCGACCCGGACAAGGTCGACCAGGTGCTGGCCAACCTGCTGGAAAACGCGGTGCGCCACGGCGAGGGAACTGTCACGATCGAGGTGGCACCGGCCAAGGAGGTCGTCGAGGCGCCCCTCTGGGAGCGCTCGGGCACCCCTCCCCGCATCGTGGAAGGCACTGCGATCACCGTGAGCGACGAAGGAAGCGGCATCCCCGAGGAGTCGATGCCGCGCGTCTTCACCCGCTTCTGGCGCGGCTCCAAGCGCGGCGGCACCGGCCTGGGCCTGTACATCGTCAAGGGCATCGTGGAGGCCCACGGCGGCTCGATCCGGGTCGACCGCGCCCCCTGCGGCGGCGCCCGGTTCCGATTCGTCCTGCCCGCCAGCGTTCCGGACTTCATGCTCTGAAAGAGCAGGAACGACCAGCAGAGCATGCTCTGAGGTCCCGCTGGACGGGCTTCCAGGCAGTCGCGCTACGCGCTGCGACTACACTCGACCTTTGGCGTTTGTGGGACGCCCTGTGCGGCTGAGCCGCGGACACCCCTCTTCCCCGTCGTACGGATTCCCCGTCGTACGGAGAACGGCTGCCCGTGCCCCGGCCACACCGGGCGTACCGCGGAGGAGAGCCACCCTTACCTGAGCACGGACGAGCAGGAGCACGGGAAGATAGAGATGTCGGCACCCAACAAGTCGTACGACCCGGTCGAGGTCGAGGCCCTCAAGCCCGAGGTGGTGGAGCAGGCGCGGGACGAGGCCGTCGCCGCCTTCGCCGCCGCCAGCACGCTCGACGAGCTGAAGCAGGCCAAGGTCGCCCACACCGGCGACCGCTCCGCGCTCTCCCTCGCCAACCGCGAGATCGGCGCCCTGCCCCCGCACGCCAAGGCCGCCGCCGGCAAGCTGATCGGCCAGGCCCGCGGCGCCGTCAACAAGGCCCTCGCCAAGCGGCAGGCCGAGTTGGAGACGGAGCGCGACGCCCGCGTGCTGGTCGAGGAGGCGGTGGACGTCACGCTGCCGTACGACCGCGCCCCGCGCGGCGCCCGGCACCCGCTGACCACCCTGGCCGAGCGCATCGAGGACACCTTCGTCGCGATGGGCTACCAGGTCGCCGAGGGCCCCGAGGCCGAGGCCGAGTGGCTGAACTTCGACGCCCTCAACCTGGGCCCGGACCACCCGGCCCGCTCGATGCAGGACACCTTCTTCGTGCAGGCCCCGGACGGCTCCGCCGACTCCGGCGTGGTGCTGCGCACCCAGACCTCCCCGGTCCAGGCGCGCACCCTGCTGGACCGCGAGCCCCCCGTCTACGTCGTCTGCCCCGGCCGGGTCTACCGCACCGACGAGCTGGACGCCACCCACACCCCGGTGTTCCGCCAGGTCGAGGGCCTCGCGGTGGACGAGGGCATCACCTTCGCCGACCTCAAGGGCACCATCGAGGTGCTGGTCGAGAAGCTGATCGGCGGCGGCCTGGAACTGCGCTGGCGCCCCTCGTACTTCCCGTTCACCGAGCCGAGCGCCGAGATCGACCTGCAGTGCTTCGTGTGCCACGGCGAGAGCGTCGGCAACCCGGACCGCCCCTGCCGCACCTGCTCCTCCGAGGGCTGGATCGAGCTCGGCGGCTGCGGTGTGGTCAACCCGCGCGTGCTGGTCGCCTGCGGCGTCGACCCCAACCGCTACAGCGGGTTCGCCTTCGGCCTGGGCCTGGAGCGGATCCTGATGAATCGTCACAACGTCGCCGACATGCGCGACATGGTCGAGGGTGACGTGCGCTTCACCCTCCCGTTCGGGATGGAGATCTGATGCGCGTCCCGCTTTCCTGGCTGCGCGAGTACGTCGACCTGCCGGCCGGCGAGACCGGCCGTGACGTGGCGGAGCGCCTGGTCCGGGCCGGCCTGGAGGTCGAGACCGTCGAGCAGCTCGGCGGTGACCTCAAGGGCCCGCTGGTGGTCGGCGAGGTGCTCTCCATCGAGGAGCTGACCGGCTTCAAGAAGCCGATCCGGCACTGCTTCGTCAACGTCGGCGACGCCAACGGCACCGGCGAGCCGCAGGAGATCGTCTGCGGCGCCCGCAACTTCGCCGTCGGCGACAAGGTCGTCGTGGTGCTCCCGGGCGCCGTGCTGCCCGGCCCCTTCCCGATCGCGGCCCGCCAGACCTACGGCCGGACCTCGGCCGGCATGATCTGCTCGGCCCGCGAGCTCGGCATGGGCGACGACCACGACGGCATCATCGTGCTCCCGCCGGAGTTCGAGCCCGGCACCGACGCGATCGAGCTGCTCCAGCTGGTCGACGACGTGCTGGACATCGCCGTCACCCCGGACCGCGGCTACTGCCTGTCCCTGCGCGGCGTCGCCCGTGAGGCCGCCGCCGCGTACGGGCTGCCGCTGGCCGACCCGGCGCTGCTCGACGTGCCGCCGGCCAACTCCTTCGGCTACCTGGTCAAGGTCAACGACCCGGCCGGCTGCGACCGCTTCGTGGCCCGCACGGTCGTCGGCGTCGACCCGACCGCCAAGTCCCCGATCTGGCTGCAGCGCCGCCTGCAGAAGGCCGGCATCCGCCCGATCTCGCTGACCGTCGACATCACCAACTACGTGATGCTGGAGGTCGGCCAGCCGCTGCACGCCTACGACAAGCAGCGCGTGAACGGCCCGATCACGGTCCGCCGGGCGGAGCAGGGCGAGAGCCTCACCACCCTCGACGGCGTGCAGCGCAAGCTGTCCGCCGAGGACCTGCTGATCTGCGACAACAGCGGCCCGATCGGCCTGGCCGGCGTCATGGGCGGCGCCTCCACCGAGATCCTCGACCCGGCCGCCGGCCCGGGCACCACCGAGGTGATCATCGAGGCGGCGCACTTCGAGCCGGTCGCCATCGCCCGCGCCGCCAAGCGGCACAAGCTGCCCTCCGAGGCGTCCAAGCGCTTCGAGCGCGGCGTCGACCCGGAGGCCGCCCGCGCCGCCGCCCAGCGCGCCGTCGACCTGCTGGTCCTGATCGCCGGCGGCACCGCCGAGGCCGGGGTCACCGACATCGCCGCCCCGCACCCGGTGCGCACCATCACCATCGCCGCCGACCTGCCCGACCGGGTCGCCGGCACCGCGTACGGCCGCGAGACCGTCACCCGGCGCCTGCAGGAGATCGGCTGCTCGGTCTCCGGCGCCGACGTCCTGGAGGTCACCCCGCCGACCTGGCGCCCCGATCTCACCGACCCGTACGACCTCGCGGAGGAGGTCATCCGGCTGGAGGGCTACGACAACGTCCCCGCCCGGATGCCCAACGTGCCCCCGGGCAAGGGCCTGACCGAGGCCCAGCGCGTCCACCGCCGGATCGGCGTCGCGCTGGCCGGGACCGGCTACGTCGAGGTCAACAACTACCCGTTCCTCGGCGAGAGCGCCTTCGAGGCGCTCGGCCTGGAGCCGGACGACCGGCGCCGGCGCACCGTCAAGCTGGTCAACCCGCTCAACGACGAGGAGCCGGCGCTGCGCACCACGCTGCTGCCGGGCCTGCTCGGCGCGCTGCGCCGCAACGTCGGCCGGGGCAACACCGACCTGGCGATCTACGAGACCGGCACCGTCTTCCTGCCCAAGGACGAGCTGACCGTGGCCCCGCGCCCGGCCGTCGACCGCCGGCCCAGCGCCGAGGAGCTGGCCGCGCTGGACGCCGCGCTGCCGGACCAGCCGCGCCGGGTCGCCGTCGCCCTCGCGGGCGAGCGGCTGCCGTCCGGCTGGTGGGGCCAGGGCGCCGGGGCGTCCTGGGCGGACGCCGTCGAGGCGGCCCGTACGGTGGCCCGCGCGGCCGGCGTCGAGCTGACCGTCCGGCAGGGGCAGCGGGCGCCGTGGCACCCGGGCCGCTGCGCCGAGCTGGTCGTCACCGGCACCGACCGGGTGGTCGGCCACGCCGGCGAGCTGCACCCGCGCGTCGTCAAGGCGCTCGGTCTGCCGGCCCGCACCAGCGCGATGGAGATCGACGTCGACCTGCTCACCGCGGACGGCGCCGAGAAGGTCAACGGTCCGGTGGTCTCCGGCTTCCCGGTGGCCACCCAGGACGTCGCGCTGATCGTCGACGCCGCCGTCCCGGCCGCCGACGTGGAGGCCGCGCTGCGCTCCGGCGCGGGCGAACTGCTGGAGGCCATCCGGCTGTTCGACGTCTTCACCGGCGAGCAGGTCGGCGAGGGCCGGAAGTCGCTGGCGTACGCGCTGCGCTTCCGCGCCGCGGACCGCACGCTGACCGCCGACGAGGCGACCGCCGCCCGCGAGGCGGCCGTCGCCGAGGCCGTCGCCCGCACCGGTGCGGTGCTGCGCGGCGCCTGATCCCGTCAGGCCCCAGGGCCCCGCCCGGACCTCGGTCCGGGCGGGGCCCTTCGCGTCGCCCGGAGCCCGCCACGGGCCGGGCGCGTTCTCCCGGGGGCGGTCTGACCTGCGTCTTTGAAGAGCCTTGAAGAGAATTTGTCAAAACCCTTGCGGGGATGGGGAAGGAGGGCCTTAATTCTCGTTAGGAAAGTTTCCTAACCCCCCGAGGAAACGGAGCATCGTATGCGTCCCCAGCACCACCGTGCCCTCCGCATCGCCCTCGCCGCCGCCCTGGTGGCCGCGCCCCTCACGGTCGCGGCCGCCGGCGCCGCCAACGCCGCGCCGACGTCCGCGACGTCCTTCCGGCTCAAGGGAGTCGGGCTGGACGACCCGCACAAGAAGGACATCGCGATGCAGCTGGTGTCCAGTGCGGAGAACTCCTCGCTGGACTGGAAGGCCCAGTACAAGTACATCGAGGACATCGGCGACGGGCGCGGCTACACCGGCGGAATCATCGGCTTCTGTTCCGGCACCGGCGACATGCTGGAGCTCGTCCAGCACTACACCGACCTCAAGCCGGGCAACGTCCTCGCCAAGTACCTGCCGGCCCTGAAGAAGGTCAACGGCAGCGCCTCGCACGCCGGCCTCGGCACCCCCTTCGTCAACGACTGGGCCACCGCCGCCAAGGATACCGTCTTCCAGCAGGCCCAGAACGACGAGCGCGACCGGGTGTACTTCAACCCCGCCGTCAACCAGGCCAAGTCCGACGGCCTGCGCGCGCTCGGCCAGTTCGCCTACTACGACGCCATCGTCATGCACGGCCCCGGCAACAGCTCGGACAGCTTCGGCGGCATCCGCGCCGCCGCCATGAAGAAGGCCAAGACCCCCGCCCAGGGCGGCGACGAGGCCACCTACCTCAAGGCCTTCCTGGACGCCCGCAAGGTGGTCATGAAGAAGGAGGAGGCCCACTCCGACACCAGCCGGGTCGACACCGAGCAGTCGGTCTTCCTCAACGCGAAGAACTTCGACCTCAACCCTCCGCTCAAGTGGAAGGTCTACGGGGACAGTTACACCATCAACAGCTGACGGTGCATCAAACGGGGCCCGGGGGCGGTAGATCGCCCCCGGGCCCCGCCGCCGTCCACCGGTCGGTGCTCAGGCGCTCGCGGTGTAGTCGTAGAAGCCGCGGCCGGACTTGCGGCCCAGCAGGCCCGCGTCGACCATCCGGGAGAGCAGCGGGGGAGCGGCGTACAGCGGTTCCTTGTACTCGTCGTACATCGACTCGGCGATCGAGACGATGGTGTCCAGACCGATCAGGTCGCACAGTCGCAGCGGGCCCATCGGGTGGGCGCAGCCGGCCTCCATGCCCTTGTCGATGTCGGAGGCGGTGGCCACGCCCGACTCGAACATCCGCACCGCGGACAGCAGGTAGGGCACCAGCAGCGCGTTGACCACGAAGCCGGCCCGGTCGCGGGCGCGGATCGGCTCCTTGCCGAGCTCCTGGGAGGCGAAGGCCTCGACCCGCTCGGTGGTCACCGCCGAGGTGGTCAGCGTCGGGATGACCTCGACCAGCTTCTGCACCGGCGCCGGGTTGAAGAAGTGCAGGCCGATCACCTGCTCGGGGCGGGAGGTGGCGGCGGCCAGCTTCACGATCGGGATCGACGAGGTGTTGGAGGCGAGGATCGCGTCGCGGCGCTCCACCACCTGGTCCAGGGCCTGGAAGATCTTGACCTTGACGTCCTCGCGCTCGGCGACCGCCTCGACCACCAGGTCACGGTCGGCGAAGTCGGACAGCTCCACGGTGAAGGCCAGCCGGGACAGCGCCTCGTCCCGCTGCTCCGGGCTCAGCTTGCCGCGCTTGACCGCCGTGTCCAGGGAGTTGGTCAGCCGGGTACGGCCGAACTCCAGCGCCTCACCGCTGGCCTCCGCCACCAGGACGTCCAGCCCGGCCCGGGCGAAGACCTCCGCGATGCCCGACCCCATCAGGCCGCAGCCGATCACTCCGACGCGCGCGATGTCACTCACTCAGTTGCCCTTCGGTGGTGCTGGGGATCGCCCAGCGACTGGTGACCCAGCGAGCTGCTGGTCAACGGGCCGGTGTACCGGAATGGGTGCACCGGTCACCGTCCCGACGACGTTACTACTCCGTACCGGCCGGTAGGTCACCCCCTCCCCGGGCGGGTGCCGGTGCGAGCCGTCGTCCGAACGGGTGAGGCCGCGCCCGCCGCCCGTGCGCCCGGGGCCGCGCCCGTCCGGCGGCCGGAAGAATGCCGCAGACGGGGGCCGGGGACGGGAAGGGAGCACACGGTGCCGACGGGATCGCTCACAGGACAGGTCGCCCTGATCACCGGCGCAGGCCGGGGAATCGGCCGGGAGATCGCCATCGGCCTGGCCGCCGAGGGCATGGCCGTCGGCCTGGTCGGCCGCACCCACGGGACGCTGACCGACACCCTCAAGGAGTGCGTCCGGCACGGCTCCCGCGGCGTCGCCGTCACCGCCGACGTCACCCGCGCCGGCGCCGTCCGCGAGGCCGTCCGGATCATCGAACGCGACCTCGGCACGATCGACCTGCTGATCAACAACGCCGGCCTGGTCGACCGCGCCGAAGTGCCGCTCTGGGAGACCGACGCCAACCAGTGGTGGCAGGTGATCGAGACCAACCTGCGCGGCCCCTACAACCTGCTGCGCTGCGTCCTGCCCGGCATGGTGTCCAGGGGGCGCGGCCGGGTGGTCAACCTCAACTCCGGCTTCGCCCTGCGCCCGGACGGCGACTACACCGCGTACGCCACCTCCAAGGGCGCGCTGCTCCAGCTCTCCGACAACATGGCGGACTCGCTCGCGAGCCACGGCATCGTCATCCTCGACATCAGCCCCGGCGCGGTCGCCACCGACATGACCGCCGGAATGCCGATGTTCAAGGACATGAAGACCTGGGGCTCCATCCCGTACATGGTCGCGGTCACCGTGGACGTCGCCCGCGGCCGCTTCGACGGCCTGCACGGCCGGTTCATCCACGCCGGGCGGGACGACCTGGAGGAGCTGGTCAACCGGGCCGCGGAGATCCGCGCGGCGGACGCCCGGACGCTGAGGATGCGCCCGTACAAGGAGGACGACCCGATGGGGTGAACGGGCCCCTCGGGCGGCGTGGCCCTACGGGTGTCCTAGGCGCACAGCTGACTGACGGTCACCGGCTTCAGCCCCGCCTTGGCGAGGCCGTCCAGGATGCCCGGCAGCGCGTCCACCGTGCACTGGTGGCCCATGTGCAGGGCGACCACCGAGCCGCCGCGCACCGACTTCAGCACCCGGCGCTGCAACTCGGCGGCCGACGGGTCGTTGTAGTCGCGCGGGTCGACGTCGAAGGACAGCACGTGCTCGTAGCCGACCGCCTTCGCCTGCTCGCGCACCGTCCGGGTGGCGTACTGCGCGGCGGACGGGCGGAACCAGCGGCCGATCGAGCCGGTGAGCCGTTGCAGCCGTTCGGCGCACTGGGCGATCTCGTCGTGGACCTGGTCCGCCGTCATCGTCGAGAGGTCGAGGTGGTTCTGGGTGTGGTTGCCCAGCTCGTGCCCGGCGTCCAGGATCCGGCGGGCCATCTGCGGCTGCTGGTCGAGCCAGCTGCCGACCGCCATCACGGTCAGCTTGACGCCGCGCTGCTCGGCGGCCTCCAGCAGGGCGGTGGCCATCTTCGGATCGCCGCTGCCGTGGCAGGTCAGCGCCACGAACTTGCTGGTGCGCGGCCCGTTCACCACCTCGACCGGGGTGCCGGCGGCGAGCGGCGGCAGCACCGGCGGCGTCGGCGGGGGCGTCGGTGTCGATGGGGGCGGCGTCGCGGCCGCGGCGGCCGGGTCAGCAGGGTCGGCCGGGTCGGCCCCGGTGGGCTGCTTCTCCGGTGGGGCGATCGGCGTGGCGGAGGGCGGGCCCTCGCCGCCGTTCCAGGCCGGGTCGGTGGTCTGCTGCGGGTCGAGGGTGCCCGGGTGCACGGCGAGCGCCCCGGTGTCGGCCCGGCGCGGGGCGCCGGAGGCGCACGCGCTGAGGAACCCGCTGGCGGCGGTCAGGGCGGCCAGCTGGACGGCGGTGCGCAGTACGGTGCGGCGGTCTGCAGTCATCGGCAGTCAGCATAGGGACGGCGGCACTCCGGTGCGATCCGAGAAGCGTCCGGGTACCGCCATTGACGTGCACACACTCCGCCGCCCGGGTGTTGCGTAAACCTGAACTCCCGCTGTTTCACCGGCGTGTCGTCGGATACGATCACGGCGCACCGTATGCCACGGAAGAGTGGCCGGGCCGGAGGCGGGTCACCCCGTCGTACCGGGCGGGCCTGTCGGCGCCACGGCGGTGCCATGTCCGGCAGTGAGTACGGCATTGGGGGCGGAACAGGATGCACGAGGACAGCGCAGCCATCGGCGAGGCCACCGGCACCGACTGGGACTGGGCCAGAGCGGACGACTGGCAGCCGCCGAGCGAGCTCGACACCGGCATCCCGCACACCGCCCGGATGTACGACTACTACCTGGGCGGCAAGGACAACTTCGAGGCCGACCGCAAGGCCGCCCAGGCCGCCATAGCCGCCTACCCCGCGCTGCCGCTGCTGGCCCGCACCAACCGGCGGTTCCTCGGTGACGCGGTCGAGTTCGCCGCCGGCCGGGGCATCCGCCAGTTCGTCGACATCGGCACCGGCATCCCGGCCGTCGGCTCCACCAGCGAGGTCGCCCAGCGGGTCGCGCCCGACGCCCGGGTGGTGTACGTCGACAACGACCCGATCGTCGCCACCCACGCCCGCGCCCTGCTGGCCGGCCACCCTGCCGGGCACACCTCGGTCATCGAGGCCGACCTGCGCGACCCGGCCGCCATCCTCGACCACCCGGGCCTGCTCGCCGCCGTCGACCTGTCCCGGCCGGTCGCGCTGATGCTCGTCGCCGTGCTGCACTTCATCCGCGACGAGGACGGCGCCCAGCAGATCGTCCGCACCCTGCGCGACGCGCTCGCCCCCGGCAGCGCGCTGATCCTCTCCCACGGCAGCCCCGACTTCGCCTCCCGGGAGAGTGCCGCCGAAGGCACCCGCATCTACCGGAGCGCCAGCGCCCCCCTGGTGCTGCGCCCGCGCGCCGGCGTCGAGCCGTTCTTCGGCGACTTCGAGTTCGCCGGCCCCGGCCTGGTCCAACTCCCGCTCTGGCGCCCCGCCCCCGGCCACGTCCCCACCGCCGAGCTCCCCGAAGGCTGGCAGGACGTCTCCGCCTACGCGGGCGTCGCCTTCAAGAAGTAGCCCAGGGGCGCGAGGCGGACCGGTCCCGGCGCCTCCCTCCTACGCCGGGACCGGCCCCGCACACCACGAACCCTAGGCCTGCCCTCTGACAGTCCGTCGTCCGTCCCGGTACGGACCGGGAGGAACCGGCGCGACGGCGCGGGCGGGCCGGTGCCGGCCTCCGCGGCACGGAACCCCTGGACGAGAACGAGCTCCGCGCGTCCTCCGTCAACTGCTCCAAGGGCGAGGCGCGTTGGCTCAGCCCCCCCGGGGACTGGCGGAACTGCGCGGGGAGACGCCGGACTTCCTCGGCCGGCGGGAATGACGAAGCGCGCTCTAGGCCGTGTCCTGCCGATCACTTGAGTCGTTGATACGACTATGGGGAGTAGGGGTGATCTGACTGACGGCCAGTGGGAGCGGCTTCGGCCGCT